>JBIOHX010000023.1:0-18940 GCA_044449465.1 Gemmatimonadales bacterium | reverse complement strand
GCGAACGCGCCCTGGATCGCCGCACGCGGCGCCTGATCGAGGGCGATCAACAGTATACCGGCCGCGCCGGCAGCTTCCGCTCGACGGTCGCGCACCGCGTTGCCACCACGCCCGCCGCGACCGCGACGCGCACGGCCAGCGGCGCTGTCGGCGGCGTCGATACGTGCGATGGCGGCTTCGACCTGCACCGCGGCTTCCGCGCCGAATTTGCTCGGAATCGAATCGCAGCGCTCGAGTCGCCCACCGGCGCCGCCCGCGCCGCCCCGCCCGCCACTGAGACCGGCAGCGGCCGGGGTGGCGATGAACACGGCGATCTTGCCGCGGAAGGTCGCGGGATCGAGCGGAGTCGTATCGCCCCAGCGGCCGGCGAACACGGTGGGCAGGGCGTTCAGGTCCGCGGTGCTCCCAAAGCCGTTCGCCGCCGTCGGAGCGATCGGGACCCACTCCGTGCTCGCGGTGAGTGGCGAGCTGGCGGCGATGAGCCGCGATGACGCGCTGTCGAAGCCGAGCGGACCGTACGGCAGCTCCTGGAAGTAGGTGCCCTTCTCGCCGCCCGGCGCGAGGCCAATCCGCTTGAATTCGCTCGCGATGTACGCCGTGCCCTTGTAGTTCCCGGGTTCGCCGATGCGCCGTCCCTGCATCGAGTCATCGGCGAACTGGTAGAGCCGGGTGCGGAGATCGTTGGCGGTGATATCGGGAGAGGTCGGGCGCGGCGCCCACTTGAACGGGCCTTCGTCGGGCCAGACGGGTTTGACGGACTGCGCGTGCAGCGAAGCAGCGACGAGCGAGCCCGCGAGTACGGCGGAAAGAAAGCGTGACATGAGCGGCGGCGTGCGAGGGATGTGCGGCCTGCGTGCCATTGGAATCTGCCGGGCGGCACACGCGTGGGCAACGCGGTGGCTGCCGGCGCCGACCGGTTGCGCACGTCCGGCGCAAACTCCAACGTTGAGGCATGCGCAATTTCCTCGTGAATTCAGCTCTCGTGCGTCTCGTCGGTTTCACCGCCGCCGCCTTCGGCGCTCTCGCCCTCGCGACCGCACCGCTCGCCGCCCAATCGGTCGACCTCGCCTCGGCCATGCACTGGCGCGAGATCGGCCCCACTCGGGCCGGCCGTGCGCGCGCCGCAGCGGGCGTTCCGAGCCAACCGAACGTGTTCTACGCCGGCTTCGACAACGGCGGCGTTTGGCGGTCGACTGACTACGGCGCGAACTGGGTGCCGGTCTTCGACTCCGCGGGCACGGGATCGATCGGTGCCATCGCTGTGGCGCCGTCGGATCCGAACGTCATCTACGTCGGCACGGGTGCTGGAATCATTCGACCGGATCTGGCGACTGGCGACGGCGTCTATAAGTCGACCGACGGCGGCAAGACCTGGACGAACGTCGGGCTCCACGACACGCAGATGATCGCCTACGTCGACGTCGACCCAACCAACCCAAACCGCGTGTTTGTCGCCGCGCTCGGCCATCCGTACGGACCGAACGCCGAACGCGGCATTTTCCGCTCGACCGACGGCGGGAAGACGTGGCAAAAGGTCTTGTACAAGGACGAGTATACCAGCGGCAACGACGTTCGCATCGACCCGAGCAATCCGAACATCGTGTATGCGGCTCTTTGGGAGCAGCAGCAGAGCTTCATCGAGGGCGGCGGGTTCGGCGCCGCGCCGCACGGAGTGTATAAGTCGACCGATGGCGGCAGCACATGGGCCGAGATCGACGACGGCCTGCCGCCGGTGCTCGAGGCAAACATCGCGATCGCGCCAAGCAATCCGCGCACGTTGTACGCGATGGTGGCTGCGGCGCCGGCCCCGGTTCCCCCGCCGGCGGCGAATGACCAAGTGGCACCCGGCGGCCGCGGCGGCGGACGAGGTGGGCGAGGTGGTGGACGCGGCGCTGGATTCGCGGCCGGCGGCGGCGGAGGTGGCGTCGGCTTCTACAAGTCGACCGACGCCGGCGAGCACTGGCACCTCGCGGTGAACGACCATCCCGGCGCGGTGTCGGACAACCGCCCGCTCGTGCGTATCGGCGGCGGTGATCTGCCGACGATCGTCGTCGATCCAAAGAACGAGAACGTCGTCTACAGCTCGTCGACGGTGCTCTGGCGTACCGAGGACGGCGGCGCGACCTGGTCGGCAGTGCGTGGCGCGCCGGGCGGTGACGACTATCAGAGAACGTGGATCAATCCGAACGACCCGAACATCATTCTGCAGGTGGCCGATCAGGGCGCGGTCGTGTCGGCGAATCGCGGACTCTCGTGGAGCAATTGGTACAACCAGCCGACCGCGGCGATGTATCACGTGTCCACCGACAACTCGTTCCCGTTCCGCGTCTGTGGTGGCCAGCAGGATTCCGGCTCGGCGTGCGTCGAGAGTCAGTCGATGGACGGAGAGATCACGTTCCACGACTGGCATCCGGTGAACATCCAGGAATACGGCGTGGCGGCGCCCGATCCGAAGAATCCGGACCTCGTGTACGGCAGCCAGCGGTCGAACGTGTCGCTCTACAATCGCAAGACAGGGCAGACGACCGTGGTCGGACCGAGTACCGAGCAGCGCGGCGCGCAATTCGGGCGCAATGTGCGCACCATGCCAATCGAGTGGTCGCGCGTCGACCCGCACGTGCTGTACTACACATCGGACGCGGTGTGGAAGTCGACCGATGAGGCGCACAGCTGGACGCGGATCAGTCCCGATCTCGCGCGGCAGACGTGGGCCGTTCCGGCGAACGCCGGCAAATACGCGAGCACCGTGACGCCGGGCCCGCAGGGCTCGATCACTGCACTCTCGGCATCGCCGCGGAGCGTGAACGTGATCTGGGCCGGCACGGACGACGGCAACATCCAGGTGACGATGGACGGCGGCGCGCACTGGACCAACGTGACACCGGCGGCGATCAAGCCGTGGACACGCATCTTCAACATCGACGCCGGCCACTTCGACAACGGCACCGCCTACGCCGCCGCGAATACGATGCGCGTCGACGACATGAATCCGCACTTCTGGCGGACCCACGACGGCGGCAAGACCTGGACGGAGATCGACAACGGCATCGCGCCGGGAGCGGTGGCGAACGCGATCCGTGAGGATCCCCGCGTCAAGGGATTGTTATACGCGTCGACCGAGCTCCAGGTCTGGGTGTCGTACGACGACGGCGATCACTGGTCGTCGCTCAAGCTCGATATGCCGCCGATCTCGGTGCGCGATATCCAAGTCAAGGACGACTCGATCTGCCACTGCGCCGACCTCGTCGCCGCAACGCATGGCCGCGGCTTTTGGATCCTCGACGACCTGACGCCGCTCCGGCAGCACGCGCAGTTTGCGGCGGCGGAGAGCGCGCACGCGGCGTACCTGTTCAAACCCGAGACGACGCTCCGTGTTCGCTTTGCGACGAATGATCCCACGCCCTGGCCGCCCGAGCTTCCCGCGGGTGAGAATCCGCCACCGGGCGCGCTGATCGACTACTACCTACCGTCGAACGCCAGCGGCCCGATAAAACTCGACATCCTCGGCGCCGGCGGCGCGGTGATTCGCTCCTACTCGAGCGACAACCAAATCGTTCGCGGAGCCGACCCGGCGACCGACCCGGCCAAGTACAACACGCTCTGCCAGCAAACGCCGACGCTCGCCGACTGCGGCCTCCCGCTCTACTGGCCGGCGCCGGCGATGCTCCTGTCGGCGCACGCAGGCGTGCACCGGTTCAATTGGGATCAGCGCTACGATCCTATCGGCGAAGGCGGCGGCCGCGGGGGCGGCGGCGGATCGAACGGCGCCGTCCCGCATCGCACGTACGCCGCAGTGAATGCGCCGTGGGCCCCGCCTGGCAACTACACTGTGCGGCTCACGGTCGACGGCAAGTCGTACACGCAACCGCTCGCGCTCGAGCTGGATCCGCGGGTCAAGACACCGGCCGCGGGCCTCGCCGAGTTGGCGTCGTTGACGCGCGAGCTCTACGGCGCCGCATCGGCAGATCACGCGGCGTACGAGCAGGCACGCGCCCTCGCCGGCGCGTTGCAAAGCGCCAGCGACGCCAACGCGGTGGCGTTCAGAGCGCGCATCGATTCGCTCGCGCCCCCGCCGGCGGCGGGTGGTCGCGGAGGTCGCGGTGGACGAGGGGGCGGTGGCTTCGCCGGGCGCGGGGCCGCCGGCTCCCCGCCGGCCCCCACGCTGGAAAGCACCAGCACCGAAACCATGGCCGCGGCGATGGCAATGCAAAGCGCAGACGTGACGCCGACGGCGAGCGAGGTTGCCGCTGCGGATCATGCGCGCGCTCAGTCCAATACCGTGCTCGCGAAGTGGAACGCGCTCCGTACGACCGGTCTCGCCGCTCTCAATTCCAAGCGCAAGGCGGCCGGCTTGCCGGTGATCAGCGCTCCGCCGAGCGAGTAAGGACGTCGGGCGGCAACACGGGACGCGCCGTTCGACCGAGGGCTGCTGACGTCGGAGGAAGGGGGGCACACGATGTCGCTCATGTTGCACCGCGCGCGGCGCGTTCACCACGCCGCGTGGCTCGTCGTCGCGCTGTACCTGCCGGCCGCGCGTCCGCCGCTCGCTGCGCAGCTCACGCCCGCGGACAGCGGCCTCGTCGCGCGCGCGCTCGTCGCCGAAGACCGCCGCGACGAAGCTGACCCGGCGATCACCGCCGCCCTTCACCATCGCGACCCGCGCGTGCGCGCCATCGCGCGCCGCGCGTTCGGCCGCATACGCGATTCGTTGTTCGTCTCGCGCGATTCTTTGTCCGCGGTCGTGCCGCCGCCGCCGCTCGTAGTGTGGCCCGAACCGGCTTGGCGGCTCCGCTACCGCGCGCTCGCGACCGAGCGCAACGACTGCGCTGCGCTTGCCACCGCGCTCGACGACAGCGTCTGGCACGTTCGGCTTCGCGCCGTCGACCTCGCGCCCTCGACTTGCGTGCTCGACACCGCGTTCATGTCGACGATCAAGCGGTGGATCGACTCACTTCCGGCTGACGCGTCGCGACGCGCCGCCGGCGGCGTCTCGTGGCAGGCCGCGGGGCACGCACTCGTCACGCTGGCCCGCATTCGCCGTGACTCCGCGCGCGGTCGAGTCGCGCAGCTCGCGATCCATCCCCAATGGGAGGTCCGCATGTACGCGGCGCGCGCCGCAGGGCTCGTCGGCGACACGGCGCGGCTCCGCGCGCTGGCAACCGACGCCGACGACAACGTCAAAGAGGCCGCCATCGCCGCGTTGAGCAAGATCACGCACCACGCGGACGATGACATCTATCTCGCGGCGCTGGCGTCAGACGGGGCACAAGCGGTGCGCGCCGCGGCGATCGCGCTCGACAGCTCGCTGCGCCCCGATGTTCGCCCGGCGCTCAATGCGACGTTCGAGAAATGGGTCAAGCGGCAGATCGCGTCGGCACGCGACGCGCGGCTGGCGCTCCTCTCGTCGGCCGGGCGCCCGCCCGGCGATGACCGCCCGCCGCCGAATCACTCGTCTGCTCCGCCCGGGCTCGTCGCGCTCGCCCTCGGCGCCGACGTGCGCCTGCGCGTGACGTTGGCGCCGCAGAGCGGCGGCGGATCGTTCGTCGTCCGGCTCCGCGGCGACGTGGCGCCGATGATGGCCGCGCGCGTGCTCGCCCTTGTGCGTAGCGGCTACTACGACGGCCATCTATGGCAACGAGTCGAGCCGGATTTCGTCGTGCAGGGCGGCGGTCCCGGAGCAAACGAGTTCGTCGGCTACGATCAGTACCTGCGCGACGAGCTCGGCACGGTGCCGCACCTGCGCGGGACCGTCGGCATGAGCACCCGCGGACACGACACCGGAGACGCGCAATGGTTTTTCAATCTCCGTGACAACCAGCGCCTCGATCGGAATTACACGCTCTTCGCCGACGTCGTGAGTGGCATGGAGGTCGTCGACGGAATCATGGAAGGCGACGTGATTGAGTCGATCGCACAAGAGCCGCCGAGCCGCGAGCGATGAACGAGCGCACGTCGCGCGGGCGCCTTCGGCTAGGAGGTCTTCGTATTCGACGGATCCGTGCGCGACAACATCGCCTACGGACTCCACGACGCAACCGACGCCGAGGTGGAGGACGCCGCGCATCGGCTCTCGACGATTCGCCGCGCCGATATCATCTTGCTCATGGAAGACGGGCGGATCCTCGAGCGAGGCAGCCACGACGATTTGATGGCTCGGCGCGGCACGTATTACGACATGGTCCTTCGACAGATGCAGTCGTTCAGTCAGAATGTCGAACCGGTGTTTAGCTAGGATGCCCGCGGGCCGTGGCCTGCGCCCATTCACCGGCCTGGCCGTGGCTAGCCTTGCGCTCGCCCTGACCGGAACCGTGCTGTCGCCGACCGGCGCCGCGGCGCAGCGCGTGCGCGGCACCGTGCGAGACTCGCTGAGCCGCCAGCCGCTCGCCGGCGCCGTCGTCTGGCTCACGGACGGCGGCGGCAAATTCCTCGCTCGCGCGCTCGCCGACGAGAACGGCCAGTTCGCCGTCATCCGCGTGATCGGAGCCACACAGCTGCACGTCGTGCACATCGGCTTCAGGCCCGTCGTCGTTGCTGTGGGTCGCGCGGCGAGCGACACGCTGTTCGACGTGGCGATGGGTTCGATTCCGCTCACGCTCGACACGGTCGCGTCGTCGCGCCGGCGCATCTGTCCCGGCGAAAAGGGCACGAACGCCGCGCTCGGCCTGTGGGAGCAGGCACGCGCCGCGCTCTTGGCGAGCGTCGTCGCCCGCGACGTCGGCGCGCCGGCGCTCGAGATGAAATCATACAAGCGCTACGTCGATCCGCGCACGCACGAGCCGAGCGACCAAACCATCACGCTGCGGCTGCTCCGCGGCGACCGGTCCTACGTGTCCGCGAGACCGCCGGGCGAATTCGTCACCGAAGGGTACATGCTGGAAGCGCACGGCGACCGAACCTTCTTCGCACCCGACGATGCTGTGTTGCTCGACCAAACCTTCGCTGAGACGCACTGCCTCCGTGTCGTCGACGGATCGGGCACGCACGCGGGCGAGGTTGGCATCGGGTTCGAGCCGGTCGCCGATCGGATGCGCGACACCCTCGTCGACGTCAAGGGCGTCCTCTGGCTCTCGCCGTCCGCACACGCGCTCCGCTCGCTCGAGTTCAACTACACCGATCTCGAGCGCGAAGCCGACATTAGCGGAGGCGAGGTGATATTCACCGTCATGCCGACTGGCGCGCCAATGATCACGCGCTGGGAGATCCGCAGCGCACGCCTGTCGGTCATCGACCCAATCACGCTCCCGGGGATCAAGCGCAAACTGTTCGATCGGCGCGATCGGACGAATGTGCGATTGATCAACGTTCGTGAAGACGGCGGACGGGTTGTCACGGCGACCTGGCCCGACGGCCGCCAGTGGCGCGATACCACGTTGCGCACGGTATCCGGGCAACTCGTCGCCGACGCGGGAACGCCCATCGGCGGAATGACGGTCTGGCTCGACGACTCGCCCGACTCGACTGTGACCGACGAGGCCGGCAATTTCACCCTGACCGGTGTGCTGCCTGGTACATATATGGTCATGGCGTCGGACGACGCATTGGCGCGCGTCAGTGTGTCGCGCGGACGGCGACTGATCGATGTACGCCAAGGCAACCATCGCACCGCGAACATCGTCTACCTCTCGGCGGCGCAACTCGTCGCAAACGCGTGCGAGGGACAGCGTAAGCCGGACGGCACCGGTGTGCTCCTCGGCCGTGTCGTCAACCAGGCCGCCGCGCCGATCGCCGACGTGCAACTCGACGCCATCTGGCGGCCGGGAGCCGACTTAGCCACGCGCCCCGATCTCGAGACCCGCTCTGACTCTAGCGGGCGCTTTGCCATCTGCGGCGCACCCCTCGGCGATGTCGTGCGGCTCCACGCCGTGGCCCCAGGTTCGACCACGGACGTGGAGTGGAAACAGGCGGGGCTTCAGGCGATGACAGTCGTCATTCGCCCACCGGAGCAGTAGTCGCCGTCTCGACCTTACGGCTTGGTCATCGTCAGGCCGGAGACCGTCCCCTCGGTGTTGTGGGCGAACCGGATCCCGTACACGCCGTCGAGCGATTTGAGCTTGCCCTCGCCGACGACCGCGCTCTTGTCGTAGGTGCCGACGACGGTCCCGTTGATCGAGCAGGTGACCTTGTCGCCCTTCACCGACATCGCGATCTCCTGCGTCACCGGCTGACCGGGGCCGGCGGCCTTGTGGATGGCCGGATTGGCCTCGGCGCGGGACGTGACGTTGAACACCGACGGTCCGAAGCCGCGGACGATGAATCGCCCGGTGCCGTACGCCTCGCAGTACAGGAAGCTCGCGTTTGCAGTCCCGAGGTCGTTACCGCCGATCATGATGCCGTACGGGTGCGGATGGTTGTTCAAGTTCATGAATTTCGGTTCAGTGAACGTCGCCTTGACCGTGTAGTCGCCGGCCGCCGTGTTGGCCGGGTTCCAATAGGTGATGGCCGGACCGGTCGTGACGCTGAACGTGCCGCCGCTCAGGCTGAGCTTGGCGTCCTTCGCCGACATCCCTCCCTCCGTCGGATCCACGGCGCCCATCCAGCCCGGGGCTGAGATGCCGCCGCCGGCGACGCTCCGTGAGGCGTCCATCCCGCCCTGGGCGGCGCCCACTTGGGGCAGAATCAGGACGGCGGCAACGGCGACGACACTGCTGGTCAAGCGACGCATGAGTAGCTCCTCTCGCGAAAGTCGGGGATTCGGATAACTATACCGCGCACCGCGGAGCACGACCATGCCACTCCCCAGGCCCGACAGTTCGCTGACATGCCCGGCGTGCGCCGCGGCCAGGGGGGCGATATGGCAGCCCGGGCGCGCCCGGCGCATGTTTCAAGCCGTCTCTCTCACCCGTTCATGAGTCGTTCATGAAGACCCTAGCTTTCGCACTCATCGCCGCGGCCACGGCTGCCGGCGCCCAAAGCCCCACGAGCGCGGACCTCTCGCGCTGGAAGCAGGAAGCGCGCAACGTCACGATAACGCGCGACGATTGGGGCATCCCGCACGTTCATGGGAAATCCGACGCCGACGCCGTATTCGGGCTCATCTATGCGCAGGCCGAAGACGACTTCAACCGGGTCGAGAACAACTACCTCGACGCGATGGGGCGCCGCGCCGAGGCGGACGGCGAGGGAGCCGTGTATCGCGACCTGCGCGTGCGGCTGTTCGTGAACCCCGACTCGATGAAGGCGAAGTACGCCTCGAGCCCGGCCTGGCTCAAGACGCTGATGAACGCGTGGGCTGATGGGTTGAACTACTACCTGTACAGTCATCCGTCGGTCAAACCGCTCGTCATCACGCACTTCGATCCATGGATGTCGCTCAGCTTCAGCGACGGCAGCATCGGCCCCGACTTCGAGCGAGTGAATCTCAACCAGCTGGCGGCCTTCTACGGCAAGGACTCGAACGTTCCCGCGCCGGCGCCAGGCGCCGACCAGGACACGTACACCGAGCCGACGGGCTCCAACGGCATCGCCATCGCGCCTGCCAACACCGTCGACCACCACGCGCTGCTCCTCATCAACCCGCACACCTCGTTCTTCTTCCGCGCCGAAGTACAGATGCAGAGCGATCAAGGACTCGACGCGTACGGCGCCGTGACCTGGGGCCAATTTTTCGTCTATCAGGGCTTCAACGATCACATCGGCTGGATGCATACGTCGACGGGCGCCGACCAGCTCGACGAATTCCTCGAAACGGTGAGCAAAAAGGGCGACCGCTACTATTACAAGCACGGCGCCGACGAGCTGCCGATGATCGTCGACACGATTATGGTGTCGTACAAGACGCCGGGTGGGACCGCGAAGAAGAGCTTCACCGTCTACCGCACGATGCATGGCCCCGTGACGCACGCGGCAGGCGACAAGTGGGTCACGTTCGCGATGATGCAAGAGCCCGTGAAGGCGCTCACGCAGTCGTTCACGCGGACCAAGACGCACGACTACAAGTCGTTCCGCCAGACGATGGAGCTCCACACCAACTCGTCGAACAACACGATCATCGCCGACAAAGACGGCGATATCGCCTACTTCCAGGCAAACTTCATCCCCAGGCGCGATCCGAAGTTCGACTGGACGAAGCCGGTCGATGGCAGCGATCCCGCCACTGACTGGCACGGCCTCCTCTCGGTCGACGACTCGCCGCACCTGCTCAACCCGGCGAGCGGCTGGATCTACAACAGCAACAACTGGCCCTGGTCGGCGGCCGGCCCGTCGAGCCCCAAGCGCGAGGACTTTCCCCCCTACGTCGAGAACGGGCGCGAAGAATCGCCACGCGGCTACCACGCCATTCGAGTCCTCTCGAACAAGAAGGACTTCACCCTCAACACGCTCCTCACGCAGGCGGCGTTCGACAGCTACTTGCCGTCGTTCGCTCACATGATCCCGGCGCTCCTCAAGGCGTACGACGCGACCCCGGCGTCCAATCCCCTCAAGGCCAAGCTCGCCGAACAGATCGCGATGCTCCGCCCGTGGGACTATCGCTGGGGTTCGGCATCCGTCCCGACGTCGCTCGCTGTGTTCTGGGGCGAAGACGTGCTGCGGCGCGTCGGCCAGGACGCCCGGCGCGCCGGCAAGCAGCCGGAAGATTTCGCGGCCGACGGCGCGCCCGCGGCACCCCTCGTCCAATCGCTCGCCGCAGCGTCGGACAAGCTCGCGGCGGATTTCGGCTCGTGGAAAACGCCGTGGGGTGAGATCAATCGCTTCCAGCGGATCAACGACAACATCGTCGGCACCTTCGACGACGCCGCGCCAAGCATCCCGGTGCCGTTCGTGTCGTCGCGCTGGGGATCGCTGGCGTCGTTCGGCGCGCGCGCCTACCCAAACACCAAGAAGTGGTATGGCACGAGCGGCAACAGCTTCGTCGCGGTTATCGAGTTCGGCGACAGCGTACGCGCCCGCGCGGTGACGGCGGGCGGCGAGAGCGGCGACCCGAAGTCCAAGCACTTCGATGACGAGGCGACGCGCTACGCGAGCGGCAACCTGCGCGAGGTGTACTACTACCCGTCGCAACTCAAAGGGCATACCGAGCGGGTCTACCACCCGGGAGCATGAGTCGCCGCAGCGCGGGCTGCTGACACGGCCGCGTTCGCGTGTACCCGCGCTGCACCTTCTGCCTGGCCGCCGTACAGCCCGACGTCTGACGCGCCCCCCGCTCGCGCGGTATCGTTCAGCATGCCGCACGCTACTGGTACGTTCGACATCAAGCTCGACCCACTGCCCTTCGGCGCCGGTGTCGACGATCCGATGTTTGGCCGCTACTCGCTCGACAAGCACTATCACGGCGATCTCGAAGGCTCGAGCGTGGGACAAATGTTGAGCGCGGGCACCTCGGTGCAAGCGTCGGCCGGCTATGTGGCAATCGAGCGGGTGAGCGGGCGCCTGCATGGCCGCTCGGGCACCTTCGCACTCCAGCACAGCGGCACGATGTCGCGAGGCGCCCCCCGCCTCAGCGTCACCGTCGTTCCCGACTCGGCGACCGGCGCGCTGACCGGGCTGGCCGGCACGATGCGAATCATCATCACCGGCGGGAAACACTCCTACGAGTTCGACTACATGCTCGGCGACGCTGGCCCGACCTGATGCGCTACGTGCTCAAGCAAAAGCTGCTGTCGTGGGGCGACGACTTCTACATCCGCGACGACCAGAACCGCGACGTGTACTTCGTCGATGGCAAAGCATTCAGCATCGGCGACCAGCTCTCGTTTCAAGATCTCTCCGGGCACGAGCTCGCGTTCATCAAGCAGACGATCTTCGCGTTGGGCCGCACATACGAGATCTCCCGCAGCGGCGCCGTCGCCGCGGTCGTGCAGAAGCATCTCTTCTCGCCCTTCCATCACCGATTCACCATCGACGTGCCCGGCCCCGACGACCTCGAGGCCGAGGGCGACCTTTTGGATCACGAATACACCTTCACCCGCGCCGGCCGCGTCGTCGCCACCGTCTCCAAGAAGTGGTTCTCGCTCGGCGACACCTACGGCGTCGAGATCGAGAACGGAGAGGACGACGTGCTCATTCTGGCGAGCACGGTCGTCGTCGACGAGTCCTGCCATCCCGACGGGGGCCGCCGTCGCTGAGCGTAAGGCAAGCAATGAGTCGGCTCTTGACGAAGCCGCTGGATCCGTCGTAGCGTTCCGGTCACAATACATGGCGATGGAGTTCGCCGAAACCGCGTCGCCGTCGGACGCTGATGACTCCTGCCCGGTCCAGCTGGACCCGGCAGGATTTTTTTGTACCATCCGCCAGAGGACGAGCGATCGTGAAATTGTTCTGGGCCGTGGCCTTCGGCGCCGCACTGGGTGGACTCGCGCGATTCTACCTCGGCGATTTCATTCAGCCGCGCGCCGGCATCTTCCCGACCAGCACCTTCGTCATCAACATCACTGGCAGCTTCCTGATCGGCCTTTTCGCGCGCTACGCGCTGCAGTCGGCGACGATTGGCCCCGAGCTCCGCATCTTTCTCACGACGGGATTCTGCGGCGGCTACACGACTTTCTCGACCTTCAGCTTCGACACGATCACGCTCCTGCAAGACGGCGAATACGGGCGGGCGTCGCTCTATGTCGGCACGAGCGTTGCCTTCGCACTCGTCGCCACGGTGCTTGGCATCGCCGCCGCCAACTGGCTCATCGCGCTCCGTCAGAGCGCATGACGCAACCGGAGACTTCCATGCACGGCCTACAGGGCGAACGCGTCTTGATGCGCATCCACCTCGGCGAATCCGACAAGCACGAGGGCAAACCGTTGTACCAGCAGATCGTGCAGCTTCTGCGCGCGCGGCATTACGCCGGTGCCACGGTTTTCCGCGGCATCATGGGCTTCGGCGCCACCTCCAAGATTCACACCGACCGGTTCGTCGAGCTCTCGACCGATCTGCCGATCGTCGTCGAGTGCATCGAGACCCAAGAGAAGATCGACGCCGTCCTTCCGGAGCTCGACGCCATGCTCGGCGGCGGCTTGATCACCCTCGAGAAAGTGCGCGTCATCATGTATCGCGCCGGCTGACGCGGTTCACTCGACGCGCATCGCTCGCAGCGGATCGACGCGCGCGGCGCGCACCGCCGGCACGATGCCAGCGGCGATCGCGACCGCCGCAATCATCGCCGGCACGAGGACGAACGTGAGCGGGTCGTACGTGCTCACGCCGTAGACGAGCCCCCGCATCAGCCGCGTGATCAGCGCGGCGCCTAGGAGACCCGCCGCCATGCCCGTCGCGGTGACGGACCCGGTACTCCGGAGCACCATCGTCGCCACGTCCCAGGCCTGCGCGCCGAGCGCCATTCGAATACCGATCTCTCGCGTACGCTGCGATACCGCGTATGACATCACGCCGTAGACGCCGGCCGCCGCGAGAGCGAGCGCCAACGCCGCGAATGCCCCAAGCAGCACGAGCACGAGACGGCGCCCGGCGAGCGAACGCGACACGACCGTCGTCATCGTCGCGAGTTGATACACCGGCTGCCTCGGCGCGACGTCGTGCATGATTCGCCGGATGGCCGGCGCCAGCACGTCCGGATCGCCGCGCGTCGAGAGGACGAATGCCGCGGGCCCGAACAGGTTCGTCGCTTGCGGCGCCGCAAGATAGAGCTCTGCGCGTGCCGCCTGGTCGAGCCCCATCTGGCGCACCGCCTTCACCACGCCGACGATCGTGAACTGCCGTGAATCGAGCCCATTGATGCGCTGACCGATTGGATTCTGGCCGGGAAAGAACTGGGCCGCCATTCGGTCGTTGATGATCACGACCGGCGCTGCGAGCGCGTCGTCGCGGTCGTCGAACTCCCGCCCCACGAGCACGGGAATGCCGAGCGTGCGAAAGTACGCGCTGCTGACGACGCGCATCTCGGCATCGGGCAGATTCGTGCTGTCGACGGCGCGGCCGACGACGCCAAAGTAACGGTCGGTCGGTCCGTCCTCGATCGGCAGTAGGCTCGTGAATGCGGCCATACGCACGTCAGGAAGCTGACGCACGCGCGCGAGCAGTTGCCCGTAGAACTGCGCGTAGCGCGTGGAATCCGCGAACTGCCCAGCCGGCGGCGTGGTGTGGAACGACAGCACGCGCTCGGCGCGGAAGCCGGCGTCGGTATCGAGCAGCGCGACGAAGCTGCGAACGACGAGTCCCGCGCCGACGAGCAGTATCAGCGAGAGCGCGATCTCGGCGGCGATGAGCAGGTCGAGCGTGCGATGTCGCGCCGCCCCCGCGCTGCTTCGCCCGGCCGCGTCGGACAGGTCGTCGCGCAGGTTCGTGCGCGTGGTTCGCACCGCCGGTGCCAGACCAAATAGGAGGCCCGTCGCGATCGACACCGCGACGGCGAACGCGGCGACCGTTGCGTCGAGCCGGATCGACTCGGCGCGCGGCAGGGTGTCGGCCGCCAATCGCACGAGCGCGGCCAGCGAGAGGCGCGCGATTGCCAAGCCAAGAATGCCGCCGATGGCGGCGAGCATCGCGCTCTCGGTCAGCAGTTGACGCACGAGACGCCCGCGCGCCGCGCCGAGTGCGGTGCGAATCGCCAGCTCGCGACGCCGGCCGGCCGCGCGAGCGAGGAGGAGGTTGGCGACGTTCGCGCAGGCGATGAGCAGCACGAGCGCTACGGCACCGAGCAGCACCAGCAGCGCGGGTCGCACCTTGGCGACGACGTTGTCGGCCACGCTGGTCAGCGCAAAACCGCGCCCGGTCTGCGCTGCCGGGAAATCTTGCGCCAGCGTGCGCGCAATCCCCGCGAGCTCGCGGGCGGCGCTCGCCGAGTCGGCCCTGGCAGCGAGCCGCGCCACGAGTGTCAGGGAGTGGTTGCGCCGGCTCGCCCTGCCGCCAATGTTCGCCCAGTCGATCACTGTCCAGAAATCGTTGTGAACCGTCTGCACCGGGAAGTCGAAGCCCGCTGGCATGACCCCGATCACTCGGTATTCGACATTGCTCATCAGGATCGACGAGCCGACGGCATGGGGATCGCCCCCGAAGCTGCGCCGCCAGAGCGCCTCGCTGAGGACCACGACGAGCGGCGCAGTCGCCTCGGAATCGGCGGGCACGAAGGTGCGTCCGACGAGCGGTCGCGCGCCGAGGACCTCGAACAGGTTGGCCGTGGCGCGCTGGCCTTGGAGATGTTCCGGATTCGCTACGTCGCCCAAGTCGCGAGTCTGGGGGAAGTACCCCGCGACGCCCGTCAGCTCGCGCACCTGGTCCCGAATGGCGAAATAATTGGGCGGCGCGACGGAGCCGGTGTGCGTCTCGCCCCGCGACGTGTATGATTCGCGCACGTTCACGAGCCGATCGGGTTCGTGATAGGGCAACGATTGCAGCAGCACCGCGCGAACCACCGAGAAGATCGCGGTGTTGGCGCCGATGCCGAGAGCGAGGCAGAGCGCCGCCACGCTCATGGCCCCGCGGGCGCGATTGATGGTGCGCCACGCAAAGCGGATGTCCTGCCGAAGGGTCTCCATGGCGGTTGGACAGCGCCCGACGGCGGCGGGTTTGATCGGCCGGCGTCGGGGCGTCCGAGTCGATCGATTCGCTTAGCGACCGCCCACGTGGAAAAGGATCGGGCGCACCGTGCGATACTAATGCCACAGGCCCCGTCAGGCGAGCACCGAAATGAATGAGAATTGTTTCACTCCAATCCGCTTTCATCCACGGGGCAACCGTGTCATTCTTGTTCGATGGAGTTCAGCTCAGCCGAGTGCACGGTCCGGAGTTACCGCGTCGGCGACGCGGCGAGTCTCGCGCGCCACGGCAACAATCGGCGGGTGTGGGAGAATCTGCGCGACAGGTTTCCACATCCGTTCACCGAGTCCGACGGCGCGGCGTATATCGCGCACGTGCTGGCCGCCGACGACGAGACGAGCTTCGCGATCGATGTACGCGGCGACGCCGTCGGTGGGATCTCGCTCCATCCCGGAAGCGACATCGAGCGCATTGCCGCGGAGGTCGGATATTGGATCGGCGAGGATCTCTGGAACCGCGGCATCGCCTCCGCGGCGATCAGACTCGTCACCGAACACGCGTTTGCCGCGCGCGGGCTCATGCGCGTATTCGCGGTGCCGTTCACCACGAACGCGGCGTCGTGCCGCGCTCTCGAGAAGGCCGGGTTCCAGCGTGAAGGATTGATGCGGCAGAGCGCGTTGAAGGATGGGCGAAGTCTCGATCAGTATCTCTACGCCCGTCTGCGTGACGACCGGTTGCCGCGAGCGTGACGTCTCGCGCAATGCGCCGAGCGGCGTTGACCAGCGGAATCGCGCTCATCGCTGGCGTTGTCTCGTGCACCGGCGAAGACCAGCGCAGCGGAGCGCGCGCGGACACCGCCGTCGCCGCACGGCGGGCGACGCACGCGGCGACACCGGCGAACGACTACGTGGGCCTCCAGTACGACGTGCTGCCCGACGGCTTCCACTTCGAGGGCGGCGCCGTCATTCCGCCCTCGACCGGCGGGTTGGCCGGCAGCTTCGACTTCGCGCACGTGAACACGCCGCGCGGCGACATGATCTGGCTCGATACCCTTGGCCCAGCGACGACTCGCGGCTTGCCAAACCGCATCGTGCGCGCCGAGTTGCGCATACCGCCGATTGCGAACGACGAGCGACTCTATCTCGGCTCATGCGAGGTCGAGGGCAAGATTGACGCGCGCGTTGTCGCGATTGCCGTGAGCGCAGCCAAGGACCGGCAGTCGACTCGAGTGCGGCAAGCCTGGCGCGCGAATCCCGTCGCGGCCCGGTTCGACGTCATCCCGGTGACTGGCGCTTCCTGCGAGGAGCCGGGCTCTTGATCCACGGCCGCCGTCGCGCTCCCCGCGCCCTTCGAGGGCGGTTATGGCTCAACGCAGCACGCCCGCCCGCCAGATCGCCGGATCCTCCTGCCCCAATCGCCAGAGCGACACACGGTCGACGCCAAGCGATCGCGCCACGTCGACAAGCGTGCGCAGTAGCACGGCATCCGTCGCCCAAAGCTGATCGCCGTTCCGCTCGGTGGCGTGCAGCGTCTCCGTTGCGCGGTCGCGCGCGAGTCGCGTTCCTCCGCGCGCCGCGCCGCGCCGCGCTTCATCGTAGCTGATCTGCTCACCGGAGCGGCCGCGCGGCCACCGATACCCGTACGTCGGAAGTCCCGCGACTATGCGGTTTCGGTCGACCCCGGTCAGCCGCACGGCGAGTGACGCGCGCACCCATGACGGATCCGAGATCGCGCCCGGCGGCGACGTGTCCCAGTGTTGGTCGTAGAGCATTGGGATGACTAGGTCGGTGGCGGCGAGCAGAGCGCGTGTCGGATAACTAGCGGTGTCGGCCGCCGGCACGGCAACTGCCACACGGCTCAGTCCGTGCGAATGCGCGCTGTCCGTGATCGCTCTGATCACAGCCACCAGCCGCGTCAGGTCGCCGGGCGTCTGCTCCTCGAAGTCGAGCACGAGCCCGGTATAGCCGGAGCGTCGCGACGCGTCGGCGATCCGTTGCGCCGCCTGCGCGAGTCGAACCGGATTGGAACCCAGCGTGCGCACCGAGCTCGGGTGAAAGCTCAAGCCCTGCCAGCTCGTCACGATCGCGAACCGCGCCGGAGCCGCGCCGACCGGCCTGAACGCGTCGCGATATGGCGACGGGAGCACCGGCGCTGCGGTCGCGCTATCGAGCGCAATCCATCCAGTGATCGCGACATCGAGATCGCCGGCGTGCCGCCCCAGGCTCGCGTCGCTCGCCGGGTCCCACGGCCCCGTGAACGCCCACACCTCCGTACGCACGACGTGCGACGCGAACGAGCGCGCGGCTCCGAGCGCGCTCAACCCGAGCAGCGCGAGCGGCGCGAGCAGCGCGAGCAGCGCGGCTGCTCCCCGCGCGCCCGATACTCGCCCTTGTGAGGCGCGGCACATGACTTGAACCAGTTTGCGCATTCGCCGGGCGGTTTCTCCGTCAACGGTCGTGCCACGTATCCGGTCGATCTCCCCAATGCCGCATCCCAACTCCCTATCGTCGCGCGATCCGCTCGAGCGGCTGATCCCGCGTCGCGTCCATGTGCTCGTCGGCGGACCCGGCACTGGAAAGACCGCGCTGTGTTTGCGCTTCGTCGCCGCGGGGCTGGCCGCGGGTGAGCGCGCAGCGATGATCGTGATGAGCCGCGGCTCCGATCTCAAGGCGCATGCCGCCCGACTCGGGTTCGACCTCGACGAGGCGCTGCGTTTCGGGCAGTTGATCCTGCTGCGCTATCACGCAGACTTCGGCGCGCGCTTGGCCCGCTCCGCGTCGCCGCGCTGCGCGGTGGACGAGCTGGAGCAGCTGCTCACGCCGCTTCAGCCTTTGCGCGTCGTAATCGATTCATTCGCTCCATTCCTCACCGACGAGCCTGGGAGCGGTCAGGCGATCGCCGCCCTGGCGGCCTACCTCGAGCGATCCGGCGCGACGTCGCTCCTCACGTATCCGGAAGACGTGAATGGCGGCTATGACCGGAGACTCGAGCCGATCATGCAGAGCGCAGCGGTGATCCTCCGCCTCGAGCGGAATGCGCGCCACCGTGTCGACGTTCACGCGCTCGCGACCCGCACCGGCGCCGGGCCGGTCGCGCACACCGACACTGCGCTCGCATCCATCGTGCTCACATCGTGAGATACGCCGTCGTGTTCGTCGTCGCGGCGCTGGCGCTCACGCTCGCCGCCATCGCAACCTTCGATCGCATCGCGACGCTGCGAAGCGGGGCAGCCGTTGGCGTGCCGGCCTTTCCCGCCGGCGACACCCTTCCCAGCGCCGGCTTGGCCTCGCCGGTTCTCCCGACGCGGGCCGATTACGCCGGGTTCGCCGCCGCCGACAGCGCCTGGCGCGCCGAGAACGCGCGGCCCTACACCATCGCCGAGCTGCGCCGTCGCGGCGACGGCCGGCCCACGG
Organism: Gemmatimonadales bacterium; assembly: GCA_044449465.1. GTDB lineage: Bacteria > Gemmatimonadota > Gemmatimonadetes > Gemmatimonadales > Gemmatimonadaceae > JAQBQB01. Next base: position 106 of record JBIOHX010000023.1, on the reverse strand, counting down.
CCCGGCAACTGATGCAAGATCGCGTATTCGAGTACACTAAGCGCGGGCAGCGCCGGATGGCGATCGCCGAGCTCGAACGATGGGTCGCCCGCCACGCGCGCGACGG
>JBIOHX010000022.1:0-19526 GCA_044449465.1 Gemmatimonadales bacterium | reverse complement strand
GATGGTCGCCGGCCTCACCGTCGGGAAAAAGAAGTACGCGGCCGTCGACGCCGAGATGCGCGAGCTCGGGCTCACGGCCGCCGGGCTGGTGACGCGGCTCTCGTCTCTCGCCGCGAAGGACGCGACGGCCTACGGCGCCGTCTCCGCGGCGTACAAGATGCCGTCCGAGCCCGCGGAAGCCCTCCACGCGCGTAAGGCTGCGATCGCGGACGCGCTGATTGGTGCGGCCCACGTGCCGCTCGAGACGGCCCGCGCCTGCGCCGAGGTTGCGGCGCTCGCCGCGACCTGCGCCACGAAAGGGAACACGAACGCCGTGTCGGACGCCGGCGTTGCCGCGCTACTCGCGGACGCCGCGTGCCGCGGAGCTGTTTACAACGTGCGAATCAACATCTCGTCATTGGACGACCGCTCGCGCGGCGCCGGCCTGGTCGAGGAGGCGAATCAACTCCTCGCCCAGACGCGAGCCGCCGTCGAGCGGGCGACGGCAGCCGTGGACGCGGCGATCGGCTGATTCCAGCCGGACTCCGCGCCGCCTCGAGCCGGCGGCAAGCATGCCCGCCACGGCAATTGGACGTCGGGCGATCAGGAATTTTTGGCGCGTGGTTCTTCGTATGAAAGGTGAAATGCGACGCTATCGCAGCGAGAACTTTCCGCTGGCCTCGTTGAACCGGCAGGTCACCGGGACATTGTTCCGACCGCCGTGGCGAACGCGAAGCGCCACGTCCCAGAGCCTTTGGCCGCGCGACGTCACGTCACCGACCTTCTCGACCTGATAGCCCTTCCGCGCGTTGACGAAGCTCTCACAGCGCCGCGCCGCACCCTCGCTCCCAACGGCCGTGTGGCCCGACGCGAGATGCAATGTCTCGAACACAGGCAGGGCCGCCACGTGCCGCTGGTCGTCGTAGCGGCAGACCAGGTCGGTCTCAGTCGTGCCGTGGGCGACGTGGAACGGGAGCTCGTAGCTCGCCCCGTTGAGCTTCTCCGGGTCGCGTCGAATGACCCGATAGCCTTCCTTCACCGCGACCGCGTTGCACGCTTCGCGGGCGCGCGTGAGACGCTGGGCGTCGAGCCGCGCCTGGGCATGAGCGGCCGCGCTAGGAACGAGTGAGCAGGCGATGCAGACGACGCCGAGGCGTGCCAACATCGAGGTGCGCGGGTGGCGCATGATGACAACCTCGTGAAAAGTGACGGTCGAAGTACGTGGAGCGACCGTCATCGGCACGACCCGCGCCCGGTGCCGCGCCACCCGCCGAGCCGAGCGCACCAAGATTTGCCAACGGGTCGCGACGAGCTCGCCTCGCGTCGCGGTCCGTTGGCCTGGGCCGCTCTACTTGGCGCCCCCGGCCTTGGTGAAGATTTTGACGATTCCCCGCTCGGCGTTGGGAACGCCGGGATTCTCGCGCGCCGCGCTCGGCCCTTTGATGATCTCGATCGATTTGATGGCGTCGCGGTTGAGGGCCCGGAGCTGCCCGTCGCTCGCCACCACGCCATCGATCATGATCGTCACCCTCGAGTCGCCGACGCCGTTCGCGAACTTCGAGACCACAAAACCGCTGTCGGCCGCCCCGTCGGGCGAGCGGCGTCGCATCGCCTGATCCGCGGCGGAGGTCACCGCGACCTCCCGCGACAGCGTCCCTTTGAACGCCATTACGGTGTCGCGTTCGGCATCCGCCAGTTTGAGGCGCAGGTGGATCGTGTCGACTCGGCCGCCGCCCTTGGACATGAAGATCGCAGTGATCGTGTCGCTGGCGAGTCGACGGGCCTCACTGGCGCTGACGGTCTTGCCATCTACCGTGTATGCGACATTCGTGTCCCGGGCCGCTTTCATCTGGACCAACGCCCGCTCCGCCGAGGCGGCGTCCATCGATGCCACGTCGGATTGGGTCGGCATCGTCGTTTCACAGGCGGCGAACAGCGCCGCCGCGGCGACCACGACCGCGACGAGTCCGCGGCTCCGCGCGAAGCGGGGAGTTGAGGCTTTCATGGCGAGTATCCTCTGATATAGATGTGATGAATCGTCGGTCAGGGCAAGGGCGGCCAACCGCAGCGGCTCGGCGCGTTCCGCCATGTCGATCAGGAGTGTGCCATAGGCGCGCGCCCGCGCTCCGCCGCGGAGAAGTCGCGCGTCGCAGTCGAGCTCGATCCCCAGCCGCAGGCGCGAATAGGCATACCAGGCCGCCGGGTTCCAAGGCATGAGCGCGAGCGCGCCGCCGGCTGCGCGCAAGAGCAGTGGATCGCGCGCGCGGACGTGCTCGCGCTCGTGGGCTACGACGAGGAACTGCTCCGCCTCGCCGCGCTCGAGCAGCCAGGCCGGCACGACGATCTCGGGCCGGCTCACCCCGAGCACCACCGGTCCAACCGTCGGTGAGATTCGAACCGACACGTCGCCGATCGTCCGCACTGGCCACCCGCGCCTCGCGGCGCGGAAGCGGCGTTCGACCGCGAGCATCGTGAGAAACGCGCTCAGACTCAGCAGCAGCGCGACGGCGGCCGCCGCCGCGTCGGCCTGCGGCGTCGTGCGAGCACGGAGTTGGAGAAGTCCACGCTCGAACGGCGCGGCGAGGGTGCGCTCCGCCGCATGCGCAGCGGCCGCGAGCCTGGTGGCGAGATCCTGAGGAACCATCGGCAAGACGTCGCCCGTCCGTTCGGGCAGATTGAGGCGCGATGCGTCGATCGCGTCGCCCGTTGGGCGCGCGCGGAACGGCGCCGCGGCCAATAGCGCGAGCATGACCGCCAATACTCCGGCCCAGACCCAGCGCACCTGCCAACCAGCGGCGCGCATGACCCACTCGGCGGCTCGACCAGCAACGATCGCCAACAGCCCCACCGCCACGGCGTACATCATGAACGCGATCATGGCTTCTCCCCCAAGCGCTTCGCGAGGAGCTGGCGCATCCGCTCGAGCTCCTTCTTGCTCAGCTTCTTGTCGGCCATCATCTGCGCGAACATCCGCTCCGCCGATCCGTGGAAGATCGCGTCGCGAATGCGCGTGAGGGCGCTGCCGCCGGCGCGCTCCGCTTCGACGAGCGGGAAATAGCGGTAGGCGCGCCCTTCGGGCTCGTGGCGCACATAGCCCTTTTCCTCCAGCGTCTGGAGCGCCGAGAGTACCGACGTATACGCAAGATCTTCCTCGAGCGCGTCGCGCACTTCCGTCACGCTCGCCGAACCGAGGCGCCAGAGCACGCTCATGACCGCGAGCTCGCGTGGCGGGAAATAGATGTCGTTCATGTCGTCTCCGTCTACTGGCTTTCCCGTAGACTACGGCGCCGCGTCCGGGTTGTCAACTGTTTTTTCCGTAGACCAGCCGGAGCCCGCCGGCGGCGCGACATCCGCCGGTCCCGAATCCCATTCGAAGAACCCGCGCGCCCCAATCGCGCGATCGGCAACCGTCAGTGCCAGGTCGCGGCGCCGCTCGAGCATCGTTGCCGAGAAGTATGCGTCTGCCGCCGCGCCAAGCGTCGGATCGATTTCCCGTACGGTCGCCAGCAAGTCCTTGGGCCGCGGCACGTTCCGTCCGCCCATTCGGCAGTAGACCTCGAGCATCGCGGCGACGGCGCGCGACATAATGAGGGTCGCGCCCGCGGCGTCGTGCTCTATCAGATCGAAGCCGTCCTCCAACATCGTTGCCGCCGTGTACCGGGCCGACACCGCCTCCCCGGCGCCGAGCGGGCGGACGCGCTCCAACCACTGTCGCGCTTCGGCGCGCAAGTCGTCTACAACTGAGTCGTTCGACCAGATGATGAAGCCGGTGGCCAGCATGTGCGCCGTGATCGGCCGCCCCTCCTGATACTCCGACTCGAAGTAGCCGCGTATGGCCTGCGGCGGATTGATGAAGATCTCCGCCGGTACGGCGTCGAACAACCGCTGGATGCGCCGGCGAAAGCTCGCCGCGTGGATGATGTACAGATCGAGGTCGCTCGACGCGTGCGGCGTGCCACGCACGATCGTTCCGGTCGCGATGACGCCGATCGGCTCGACTTCGCCGGATACGAATGCCACGGCCGCGCGCAGCGCGGCGTCGTAGCGCGGCGCGAGCTGGGGCCAACGGCAGTCCGCGAGCGTGAAGCGAGCTCCGCCCGGGAGTGGCTCGCCGTTCAGAGAATCCTCAGCGAGTCGGACTCCGCCGATAGCTCGTCGAGAAACACCTTCATCTCCGCGGCGCGCTTCTGTCCCTCCCGCTTCGCCGCCGTCGACTGCAGCCGTCCGGGCATGTCGATCATCTGCTGGCGGATCGCCTGGATGGCGTGCGGCAGGTCGGACGCCAGCCGCTCGCGCGTCGTCAGCGAGATGATGCGCGCGATGTCGATCGCGCCCATGAAGTCGAGGATGTCCGCATCGCGGAAGAGGATCGAGACCTCGACGCTGTCGGGCGGCCGATAGTACTGGTGGTGATCGATGATGTCCTTGACGAGCGCGGCCTTCTCCATCGGAAAGCCGGCGTCCTGCAGGATGCTGTCGACGAGCTGGATCGAACGGTCGCCGTGGTCGACGCCCGGCTTGGCGTAGGGCGGAAGGCCGCCCATGTCGTGCAGGTAGGACGCGGCGTATAGGGCATCTTCATCCACCGTCACCCCTTCGGCGCGCGCCAGCATCAGGGTCGTCGCGTAGTCGCGGCGCGAGTGCGCGGGCCCCCACGCGGTGTGCTGCAGATGCGCCTCGGCGAAGGCACGAATCGTCTCGTGCCAATCCTGCGTCGGGCGCCCTGCAACGCGTTCGTGGCGTGTTCCGGCCACGATGCGCGACGGCGCGGAGAGCGCGAGAATCGCGGCGGCGAGTGATGCGAGGCGCGCGGCGGCGCGCAAGCTGCGGGACTTCATCGTCATCGAAGGCTCTGGACGTGGCGTGGGCGACAACAATGGCGCGCGGGTCACCCCACCGTCAACGTACTAAGGTACGACTCCAGTCGCGTCCGCGCCGCGTCGCGCTTCGCTATGAGCTGGTCGCGATCGCGCTGGAGCGACTCGATCGACGATTCCTGCTCGTTCAGCTTGGCAAGCAGCCGCTGGTAATACTCGGTGCTCGACGCAACGGTCTTCATGTCCTCTCGGATTCGAGTTTGCTCGGCGCCGATGTCGGCAATCCGCTGTGTCCGGGCGGCGATCTCGGCTTGGGCGTCGAGCGTCGCCTGCTTGAGCCGGATCGCCTCGGCGATCGCGTCGCGCACCGCCGTCGGGATCTCGCCGGTCTTGCTGTAGAGCACGAGCTGGCCGATGTCGGACGGGAGCATGGCAATCGACTGGCTGCTCACGAGCTCCTGCTTCACCGTGAACATCGTCACCTTGTTCCCCGCGGCGAAGCCTTTGAACCGGTACACTGATGGCGTGGTCTCGATCGGCGCCGGCGTATCGACCAGCGTCCAGCCACGGAGCACCGGGTGCTCGATGATCAAGGTTTTGTCGCGCGGGGTCGTATTCTCGGCGGCATAGGTGCGCGCATTCACGAACTTGCGCGACAGGATGAGCATGCCCCGGTCGATCTTCGCGGTGAGCACCGCGCTCGTCTCGCTGCGCTTGGTATCGTCGACCCGCATATCCAGGTCGATGCCGTAGCTGAGCAGCCGCTCCTGCCCGGGCGGCACGTCGTCGATGCGCGCGTCGCCCGCGTAGCTGCCCTTGTCGAGCACCGTCACCGGTCCCTGGAGCAAATGCTTGCCCGACGTGTTGGTGAGACGCACGCCACTGAGCGGATTGGTGGCCAACACGGACGAGTTGAAGATCGATACGCGCTCGACGCCGACATCGTCGGCGATGATCGGCAGCATCGCCGATTTTTGTCGCGGCAGCGTGACGTTGGGCACGGTGTAGTGAAAGAGCGCGCCGAGCCGCGCGGCGCTGGCCGCGGCACTCACGGCCTCGGCGGCATCCAGCTGATCGGCGAACCCACTCGCCGTCATGACCACCTCGTTGAGCGGCGACGTACCGAACGGCACACGAATTGGACTATTCGCGGCCCGAGCCGGCGGCGAGGCCGCGCTGCTCGCGCCCTTCATCAGTCGGAGCGCGGCGGAGTCGCGGCCGTTCGCGATGCCGCCATCGTAGAGCTGTGGCCGGAGTCCCGCGAACAATTCCGGCGTCACCGTCGGCCGCGTGGCATAGAGCGGCTGATAGAGATCCATCATGAACGAGATCGGCCGGCCGCTCACGAGCGACAGCGACACGTCGTTCCAATCGTTCTCGGTTTGGTTCTCGACGATCGCCCAACCCTGGAGACGCGCAGCCCGCCCGCTATCGCTCAGAATCAGTCGGTAGCTCGTCTTCCAGACCGGCGTCTCGACGACGTAGCCGATGCGTACGCGCCGCGCGCCGCTGCCGGTGAAGTCGATGGTGACCGGCTTCCGGTCCTGGTCCCGCGCCTGCACCAGCGCGCCGAGGGCCCGCGTCAGCTCCTCTTGCAACTGCGGGTCATCCAATGAAAGGCTGCTGATCGCCACGAGGTCGAGCGAGCGAATCGTCGCGCCGGTCAAGAGGTCGAGCACCGGTTGGTCGACGGCGCCGCGGTCGGTCGTGACGCGCCTGCTCTCGACGCCGAGGATGGTGCCGGCGACGGTCGTCGCCTGGGCCTGGACCGTGACCCGGGCCCCCCGAAGCTGCTTGAGCAGCTCGGCGAGGCTCGGGTTGCCGGTAATATCGACCTGGAAGCTCTTGAGCGTCTTGTCGATCGGATCCTGCGACGGATAAGTGATCGCGGCGACACGACCGCCATCGCGGTCGTCGAGGACGAGCGACTTGAGGATATCGTTGATCTGGCTCGTCTTGAACCGAAGCTCGGTGGCGCTGTTGCCGCGCACCGTGCCGGCATGCTCGAAGTAGCCGACGCCGGACGAGAAAAGCATGACCGTTGTGACCGGAAGGTCGGCGGTGGCGCGCGGCGCCTGGGCGTGCGCAAGGCCGGCACTCGCGGTAAGCGCGAGCGCGACGAATGAGCGAATTGACACGAGCGTCTCCTGAAAGAGCGTCTCTCTGTGCAACTCCGGCGTGATTGCTCGGCGTTACACATTGGCGAACATCCTCAGGGGAGACGTCGGGAGGCGGCTCGCATGCACATGTGGCGTCGAGCGACTTCGCCGCCGCGGCAGAAAGTGCCGCCCGCGGCGGGCGTTCGAGTCAATCAGCCCGCGGACGGCGCGGATTCCTTATACCAGGCGCGGTGCGGCGACGGCGTCCCGCACGCCGGGCACCAGGTGATCGAGAACCGCGCGTCGCACTGTGGACACCGCCCACCGGTCGCGAACGTGTCGAACGCATGGCCGCAACCGTCCGGACCGCACTGCCACCGAACGCCGGGCGTGTAGACCCACGCACACGCCGAACACTGGATCGTCGTCATCTGCTCCGCCCGCTGAACGTTGATCAGCCGCCTCGTCAATCCTCGTGCAACGTCGACGCCGGGTCAACGCGCGCCAGCCGCGCGCTTCGTCGGGCGACATGCCGGCGGCGATGAGCCGATCGGTCTCGCGGTCGACATGGAACGCGAGCTCGTCGCTCAGTTCCTGGTCGATGCGTCCGCGCCGCAGTGCGGCACGCAGGGAATAGCGAAATCCTTCGAGTATGTCAGGCCTCAGGTGGCGTCGAGAATCCATTCGACGGCGGCGACGTACCGCCGCCATGACGCTGCTTCGTCCCCGAGCGCACGGCGCCCTTTGGCGCTGAGGCGGTAATACTTCGCGCGCCGATTGTTATCCGTCGTTCGCCAGTCGCCGGAAATGCATCCGTTGTTCTCGAGACGCTGGAAGGCGAGATAGAGCGATCCCTGGTTGGCCCCGGAACGGCTGCAGCCGATATTACCCGAACGCCCCTTCCCTCCTCCGTGGCCATGATGCGAGTGAAATACAACGGCTTCATCCTCCTGCTCGTCGCGGCGCTCATCGCCGTCGGCGTCGGCCTGTATCGCACGGGACGAACATCGACGGCGTCGGGACCGCGCCGCGCCCTCGGCGCGCGGGGCATGGCCGTCGATCAGAGCTCGCTCACGACGGCGGAACGGCTCGTGCGCATGCCCGCGACCGCCGAAGAACGATCAGTCGCCGAAGACGCGCTTCGTCTGGCAGATCAGGAGATGGATCTCGCGTTTGCGCAGGCGGTGCGGGCGACGGCTTCACGCCCGGCCGCCGCGACGCCACAATCGAAAGAGAGCGCGGCGCGGCTCGCCGACGCATTGCGGTCGCTGGCTGCGGATTCGGCGCAGATCGGCGGGCTCACGACAGCCCGAACCAAGGCAGGCGCGGCGAGCCTACAATCGATCGATGACCGGCTCAATCTCGCCCGCGCGCAGGCTGCTCTCGACCAGGACGAGGTCGACGACGCGCGCGCCGATCTCATTCGCTCCGGCGGCGATCCGCAGGGGCGCAGGCAAGCGATGGTCGAAGAGCACGACCAGGCATCGCGGGCTTCCGACAGCATCCGCGTCAACCTCGCAGCGACCGCGCCGTCGGGTGGGCTGCTCGGTCAACTCGAGGCGCTCGAGGCGCTCCGCAGGAAAGAACGCGACATCGCCGCGGCGCAGGCGGCAGCCGATTCGCTCGCCACCTTGTTCAAGCAGCGACACGACCGGATGGAAGCACGCGCGGCTGCACGGGTGAGCGCGTCCGCCGCCGTGGGGTTGAGCCACGACTCGTCGGCCGCGCTGCTCGCCGCCACGCGCCGAAGCGCGTTGAGCGAGAAGGCGCGCGCGGCGCTCGACCAGCGCGTCGACAACCAGCGAAGCCTCTCCGATGTCTACTCGGGGTGGATCGGCGCGGTCGACGCGCAGGAGACCGCTGTGGTCCATCACGCCCTGGAGGCGCTCGGGGCGATCCTCGTCATCGTCCTCGTCGCCCTCTTGATAGCGCGCTGGATCGAGCATCTGCTCGGCGCGCGCTCCCTCGACCGCCGCCGGACGCAGACGCTGTACATGGTAACCCGCGTGTCGTTGCAGGTGATCGCCGTGCTGCTGATCATCCTCGTGGTTTTGGGACCGCCCAACAACCTCGGCACCTTCCTGGGGCTCGCGGGCGCGGGGCTCACCGTGGCGCTCAAAGACTTCATCGTCGCATTCGTCGGGTGGTTCATACTGATGGGCAAGAATGGCATTCGCATCGGCGACCTGGTCGAGATCAACGACGTGATGGGTGAAGTCGTCGAGCTGGGCATGTTTTACACGGTGCTGCTCGAGACGGGCAACTGGACCGAGTCGGGACACCCGACCGGGCGGCGGGTGAGCTTCATGAACGGCTTCGCGATTGAAGGGCACTACTTCAACTTCTCGACGTCCGGCCAATGGCTGTGGGACGAGGTCCGAATCGTCGTGCCGGCCGGCCGTGATCCCTACCCGATCGTCGAGGCGGTGCGTAGCGCCGCCGAGGAAGCGACGGCCGACAGCGCGCCCGAGGCGGAGGAGCAGTGGCGGGGTGCGCGGCGCGCGCCGCGGCTCGGCACGGAAGCGACGGCGCCGAGCGTGACGCTCAAGCCGATCGGCGACGGAGTCGAGGTCACGTTGCGCTATGTGACGCGCGTTGCCGAACGATCCGAGCTTCGCGCCAAGCTCTATCAAACCGCCGTCGAGTGTCTCGGCGGCGTCATGGCCGGATGGCGGGCGCCGAGCGCTTCACCGGTGCTCGCGCCACCCAAACCCGGGACGTAGTGTCACGCTACAGGCGGCGCGAACGCCGGTCGAGATCGGCCCGCACCGACACGAAGCGTCGCGGATCCGCCGCCCCCGCGGCACACGATCGTACGGCGCCGGTAGCGCTCGCGGGCGCGTTGCTGTTCGTCGTCGTTGTCGCTGCGCCTTTCTTTGTTTGGGGCAATCCGTATCCCGACGAGTTGCTCGCATATTGGGTTTGGGGCGGCGCTCTCGCCGCGCTGGCGGCCATCGCCGCTGCGTCGACGCCTGCGTTCGACGACGCGCTGCGCCGCGTGGGGAGCGCGATCCTCGCCCTGCCGTCCGCGCCGTTCGCGCTCATCGTCGCCCTGGTGACGGCGGGTCTCGCGCTTTTCTTCTCATCGTATTTGTTCCACCACGCCGCGAACACGTCCGACGAGATCGCGCAGCTCTGGCAGGCGAAGATACTCTTGCACGGCCGACTGTCGTTGCCGGTCGATCCGAACCGCGAATTCTTTGCGCTCGATACGGTGATCGACTCAGGCGCATGGTACTCGCAGTTCCCGATCGGCGGGCCGATCGTGTTGGCGATTGGCGAGCTGATTGGAGCACCCTGGCTGATGGATCCGCTGCTCGCAGGGGCGTCGGCGGCGCTGGTCTACGACTTTGCCCGGCGGGCGTACAGCGAGCCGGTCGGTCGCGCGTCGGCGCTCGTCTTCGCGACCGCGCCGATGATTCTCATGATGTCGGCGACGTGGATGAACCACGTGCCGGTGCTGTTCCTCGCGTTGCTCGCGTTGGCGGCGCTCGCCCGATGGGACGCGGAGCCTGCCGGCCGCGCGGGAACCAAACGCCTCGCTCTCGCGGCGGTCATCGGGCTGTCGGTCGGGACGATGGCGACCATCCGACCGCTCGACGCCGTGGTCGAGGCGCTGGTCGTCGGATCGACACAGCTAGTTATCGCGCGCCGCGATCGCGCGCGGTCGCGCGATCTCGTCGTGCAGATGGTATGCGGTGCGCTCGGCGTGCTCCCACTGCTCCTCGCCAACGCGGCAACGACCGGAAGCGCGCTCACGTTCGGGTACGACGAGGCGTGGGGTGCGGGGCACCGCGTGGGATTTCACACTGACCCGTACGGCGTGCCGCACACCGTGGCGAAAGCCCTCGACTACGCGGTGAGCTACGTGGGAGAGCTCAACATGTTCTTCACCGCATGGCCGATTCCGATTCTGCTGATCGTCATTCTCGGGTTGATCGCCCTGCGCCGCACGACACGCTGGGATGCGCTGCTGCTCGGCTATTTCTTCGCGCAGGTTGCGGCATACGCCGCCTACTGGTTCCGCGGCGAGCTGCTCGGTCCGCGTTTCCTGTTCACCGCGCTGCCGGCTCTGGCAATCCTCGCCGCGCGCGCGCCTTTGACCCTCGGCGAGCGGTTCGGCCGTCGAACCCGGCACGCCGCGCTCGCCGGCACGATCGCCTGCGTCGTGGTTGCTTGGTGTGCGCCCGCGTCGAGCTACGGCGTGTGGGGGCTGGCGCGTCAAGCCCGCGGCTCACGGATCGCGCTCAAGATCGACGTGGGCGATGCAGTGCGAACGTCGGGCATCCATCACGCTCTCGTGTTTCTGCACGAGCGGCTCGGCGCGCGGTTGCTGCGTCGACTCTGGGGGCTCGGCATCACCCGACCGTCGGCGGTGCGGCTGCTCGCATCGCGCGACGCCTGCTCATTGCTCGCGACGGTGCGCGCGGCTGAAGCGGACAGCGCTGCGCCGCTGGTGAAACGTGTCGGGCGCATCGTCGCGACGGCGCCGTTCGCACCGAACGGACCGCCGGTGGCCACACCCGACCCGACCGTTCACATCTCGTCGGAGGCGTCGATCACTCCCGAGTGCAGAGCTGCGCTCGACGCCGACGCGCGCTACGCCGAGGTTCCGTTCGGTGTCGGTTTGGCCCTCGAGCCAATCGACCGCTCCGGGCATGTCGACGGCGACGTGGTGTACGTCGCAGATCTGGGCGATCGCAACGAGAAGCTCAGGAAAAGGTTCGGGGACCGGACCTGGTATCGCGTAGCGACGGTGCCGCGCTCGGACGCGCCGCCGCGAGCCGTGCTCGTTCCCTACTGACGCGCATGGCCGTGCTCAGATCCGCTCGGGCATCGACACGCTGATCGCCGAGCCATCGGCGAGAAACGCCGAATCGGGTGGCCGCGTGATCTCGCGCGCGAGCTCAAGCGGGTAGACGCGCGACAAGTCGCCCTCCAGACGGGCGTTCGTCGCTCGCCACACGCGCCAGCGCGGATGCTCCACCGCGTACTCGACCGTCGAACCGTCCCGCTGACCGGTGTAGCCCCAGAGCCGATAGCTGATGAACTCCTCTTCGCTATCGGGCTCGATCGCAGTCGGCCGGCCCCGCGCCGCGAGGTGCACGCCGGCCCACGCGGCGCCTGCCATCCACTCGTAGCTCACCGAGACGGAACCCCCCGGTTCGGCAGCCATCGCGATGCGCCGCCGCATTCGGAGCGCGCGGTAGGGCTCGTTGTAAGCGAGCCGCGCCGTCCAGGCGACCGCCAGTCGCGGTACCAGCTCGCGAAGGAACGTGACGCCGTGGCGCGCCTCGCCGCCCACATCCCGGCGCACGTAGAAGCGCAGATTCGCCTCGGGAAAGGAACGATGAAACGGGATCGGGACGCCGAGCACGCTGGTATCGTCGAACAGGAATCCAACGACGCTCACGATCGCCGAGCCGCGCCAGAGGTCGAGCGTCGTCCCGGCGGGCAGGTATGGGGCGAGCAGCGACTGATCGACGCGATAGTTGAGCATGGCGAGATGACGCCACGCGGCGGTGAGGAACACGCGCCGGGACTTCGCGCCGGGACCCGTCAAGCGCCGCGCCTCAATGCGCTCCGGCCGCCGCGCCGTGCCCGCCGGGCTTCTTGAGAATGAGAATCGCCGGCGCGACGAGCACGAAACTGATGAGAATCATCATCCATGCGTCGTTGTAGCTGAGCATCGTCGCCTGCCGCGTAACGGCGACGTCGAGCACCTTCATCGACGCGGTTTGAGCGACCGTGGCGGGAAATCCGCGCGCGATCAGCGCCGCGGCGGCCGCGTGCTGGCGCTGCACGAACGCGGGATTCGTCGAGAAGAGATTGGCGACGAGCTCGTTGCGGTGCGTCGCCGTGCGGCTGTCGAGGTAGGTGGCGAGCACCGCGATGCCGAACGAACCGCCGAGCTGGCGTGCCAGGTTGATCAGCCCCGAGGCCTGCTGCGCGATTCGCGGATCGAGGTTGCCGTAGGCGATCTGGTTGATCGGGGTGAACAGGAATCCAAGGGCGATGCCGCGGATGATCAGCGGCCAGAGCGCATCGTGCTCGCCGGCGGCCGTCGTGAGGTGGCCGAGCCGCCACATCGACACGACGAACAGCGCGATGCCGATGTAGATGAGCGCACGTGCGTCGACGAGGGGGTCCGCCCCGTTGAGCAGTCGGCCGCAGATGATCGCTGTCGCCGCCGTCGCGATCCCGCCGGGCATGAGCGTCAAGCCGGTCTGCGTCGCCGAGAAACCGAGCAGGTTCTGCGTGAATAGGGGAAAAATGAAAACGCCGCCGTATAGCCCGAAGCCGAGCGCGATGAAGAGAAAGATCGAGCCGGCGAGCTGGCGGTTCTTGAGAACTCGAAAATTCACGACCGGGTGCTCATTTCGCGGCGAGAGCTCCCACCAGAGCATCGTCAGCAACGTCACGGCAGACAGGAGGGCCAAGCGGACGATCACCATGTCCGAGAACCAGTCCTTCTCCCGCCCCTCTTCGAGCACGTACTGGAGCGAGCCGAGGCCGACGATGAGCAGGCTGATCCCGATCCAGTCGATCGGGATGCGGCGGCGCATGCCGGGTGGGTCGTGCAGAAACGTTGCGACGAGAAAGGCCGAGGAGATGCCGATCGGCACGTTGATGAAGAAGCACCAGTTCCAGGTGTAGCGATCGGTGATCCATCCACCGAGGGTCGGGCCGAGCGTCGGCGCCACGATGATGCCGAGGATGAAGATGGCCTGGACCATCCCCTGCTCTTCGCGCTTGAAGATCTGGCGGATCGTCGCCTGCGCGGTCGAGAGCAGCGCCGCGCCGCCGGCGCCCTGCACGATGCGCCAGAGGACCAGCTCGCCGAGGCTGTGCGACGTACCGCAGAGAAACGATGCGCCGATGAACAGCATGATCGACGCGATGAGATAGTTGCGGCGCCCGAATGTCGACGTGAGGAACGCCGTCATCGGGAGGACGACGACGTTCGACAGGATGTACCCGGTGGCGACCCAACTGATCTCCTGAAAGGTCGCGCCAAGATTCCCCGCCATCTGCGGCAGCGCGACGTTGACGATCGTCGTGTCGAGCACTTCCATCACCGCGGCGGTGATGAGGCCGAGCAAGACGAGCCAACGATATTCCGCCGCCTCCGAGGCGCCGGTTTCGGCCAGCGGTTGTGCTGATGCGCGCGCGTCGTCGTCCGCCACCTGCTCCACATCCGGTAGGGAATCCCCGAAGTGTAGCGGGTGGCCGGCGAGGCGGGAGCGGATCAGCGTCCCTTGAACCGGACTATGTGTCCGCGCGCGTCGCCGGCATGGGGCGCCAAGACTCTACCTTGCGATGCGTCGCTCTCCAGCGAGCGAAAGGCAGTCCGTTCGCTCCGTCGCGACCGCGCAAGCGATGGTGTGTCCGGCGAGCAGATTGCCGTCCGCGGGCTCGAGCGCCGCGTGCTGCGCCGCGGAGGTCGCCGCCGTGTCGCCCACCGATGTGCCGCACGTCATCGGCGGGAAGGCGGGCGGCGGGCAATTGCGATCGGTGAGCGCGAAGCGCCAGCGCACACGCACCGAATCGGCAGTCGCGCGACCATCGCGGCGTGCCGGCTCGAACTGCCAGCGTTCCACGGCGTTCATCGCCGCGCGGCGAAAGAGCTCGTGTGGGCTGTGCACGACGTGCGTCGCCGAGTGGTCGATCTCGCCGGCGGAATCGATCGCGACCACGAGCTCGACCTCGCCCTCGACGTTGGCACGTTGCAGCGCGACGGGGAATGCGGGCGCCGGCATCGCGCTGACGACGCGCGGCGGCGCAGCCGGCTGATGCGGCGATGAATGGTAGCAGCCCGTGGCGAACGCGACACAGGCGCACAGCCCCCAACCGATGATGAGTCGCATGCTCAGCTTTCCTGGCGTGAGCGTTCAGTGCGGCGCGAGCTCTGCTTCGATGCATTCAAGACGCCGCGTCCGCCTGCGCGCAACGTCGGGCCGTTGAGTCATCTGTTCGAGAAAAGGACTCGACGTGCACGGTGGCACATGGACCGCGACTTGCCCTTTGCCCCGGTCCATTCCCTTGGGAGGATCCATGCGTCCACAGATACTGCTCGTTCTCGCCGCGACGGTTGCGTTCGCAGCGTGCAGCAGCGACGACAACAATGGCGTCGAGCCGGGCTCGCTCGCGTCGGTACGTTTCATCAACGCCACAGGAACGAATCTCGATCTGTCGACCAACGGTGTCGTGTCGACCGGCAACAGCAACATCGCGTTCGGCGGGCGCTCGGCGTGTCTCAGCGTCAATCCGTCGAGCCCGGGTCTCGTGGTCAACCGAGCAGGCACGACGACGGTCATGCCCGGCCTCGTGCCGGCATTCACGAGCGGCGGCAATTTCACCGTCATCGCCTTTCCAGGCGCCGACGGTACGACCCAGTTCGCCACGCTCACCAACGCATTCACGCCGACGACGGGAAGCGGCGGCCTCCGCGTGTTCAACGCGGCCTCCGGCGCGGGCAACCTCGACGCGTTCGTGATGAGGCCCGGCGCGGCCCTCGGTACAATGAGCGCATCCAACATTGGGTTCGGCTCGGGATCGGCGTTCTTCAACGTGCCCGCCGGCGTGCAAGACGTCGAATTCACCAACGCCGGCACCAAGACTGTCGCTCTCGACGCCGGCAATTCGACGTTCACCGCCGGCTCGAACGCGTTGGTCGTCATCGCACCTCCAGCGCCTGGCTCGACCACGCTGCGGGCGTTCACCACGACCGGCTGCTGAGCCGAGCAGGATCGTTGCGGAGTCGCGGGGGTCGCCTGACGATGGCGACATTCACGACTCCGCAACGCGCATTGAGGAGAGAGAGCGGAGATAGCGCCGGCAGAAACGCTCGTTGCTTGTCGTTCCCCGGGTTGACTCGCGGCCCACCCGCCGCGAGCATCAGGCAACCACGGAGCGACGATGGCGACGCCACCCGGCATATCGAACGGACGACAACCCGGCCCGTTGGCCGATCCGCTGACCGACCACCCGCGGCCGGGAACGGCGCCACACGGGTTCTTCGGTCATCCGCGCGGCCTCTCCACACTCTTCTTCACCGAGATGTGGGAGCGCTTTTCGTACTACGGCATGCGGGCGTTCCTCATCCTGTACATGGTCCACGCGCTCGGCTTCAACGACAAGCACGCGGGCTCCGTTTACGGCACCTACACGGCGAGTGCCTGGGCGGCGGCGATCGTTGGCGGCATCATCGCCGACCGTTGGCTCGGCCAGTACAAGAGTGTGCTCATCGGCGGGATCATCATCGCCATCGGCCACTTCACGCTCGCCTTTCATCCGCTTCCGTTCTTCTACACAGGGCTCGGCTTCATCGTCGTCGGCACCGGGCTGCTTAAACCGAACGTGAGCGGCATCGTGGGCTCGCTCTACGAGAAGGACGATGCACGCCGGGACGCCGGCTTCTCGATCTTTTACATGGGGATCAACCTCGGCGCGGCGCTCGGGCCGTTCATTGCCGGCTATCTCGCGCAGCGCGTCGACTGGCATCTCGGGTTCGCGTGCGCCGGCGTCGGGATGACGTTCGGATTGATTCAATACGTGCTCGGCCGCCGGCATCTCGAACCAGCGATCGTTCGTCTGGCCGAGCAGCGGCGGGCGGCACGCGAGGCGAAGCCAGTGCCGGGGACGGACACGCCGCTCGAGAGAACGATTGGCGGCTTCACGGGCACCGAATGGAAGCGGCTCGCCGCGATGGGCGTGTTCTTCGTCTTCGCGGCGGTGTTCTGGGGCGCCTACGAGCAGGCGGGGTCGACGCTCAACCTGTTCGGCGACCGCTTTACGCGCACGTCGATCCTCGGCCACAGCTTTCCGTCGAGCTGGTTCCTCACCGTGCAGGCGATCTTCGTCATCGTGCTCGCGCCGGCGTTCGCCTGGCTCTGGACGGCGCTCGGGCGCCACGAACCGTCGACGCCGACGAAATTCGCCATCGGGCTGTTCTTCACGGGACTCTCATTCTTATTCCTGCTCATTCCGGCCTACCAGCTCCAGGGCTCGCCGGGCATTCGCGTCGGCCCGTTCTGGCTGGTCGGCTGCTACTTCATCCAGGAGCTTGGCGAGCTGTCGCTGTCGCCCGTCGGCCTCTCGGTGTTCACCAAGCTCTCGCCGGTCAAGATCGTCGGCTTCATGCTCGGCGTCTGGTTCCTGGCGGACTCGGTGGGTAACAAGGCGGCCGGCTTCGCCGCCGGCTACATCTCGACCGCGCCGCTACCGGAGTTGTTCGGCATCGTCGCCGCGGTGTGCCTCGGCACGTCGGTGATCGCGTTCGCGATGATCAAACCGGTGAAGGGTCTGATGGGGGGAGTGCACTAGCGGATCCCGGCCGCGCCGAGCGCCGTGCGTCCGCCAACGAGTGGAATCGAGAACGACGAGTGCGCGAGGTCGATCTTGAGCTGCGTGCCCGCGCGCGGCCAGAGCGTGAACTCGCGGTCGCTCGACATGATCATCACGGCGAGCCGCTTGCCGGACGGAATGAACTCGTCGTCGGGCTCGAGGTCGAAGGTGAGATCGTAGAGCTTGCCCGGCACGAGCTTCTGTCCCGGCAGCTTGGAGTCGTAGTTGCCGCCGTTGGTGAGCGATCGATGATTCTGGATGTCGGCCCAGCCGCGCGTGAGGAGGCCCGCGTGGCTCGACGAGCCGACGCGCGCCGAATCATACGGCAGCATCACGAGCCAGACGGTGAGATTCGCCGCCGGCGCGCTCGACGCTATGCGCAGCGTGACGCGCGGCGTGCCCGAGAGATGGACCGTGTCGCGCAGTACGGCCGTAGCGTAGAGCAACCGGTTCGGCGACCGGTCGGCGCTGGCGTCGGCGCTGCCGCTCATCGCCACGTCGTCGACGAGGGTGTCGGCGCCGTCATGAGCAGCGTTGAACGAGAGGTCGGCGATAGCCGTCCCGCCGCGCACGGGATGGAACACCACCGGCACGGAGCCGGGCACAGGGAAGGACGCGAACGGCGTGGGCGGAGTGACGGGTCCGCGGCCACGACCGCGTCCGCGACCGGCTGCCGTCGCCGTCGATTCCGCTCCGCGACCCGCGGCCGCGGCGGCGATGCGCGCGGCTTCCGCGGCCGCCATCGCCTTGGGCTCCTGCGACGCCGCATCCTCGACGATCCAAACCGGCGGATCCTTCTCGACGCCGTTATCCACGCCGTACAGATAGTGGCTGAACCAGCGGTTCACCATGTCCGCCGGCGGGTTGCCGCCGTGGCCACCTTGATGCAGATAAATTGACACCGGCAGTCCGCGCGCCTTCATCTCGTTGTAGATGCGAACGCTGTGCTCGGGCACGACGTTGTAGTCGTTGAAACCGTGGGCGAGAAGCACCGCGGCCTTGATGTTCTTCACGAACGGCAGCAGGTCGCGCTCCGCCCAAAAATCGTTGTAGTCGCCGCTGGCGCGATCCTGGCCCGTGGGCCCGGCGAAGATTCCATTCTTCCAGATCCGCTCGCAGTTGGCGCGGTCCGCGGTGTCGCCGCTGGCGATGAAGTCGTAGAGCACGTCGACGTCTTCGCCGAGGTAGCCGCCCGGCGATCGAACGAGGCCATTCGAGCGGTAGTAGTGGTAGTACGAGGTATTTGGCGACACCGGGATCACGACCTCGAGGCCGGCGACGCCGGTCGTCGCCGCGGCGAGCGGCAGCGTACCCTCGTACGACGTGCCCATCATCCCAACCTTGCCGGTCGACCACGAGGTCGCCTTGACTTCGGTGCTGCCCGTCTCGGTGGTGAAACCCTTGGCGCGACCATTGAGCCAGTCGACGACGAACTTCATTGGCATCCGCTCCGGCAGGTCGCCAACGGTCGGGCAGCCTTGCGAGCGCCCGGAGCCCGGAGCCTCCGAGTGTACGACGGCGAAGCCGCGCGGCACCCATTCATTGACGAGCGCGTTCGAGATGCGCGTACGCTCGGCCTGATAGGGCGGCGACTCCATGTGCCCGCGCGGCTCGGGCGTGGCGTTGAGTTCCTGCTGCACGTTCCAGTTCACCTGGCCGCGGGCCGTGCCCGCGTAGTACGGGCTCGACCCGTAGACGACCGGCACCTTGAGCCCCTCCTCGGTCTGGCGCGGGCGCGTGACGTCGACGTGCACGCGGTCGGGTTTGCCGTCGCGATCGCTATCGAAGTTAGTCTCGACCCAGAGGTCCTGGCGGATCCAGGTCGACGTATCCGCGAAGGCGGGGACAATCTGCGCCATCCCATTGACGAAGATCGGCCCGGGTTGGGGCGCGGCCTGGGCGAACGCGGCGGCGGCGGTCAGGGTCAGGAGGGCCGGCGCGAGGCCGGTAGAGCACGCGATGGATTTTATCATATGAGTATGTTCATTTCGTCCAGATCACGACGGCACCGCAAATTTCGTCGCCCTGAAAGCGGAGCGGGCGCGGCTTGTCAGGCGGGTACACTTCCACTGCCTTCACGTTCGTCGGCGTGTAGGCGCCTTCGGCCGGTGTGTTCGGCGCCAGATCGATCGGCGGGCCCAGGTGTGCGTCCCAGCGATACCCGTCGACGAAGAACGTCGGCTGGCAGTAGGCCGGAGGTATGACCAGCGAATGCATCGCGATCTTCCCGCACTGGCCGTTGCGCTGCGCGCCGTGCGTGAGCCCAAGGCCGCCCGCGCCGCCG
>JBIOHX010000021.1:0-19548 GCA_044449465.1 Gemmatimonadales bacterium | reverse complement strand
GGTGTAGAGCGGCGTCTGGCTGAACCAGTTGTAGCTCGCGAGGGTGAGGCCGGCGGCCGGAATTGGCAAGCCGTGAAAGTGCGTCTGCTTGCGCCCAGCCTGCTCGACGTTGAAGCGCGCGAGGCGCATGACCGCGCACGCCGTGAAGATGAAGACGAGCAGCCACTCCCACGTCCCGTGATTCGGGATCTCGAGGTACATGATGAGCGCCGGCGCGAACCCGAACGAGATCGCGTCGACGAGCGAGTCGAGCTCCTCGCCGAAGCGGCTGCCCGTTCCCGTGGCGCGCGCGACGCGGCCGTCGAGCGTATCGGCGAGGCCCCCTAACACGATCAGCGCCGGCGCGGCCGCGAAGTCGCCGCGGATTGCGAGGATGATCGCGTACATGCCGCAGAACAGGTTGATGAGCGTGAGCCCGTTGGGCATCATGACGACGGCGCGGCGCACGGTGCGGCGCCGGTCGCGGAGTTCTCGCATTCGCGTCATGGGTCGGGGAGCTCGGCGAGCGGCGTGACGCCGGCGTAGGTCACGTCGCCCAGGTGAACGCGAAGCGCGCTGCCCGCGGGCAGAAACACGTCCACGCGCGAGCCGAAGCGAATCAACCCCATGCGCTCGCCCTGCACTACGGAGTCGCCCTCTGTTGCATCGGTGACGATGCGGCGCGCGATCAGACCGGCGATCTGGCGCACGAGCACGCGGCGACGACCGGACTCGAGGCCGACCGAGGCCTGCTCGTTCTCGAGGCTCGCGTCGGCCGCCGCGGCGTTGAGAAACCGCCCCGACTTGCGCGCTACCAGTCGCACCGTGCCGCTCACCGGATAGCGATTGACGTGCACGTTGAACACGTTCATGAAGATCGAGACGCGCACCGCCCGACTTTTGAGGAACAGCGGCTCGTCGACCTCGGTGATCATGACGACCTTGCCGTCCGCCGGAGAGATGACCACGCGATCCCCGCGTTCGCCGCTGCGCACTGGGTCGCGAAAGAAGTAGGCGACCCAGAGCGCGATCAGGGTGAGCAGGAAAGCGATCAGCCATAGGGGCCACGACCGGCGTTCGATCGCCAGCACGTATCCCGCCGCCGCGATGATCGCCGCCGCGACGATGAAGGGAAGACCTTCACGCGCGAAATTCATGCGGACGCTCGCGCCGGCGCGAGCTCCGCGCCGGTGATTCGGCGGAACGCATCGAGATAGCGAGCGCTGGTCGCGGCGACGACCTCCGTCGGGAGCGGCGGCGGCGGCGCGTCGCCGTTCCAACGCCCGGCGCGGCGCTCGGCGTCGAGATAGTCGCGCAGCGGTTGCTTGTCGAAGCTCGGCTGCCCCCGTCCCGGCTGATAGTGCTCGGCTGGCCAGAAGCGCGAGCTGTCGGGGGTGAGCACTTCATCGATCAACGTGATGCGGCCGCCGCGATCGCGTCCGAACTCGAACTTCGTGTCGGCGATGATGATGCCGCGCTCGGCGGCAATCGTTCGTCCGCGCGAGTAGATCAACCGGCTCAAGCGTTCGAGCTCGTCAGCGATTTGCGGACCGACCATCGTCGAGACTTGCGCGATGGTGATGTTCTGATCGTGACCGGTCTCCGCTTTCGTCGCGGGGCTGAACAAGGGGGGATCGAGCCGTTCGCTCTCGCGCAGACCAGCCGGCAATGATTCGCCGGCGAGGGTCGTCGTGGCGTTGTACTCCTTCCACGCCGATCCCGAGAGATACCCGCGGACGACGCACTCCACGGGAAACACAGTCGTGCGACGACAGAGCATCGCCCGCCCCTCGAGCGCGCCGCGATGCTCGCTCAGCGCGGGCACCGCGTCGAGAATCTCGTCGACGTCCGCCGAGATCATATGATGCCGCACGCCGTCGGTGAGCTGCCGCAGCCACCAGGCCGTGAGCTGGGTGAGTACCGCACCCTTGTGCGGGATCGGCTCGCGCATCACCACGTCGAACGCGCTCACGCGGTCCGTGGCAACGAGCAGCAGCCGGTCGTCGTCGACGACATAGACCTCGCGAACCTTGCCGCGCCGGAGGTGGGCGAGCGGCAGCGGGGACAGCTCGGCGATCGTCATACGCGAACCTCCTCGCGCCGGTCCGCGCCATTTGCCGGCGACGGATGCGCTCCCCGGCCGGCGAGCAGCGGGGCGACGACGCGCTCGAGGAACTCATCGACCTGCTCGGGGGCGCGGCCGACAAACCGGTTCGGCGCGAGCGCATCGGAGAGCTCGGTGAGCGGGACGCCGAACTGCGGATCACCGGCCAGCCGGTCGAGCAGATCGTTGCGCTCAGCGCCGTCTTTGAGGGCGCGCGCGGCCTCGATGGCGTGTTGGCGAATCCGCTCGTGCGCCGCCTGTCGATCGCCGCCAGCGCGGACCGCTCGCACGATGAGCTCTTCCGTCGCCATGAACGGCAGCTCGTCGGCAAGACGCCGGCGGATGCGCGCCGGGTGTACTTCCAACCCGGAGGCCACGTTCTCGAGGAGCGCCAGGATGGCGTCGACCGCCAGGAAGCTCTCGGGAATGACGAGGCGTCGATTCGCGCTGTCGTCGAGCGTGCGCTCGAAGAACTGCACGCCATGGGTGAGGTTGGCGTTCGGTTCGAGCGTGATCACGAACCGGCCGAGCGCGGCGATGCGCTCACAGCGCATCGGATTTCGCTTGTAGGCCATCGCCGACGAGCCGATCTGCTCTCGCTCGAACGGCTCTTCGATCTCGCCGAGCGATTGCAGCATGCGCACGTCGCCGCTGAATTTCATCGCCGACGACGCGATGCCGGCCACGGCGGCAAGGATCTGCGCGTCCAGCTTCCGCGTGTACGTCTGGCCCGAGACGGGGATCGATCCGGCGAAACCCATTTTCGCCGTGACGCGTGCGTCGAGCTCCACGACCTTGGCATGATCGCCGCCAAAGATCTCGAGGAAGCTCGCCTGCGTGCCGGTTGTTCCCTTGACCCCGCGAAAGGGTAGCGTCGACACGCGATGATCGAGCTCGGCGACGTCGAGCACGAGGTCTTGCATCCACAACGTGGCGCGCTTGCCGACGGTGGTCGGCTGCGCGGGTTGGAGGTGCGTGGATCCGAGCGTCGGCTCGGCGCGCCATTCACGCGCGAACGTCGCCAGCGCGCGGAGCGCGCGCACCAGCTTCGCGCGCAACAAGGTCATCGCACGCCGCATCAGAATCAGATCGGCGTTGTCGGTGACGAAGGCGCTGGTCGCGCCGTAATGGATGAACGGACGCGCCGCCGGAGCGACGTCGGCGAACGCGTGGACATGCGCCATGACGTCGTGGCGAAAACGACGCTCATAGGCGGCAACGGCGTCGAAGTCCAAATCGTCGAGATGGGCGCGCATCTGGGACAGCGCGTCATCGGGGATCGGAACGCCAAGCTCTCGTTCTGCTTCGGCGAGCGCCAGCCAGAGTTGCCGCCACAGGCCGTGCCGCGTCGCCGGCGACCAGAGCTCGAGCATCGCGGTCGATGCGTAGCGCTCGGCGAGCGGCGACGAGTAGCGGCGGTGATCGGTCATCGGACCCCGAACTCGGCCACGACGAGTTGGCCACCGCGGTCGGCGATGACGCGCAGGTAGCTGCGGCCGCCGTATTCGTCGATCGCGTGCGCCACGTCCTGGGCCGTGTGAATCGCCATGTTGTTGATCTGCAGGATCACGTCGCCCTGCGCGAGGCTGGTCTGATCGGCGATCGTCTGGCTGATGTTGTAAACGAGCGCGCCGTATGGTCGACGCAGCCCGCGCTCGGACGCGATGGCCGGGGTGACGCTCACGAGCTGCAGCTCGCGCAGCACCTGCACCTTGGGGGCGGTGACATCCGGCAGGTCGGACACCGGCACGTCGACGTCGAACTCCCGCGAGCCGCGCTTGACGTGAAGGTGCGCCGGCGAACCGACGCGGAGATCGAGGAGCGCGGCGCTCCAATCGAATTCGTTGTGCACGGCGCGCGAACCCTCGCGGAGGATCACGTCGCCGGGCTTGAGACCCGCCTTGTCCGCCGGCGAGCCGGGGCTCACCGACCCGATCACGGCACCGCGTGTGAGCAGGTCGCGCGGATTGCTCGACTGCACCAGTTGGAGCCGCACGCCGATCCACGGGCTTCGAATCGAGCCGTGGGTCAGCAGGTCATCGACGACGCGCGCTACGCGGTTGATCGGGATCGCGAAGCCGAGTCCGACCGAACCGCCGTTGGGCGTAAAGATGTTGCTGTTGACGCCGATCACCTCGCCGTCGGCGTCCACGAGCGGGCCGCCCGAGTTGCCGGGATTGATCGCTGCGTCAGTCTGGATCATGTCGAAGTACGAACCCTGACCCTCGCCCGACGCCACCAGGTTGCGCTGCGTCGCGCTGATCACGCCAACGCTGACGCTCGGCTCGCTGTTGCCGAGGTAGAAACCGTACGGATTGCCGATGGCGATCGCCCACTCGCCGATCACGAGCTGGTTCGAGTTGCCGAGCTTCACGGTCGGCAGGTTTTTGGCGTCGATGCGAATGACGGCAATGTCGTTCGTCTCGTCCGAGCCGAGGACGTGTGCCGGATACACGGTGCCGTCGCGCATCATCACCGACACCTTGGTCGCCCCCGCGATGACGTGGGCGTTGGTAACGATCACGCCGTCCGCGCGGACGATGAATCCCGTGCCGAGCCCGGCCTGCGTCCGCGGCTGTGCGCGCCCGAAAAAGATGTCGAACGGGTCTTGCGGCGACTGATCCACGACTTCCGTCTGCACGGTCACCACCGACGGGGAGATGGCGGCGACGGCGCTGGTGATCGCATTCTTACGGCTCGCCGAGACCTGTGCATTGCTCGGCACGGCGACACCTGACGATTGTGCAGACGACGGCGCCGGCTCCCGCGTGCAGCCCACTAATGCGAGGATGAGAACCCAGCGGACTCGCGACCGCGCGCGGCGCGGGCTCAGACGAGCGACCATGACGGGGGATGCGATGAGAGCTCTCTCGAGAAGGCGTCGGCCCCGCGATCGGTGAGCGGGTGCGCGAGCAAGGAACGAAGCACGTCGGCGCTGACCGCCACCGCGTCGATGCCTGCCGCCGCGCAGGCGGCGAACTGCGCCGCGTTGGTCGGTCGGAGCGCGACGATGTCGGCCTCCGTGCCCGAGGCGTCGAACACGCCCCGCAGCTCGCGTAGGACCGCGACCGCATCGTGACCAGCCGCGTCGAGATCGTCCGCCGGCACCACGACTGCCATCGCGCCGGCGCGAGCCGCGAGCAACGCTTGCGCGGCGCTGAAGACGAGCGTCGCCGCGACACGCACGCCGTCGGCGGCCAGCCGTCCGATCGCCTCCACCACGTCCTCGAGCAGCGGGACTTGGACCACCATCTGATCGGAGACCTTTGCCAGCTCGCGCGCGTTGCGATACGCATCGCCCGCGCTGAGCGCGTGGACGGTGACGAACACCGGTCCCGGCGACGCGCGACAGATGTCGGTGAGCCGCTCGCGGTCGTCCGCGGCCCCTTCGGCGCGGAGTAGCGCGTGCGTGGTGAACACCCCGTCGATCAGGCGGCGCTCGATCGCCCAGCGAACGTCATCGAGGTTGGCCGAGGCGAGGTGAAGCTTCATGCGAGCTCCAGATACAGCTCGCGCGGGTACGTCACGCGCTCGAGGCACAGGGCGTGCGGCGGCGCCGGGGGGGAGACGTCTTGGTTCGTCGCCGCCTCGAGGAGTCGCCCGAGGTCGCTCTCGGGCCGGCGTCCAGTCGCGATGTCCAGCATCGTCCCGACAAGAAAGCGCACCATGTGATGCAAGAACCGGTTGGCCTCGATCTCGAACAGCAAACCGCCGGCGCGATCCCCCCATTGTGCTTGGACCACGCGGCAGTGATGCGCATCGTGCTCCGGCGCGGTACCAGCCACGGAAAAAGCGCGGAAGCAGTGCTCGCCTTCGAGTCGCGACGCGGCCGCGTCGAGGGCGCGGCGATCGACTGGCCGCGACAACGCGAGCTCGTAGCGATTGCGGAAGGGGGATTGCGCGCCGGCGTCGGTTCCGACGGTGTAGGAGTAGCGACGCGTGAGCGCGCTGAACCGCGCATGGAACTCGGGCAGCATCTCGGAGGCGGCGGCGACCCACACGTCGCCGGGGAGGATGGCGTTCAACGCCCGCCGCAGCTTTACGGCGCCCCACCGTTCGGGAGCTCGCACGCCTACCGCCTGGCCTCGCGCGTGAACGCCGGCGTCCGTTCGGCCGGAGCCCAGCGCGGCGAGCGGCGTGGTGCACAATCGCTCGAGTGCGTTTTCCAAGACTCCTTGAACGGTGCGTTGCTCCGGCTGGCGTTGCCACCCGCTGAATCCGGCGCCGTCATAGTGCAATACGAGCTGCACGGTGCGCTCGGCCATTGCTCGAAAACTACCAGCAGAGGGGGGTGTGTCAAGCAATCGCGTGCGCACGCGCGACCCCCGCGCGGTGATCCAACCGATTGACTTTGCGAGACGTACGCAATCACATTTCGCCACCAATCCAGCACCACCGCCGGCGCAGAGTGAGCATCCCAGTCGTCACCCGCGCGGCGAGCCTCCCCTCCGATGCCGCCGCGCACACTCGCTTCTCTCGCTCACGCGCTGACCGTATCCGCCAGCCCGGACGCCGCGCTGCTGGCGCTGGGTGAAGCGCTCACCGAGGTCGACCGGTTCGCGCGGATCGCCCTCATCCGATTCGACGCGCGGCAGGAGATGCTCCGCGAGCGGCAGCTCGTGACCGACACCGCGCTCGACTCCGCGAGCCTCGATACGACGTTCGACCATCTGCCGGCGCGCGAGCGCACGGCGATCGAAGCCGGGGGCCAATTCGTCGATTTCGCCGACGCGAGCGACGAGTTCGCGCGGTTGTTTCACGTTCCCTCGCTCGGCGAGCCGGGCTGGTTGAGCGTGCGCGGCCTACGCTACGAGGGCCAGCTCACGGCGCTGCTCGCACTGTACGAGGGACGAAAGCTCTTCGGCGCGCGGACGGCCGAGCGTTTCCTCCCGGCGATCGCGCTGTTCGAGCTCGCCTATCAGCGTTTTCTCGAGCGCGACGCTCGAGCCGACGCCGTGCGGACCCTCGAGGACGTGACCCAGGCGGTGCACGGAGAATACGAACGACGCCTGACCGACCTCGAGGCGCGGCTCACGGACGCCAACAACAATCAGTCAGCCGGCGATTCCGCCCGCGTCGTGGCGCTCGAGCGGGAGCTGGCGCAGGCGACCGAAGACAGCCGCCGCGCGATGAAGCGCGCCAACGCCGTCGAGGCGACGATTGCGGCGGCGGTCGAGCAGTTGGAAAAAGCGCACGTCGAGCTGCACCGACGGAGCGAGTCGTTACGTCAAAAGACGCGGTCGATCTATCTGATCGACAAAGTGCTCACGCTCGACGCATCGACCAATGACCCGAAGCAGCTCGCCGAAGGGTTGATGGCGCTCGTCGGCGACGACATGCACGCGCACCGCTGCTCGCTCATGCTCTGCACGCCCGACCGCCAGTCGCTGTACATTGCCGCGGCCCGCGGCGTCGCGCCGGGTGTAACGGAAGGCGTGCGCGTAGCGCTTGGCCAGGGCGTCGCGGGACGCGTCGCGCAGGCGCGCGAGCCGCTCCTCGTCCGCGACGTCGGTGAGGCGAAGAGTCATCCGCTGCTTCGCGATCAGTATTTCACGACCGGATCGTTCATCAGCTTTCCACTCGTCTATCACGACCAGCTCGTGGGCGTCGTGAATCTCGCCAACCGCGCGATGCACGGCGTGTTCGTGGAGGAGGACGTCGACCGCGTCCGGCTGCTCGGCCTCGTGATCGCGCTCGTCGCGTCGAACGCCCGCCTCCCGGAACGGTTCGGCGAAACGATCGGTGTCGTCTAGCCCTGCATCGAATGCGCTGCTCGAATCGATCCGCCGGCTGACTGGCGGCGGATCGGTTGAGCCCAATCAGCTTACCGACGCCTTCAAAGTGGTGTTCGCCGGTGACGCGACCCCGGCACAGATCGCCGCGCTGATCGTCGGGCTTCGCGTCAAGGGGGAAACCCCCGCCGAGCTGGCGGCCGTGGTCCGATCGCTTCGTTCGGCCATGGTCGTACTGCACGCCGACCGCCCGGAAGAGCTGATCGACACCTGCGGCACCGGCGGCGGCACGATCAACACGTTCAACATCTCGACTGCCGCCGCCTTGCTGGTGGCGGGCGCCGGCGTGCGCGTCGCCAAGCACGGCAACCGTTCCTTCACGACGCAGTGTGGAAGCGCTGACGTACTCGAGGCGCTCGGTGTCCCGATCGAGACGACGGTGGACGTGATGGAGGCGGCGCTTCGCGACGCAGGCATCGTGTTCATGTACGCGCCGCTCATGCACCCGGCGATGCGCCACGTGGGTCCGGTGCGCCGCGAGCTCGGCGTGCAGACGGTGATGAACCTTGTCGGTCCGCTCGCCAACCCGGCGCACGCCGGCCGACAGGTCGTCGGCGTATCCGACGCCAAGCGCCTGCCTCTCATCGCCGGAGCGCTATGTGATCTCGACACGGTGCACGCGCTCGTCGTCCATGGCGCGGGGATGGACGAAATCTCGCCGTTCGGCGACACGATGGTGCTCGAGGCGCGCGACGGGGCAATGCGCGAGTGGACGATCGACCCGGTGCGGTTCGGATTCCGCGGCGGCAAGCCGGAGGATCTCGCCGGTGGTCCGCCGGCGAGCAACGCGGCGACGGTGCTGCGCGTGCTGCGCGGGGAGGGGAACCCCGCCGCCACCGCGGCCGTCGTGCTCAACGGCGCAGCGGCGTTCTATATCGCCGGCCGGGCGCGCGACTTCGGCGAGGGTGTGGAGGCGGCGCGCGCCGCGATCGAGTCCGGCGTCGGCCTCGTGGCGCTCGACCGACTCCGCGAGGCGTTCCGGCAGAAAACCGCGTACTAATACCGCCGCATCACTCCGACGACGATCCCCTGAATGGTGACGTCGTTCTCATGCACGAACAGTGGTTGCATCGTCTCGTTCGCGGGCTGCAGCCGAATGCGGCCGTCGCGCTCACGAAAGTACTTCTTGACCGTGGCCGACGACCCGTTGACGAGCGCGATCACGGTTTCACCATTGTCGGCCCGCTGACGCTGGTTCACGACCACGAAATCGCCGTCGCAGATTTGCTCGTCGACCATGGAGTTGCCGCGAACCCGCAGCACATAATGGCTGCCTCCGCGTCCGACGAGCGTCTCGGGAACACAGCAGGTCTCATTGAACTCGAGCGCTTCGATCGGCACACCAGCCGCCACGCTGCCAAGCAGCGGGAGCTCGATGGCGCGAGGCGACGCCTCGCTCGGCAGAATCTCGATCGCGCGGCTCTCGTTGTAGCTCCGCTTGATGTAACCCTTGCGCTCGAGGTTGGTCAGGTGCTCGTGGACCGTGGCGAGCGAGTTGT
Organism: Gemmatimonadales bacterium; assembly: GCA_044449465.1. Classification (GTDB taxonomy): domain Bacteria; phylum Gemmatimonadota; class Gemmatimonadetes; order Gemmatimonadales; family Gemmatimonadaceae; genus JAQBQB01. The sequence continues at coordinate 10,174 of JBIOHX010000021.1, read as the reverse complement.
AGTCGAAGTTTTCGGCGATCTCCTCGAAGCTCGGCGCGAAGCCGTTTTGCTCCGAATAGGCCGTGAGGTAGTTTAGTATTTCGCGCTGGCGCTTGGTGAGCGGCATGGGCAGACACCTGTCCGGTGTATATGATGTAGCGATCCGGCGAGCCTGACCGAAGAGGCCCCGAACACTAGAATATCCGAAGAAGGACCGAAGTGCAAGCATCTCCTGCTTGGATCCCGCCACGCGGCACGTTGGGCAGCATCGTCGCGGAAGCGTCCGACCGCGCGCAAGCCCTCCGACAGCGTGAAGCCGAGTTGAGCCGTGCCGCCGCGCGCGCGCCGGCGACGCCGTCGCTGGCCGCCGCGCTGCGTCGCGCGCGCGTCGGCGTCATCGCGGAGATCAAGCGGCGCTCCCCGTCGAAGGGGTGGATCAATCCCGACCTCGCAGCAGGGGACCAGGCGCGCGCATACGAGGCAGGCGGCGCGGCCGCCGTGTCGGTGCTGACCGAACCGGTCCATTTCGGCGGTTCCGTCGACGACCTGACGGCGGTCCGCGCGGTAGTCGGCATCCCCGTGCTGAAGAAGGACTTCCACGTCGAGCCGATCCAGCTTCTGGAGGCAAAGGCAATCGGCGCTTCAGCGGCGTTGCTCATCGCGCGGGCGCTGTCACCTGAGCGGCTCGCGCGCATGGTGGAGTACGCACGCACAATCGATCTCGCCGTGCTGGTCGAGGTTCGCGATGAGGACGAGGTCGCGCGCGCCTTGGACGTCGGCGCCACGATCATCGGAATCAACAATCGCAATCTCGAGTCGCTGGTGATCGAGGCGGGAACGGCGGAACGCCTGCTCGCTCGTGTTCCGGCCAACGTCGCCGCGGTGTCGGAGAGCGGCGTCGAGTCGCGCGCCGACGTCGAACGCGTCGCCCGCGCGGGCGCCGATGCGGTCCTCGTTGGCTCGGCGATTTCGGCCGCAGCCGATCCGACCGCCGCGGTTCGTGACCTCGCGAGCGTTCCACGGGTGTCGCGTGCCGACTGACATCAAATTCTGCGGCCTCACGCGCTCGCAAGACGCGGTCTACGCCGCGGAGCTCGGCGCCGCATTCGTCGGCGTGATCCTCGCCGGCGGCCCGCGAAACCTCGAGCCGCGGCGCGCCGCGGACGTGCTGGCCAACGTCCCCGCGACGGTCCGGCGTGTCGGTGTCTTCGCGGACCAAAACGCCGACGAGATCGCGCGCGTCGCCGAGCTTGCGCGGCTCGATGTGGTGCAGCTCCATGGCAGCCACGACCCCGGCCGGATTGAGCAGCTCCGGCGTCTCTTTCGTGGCCAAGTCTGGCGCGTCGTGCGGGTGCCGGTGACGCTTCCGGCAGATTTTCAGATCGCTGGGCTCGAGGGGGAGCCAGGCGACGGCCTCGTGCTCGACGCGTTCGTGCAGGGCACCCTCGGCGGCACTGGCGTCGCGCTGCCGTGGGAAGGGCTCGCGCCGCAAGTCGCCGCCCTCCGCCGGACGCTGAGCGGCGCGCCGGTCGTGTTAGCGGGCGGTCTCGAGTCGGGGAATGTGAAGCGGGCAATTCAGGCGATCGCGCCTGACGTCGTCGACGTGTCGTCCGGCGTCGAATCGGCGCCGGGGATCAAAGACCACGCGCGGATGCGGGTCTTCCGCGACGCCGCTCTTGCTGCCACAGTTCCCGTATGAGCACTCTTCAATTGGACCGCTTTGGGGCCTTTGGCGGGCGGTACGTCCCCGAAACTCTCATCCCCGCCATCGAGGAGCTGGAGCGGGCCTACGACGCCGCGCGCAACGATCCGGCATTTCGGCGCGAGCTCGACGACATGCTCCATCACTACGTGGGTCGCCCGTCGCCGCTCAGCGACGCGCCGCGCTTTTCGGAGCACGTCGGCGCGCAGGTCTGGCTCAAGCGCGAAGACCTGAACCACACCGGGGCGCACAAGATCAACAACACCGTCGGCCAAGTCCTGTTGGCGCGGCGTATGGGCAAGCGGCGGATCATCGCCGAAACCGGGGCCGGCCAGCACGGAGTCGCGACGGCGACGGTTTGCGCGCGCTTCGGGCTCGAATGTGTGGTGTACATGGGCGAAGAGGACATGCGCCGCCAGGCGCTGAATGTCTACCGCATGCGCCTCATGGGAGCCACCGTCGTGCCGGTGACGAGTGGGACCCGGACGCTCAAGGACGCGCTCACGGAAGCGATTCGCGATTGGGTGACGAATGTCGACGGGACGCACTACATCATCGGCACCGTGGCCGGCCCGGCGCCCTACCCGCGGATGGTGCGCGACTTTCAGTCGGTCATTGGCGTCGAGGCCCGCGCGCAGATGCTCGAACGCGCCGGCCGACTGCCGAGCACGGTCGTGGCCTGCGTCGGCGGCGGCTCGAACGCCATGGGCGCATTTCACGCCTTCGTCGGCGATCGCGCCGTCGAGCTGATCGGAGTGGAAGCCGCCGGCGACGGACTCGACACGGGCCGCCACGCCGCGTCGCTGTCTCGCGGCCGCCCGGGGGTTTTGCACGGCACGTACAGCTATCTGCTGCAGGACGACGCCGGCCAGGTGCACCCGGCGCATTCGATTTCCGCCGGGCTCGACTACCCCGGCGTCGGCCCAGAGTTGGCCTACCTCAAGGATTCCGGGCGCGCGACGTTCGTTGCCGTCACCGACCGCGCCGCGCTGGATGGATTTCAGTTGCTCAGCCGCTTGGAGGGAGTCATTCCAGCATTGGAGACCGCGCACGCCGTGAGCTGGATCGCCTCACAGCGCGGCCGGTGGAATCGGAGCGATGCGATACTTCTCTGCGTGAGCGGCCGCGGTGACAAGGATGTGGCGCAGGTGAGCGATATGAACATTTTGGACTCGTGACATCGCCGTCCCCGTCCCCAATCGCACCCGGGTTGACAGGGCAGCTGGATGCAGCCGAGCCCCCGTTCTCGCCGGCTCCAGTCGAGGAACTGCTTCGACTGGTGTCGAAGGCGGCTCGTGCGCAGCAGCTTTACCTGCCGAACAACCCCATCTACCGCGCGGCGTTCGACGCGCTGCGCGCCGGTTTCGCGCCGTTGTGGCAGGAAGCGGACGAGCTGGTGCTCACCGTGCTCGAGAGCGAGATGCACTGGTACGACGCCGTGGTCCTGCCCCAGAACGCCGGTGGCGGCCCCAAATCGCCGGACAATCTGGCGTGGCTGTTTTACAAGGACGGGGTGCGCGAGCTCAAGTTGCTGAAAGGATTCGAGCAGCAGGAGATCGTACCCTTTCTCACGATCATCCAACGCGCGCGCAAAGCATCGCCCGATGAGGACGATCTCGTCAGCATGTTGTGGGAGGCGGATTTCTCGCTGCTCCAGTACAAGTACGTCGACCTGCTGCAGGAAGGCGGCGGCGGCGAGGATTTGGCCGACGGCGGCCAGGGCGGCGGCCCGGCGGCACCGACCGAGGTCCAGCGCGGCGCCCAGGAAGCCGTTGAGGAATCGCGCGAGTCCGGCGTCGTCAACATGTCCGACTTCGACGCGACGCTCTATTTCCTCGACGATCGCGAGATCGACTACCTGCATTCCGAGATCGAGCGAGAGTACAACCAGGATCTACGCTCGAACGTGGCCTCGGTGCTGCTCGACATCTTCGAGCTCCAGGCCGACGGTGCCGTACGGACCGAGGTGGTCGAGTGCGTGCACGCACTCATGGTCTACCTGCTCACCAGCGCGCACTTCCGCGGCGTCGCGCACCTCCTGCGCGAGGGCCGTGCGGCGCTCCAGCGGGCGACCGACGTCGCACCGGCCCACCGCGACATGCTCGCCGAGCTCGCTGATCGATTGAGCTCTCCGGACGCGCTGTCGCAGCTGCTCCAGGCACTCGACGACGCACCGGCGCTGCCCCCCGAGGGCGAGCTCGCGGAGCTCTTCGACGAGCTGCGACCCAGTGCGCTCGGAACCGTGTTCCTCTGGTTGAGCAAGACGGACAACGATCGGCTGCGGCCATTGCTCGAATCCGCCGCCGGGCGTCTTGCCGCCGCCAACACCGCGGAGTTGGTGCGGCTCATTCAAGCGCCCGAGCCGGAGGTGTCTGCGGAAGCGATTCGGCGCGCCGGCGCGCTGAAAGCACAGGCTGCGGTCCAGGCGCTCGCCAAAGTGCTCACCGATCCCAATGCGACACGCCGGCAGCTCGCGGCGCACGCGTTGAGCGAGATCGGCTCCCCCGGCGCGATGCAGGCGCTCGAGCGGGTCGTGGAAGACGCGGACCGCGATGTTCGACTCACGACTGCGCGCGCCTTCCGCGCGCGCACGCACCGGCCGGCGCTCGCGCGCCTGGAAGCCGTGGTAAAGGGCAGAGGCGTGCGCGACGCCGATCTGACCGAAAAGATGGCCTTCTTCGAGGCGTACGGCGCGGTCTGCGGCGACGCGGGCGTGGCGCAGCTCGACGCAATTCTCAACGGCAAAGGGCTGCTCGGACGACGCGAAGATCCCGAAACGCGGGCCTGCGCCGCGATCGCCCTCGGCCGCGTCGGCACGACGCGCGCGCAGGAAACGCTCCGAAAGGCGGCCACGGAAAAGGATGTCGTCGTGCGCAACGCGGTGAGCCGCGCCCTCCGCGGCGGCGGCGGCGCCGCATGAGCGAGGCGCGGATGTCGCGAGCAACACCGCCAACCGGCGAAGTCGTCGACGATTCATTTCTTCGCCGCGCCGGCCGTCATCTCATCTTCGCGACGTACGGCGCGCTCCGCGCCGTCAAGCTCTATCCCGTCGAGAACGCGGCCGTGCAGAAGGCGCTCGCCGACCTCACCCGGCAGACGAAAGAGCTGATCGCGAGCGACGGCGAGCTCGAGATACGCATCTCGGGCGAATTCATCTTCATCAATCAGATCCGCCTTCGGCTCGACCTCGACAATTTCGCCAGCTTCAGCCATCTGCTCTCGCTGCTTCGTGCCTCGGGGATCGGTTCGGTGACGATCGCGCCGGCGATCACCGCGAAAGACTGGCTCGTCTTCCTGTCGCTCCTCCAAGCGCCCGGCTCCGATGACAGCGCCGAACGGCTCGAACAGCTGATGCGCAAGCTCGACGCCGCCGGCGTCGCGGCCTTCACCTTCTCGGCGCCGACCGATCCCGGCGGCGACAACCGCGAGAAGAACAAGGAGCGTGCGAAACGCACCTACGCGCAATCGGTCAGTGCGACGCGCGAGCTCATGTCGTCGGTGCGGATGGGCGGCAGCCCGAACGTGAAGAAGATCAAGCGCGTGGTGCAGGGAATCGTCGACCAGATCCTGAACGAGGAAACGTCGCTCATCGGCCTGACGACGATTCGCGACTACGACGAATACACGTTCACGCATAGCGTCAACGTCTGCATTTTCTCGGTGGCGCTGGGCAAACGGCTCGGGTTGACCAAGCTGCAGCTCTACGATCTCGGCATGACGGCGCTCTTCCACGACATCGGCAAGTCGCGCGTACCGCAAGAAGTGCTGAACAAGATGACCGGCCTCACGGATGACGAGTGGCGCATGATCGCCAACCACCCGTGGATGGGCGTGCTATCGCTGTTCCAGATCCGCGGCGCCCAGGAGCTCCCGTACCGGGCCATGATCGTGGCCCACGAGCACCACATGAAACGCGATCTCACCGGGTACCCGCGCGCCGTCCGTCCGCGGACGCTGAGTGTGTTCAGCAAGATCGTGGCGATCGCCGACAGCTTCGACGCGGCTACGTCGCGGCGCGCCTATCAAACCGTCCCGTTCACGCCCGCGCAGGTCATGGCCGAGCTGCGCGACAATCCGCGCCGTGGGGCCGACCCCGTCATCGTCAAGGCGTTCATCAATCTCACCGGCATCTATCCGGTCGGCACGTTGGTCGTGCTCGATACGTTCGAGCTCGGCGTCGTCCACGCGCCGAACCCACTGGCCGACATGCTATCGCGGCCGATCGTGCGTATCATCAGCGACGAGCAAGGCAACCTCCTCCATCCCGGCACGCTCGTCGACCTCGCCGACCGCAACGCCGAGGCCGTCTTCCTCCGCACCATCATCAAGACCGAGAACCCAGAACGCTATGGCGTCCGCGTCGGTGATTACTTCGTCTGACCGGATCGCGCATCGATTCGCCGCGCTGCGCGCAAATGGAAAGCGGGCGCTCGTTCCGTACATTACGGGCGGTTACCCCGACGACGAGCGTACGGTCGGCCTGATTCAAGCCCTGGAGCAGGCGGGCGCCGATGTGATCGAGCTCGGGCTGCCGTTTTCCGACCCGATGGCAGACGGTCCGGTCATTCAGAAAAGCTCGCAGCGTGCGCTCGAAGGCGGCATGAACTTCGACCGCCTACTCGAGATCGCGCGCCGCGCGGCGCCGCGAATTCCGCTCGTGCTCTTCAGCTATCTCAATCCGGTGCTCGCCGCGGGGTCCGACGCGCTCGCGCGCGCCGCCGACGCCGGCTTCGGCGGCCTGCTCGTCACCGATCTCCCCGTCGGGGCCGACCCGGATTTGGAGGCTCGCTTGGGCTCGGGGCCGCTCGCCTTCATCCGTCTTGTGGCGCCGACCACGCCGGCCGCCCGCATGAAGGAGATCGCCGCCCACGGCAGCGGATTCGTCTACCTGATCAGCCGACTCGGTGTGACCGGCGTGCGCGATACGTTGCCGAACGAGCTTCCGGCCACCGTCAAACGGCTGCGCGAGGCGACGACGCTGCCCGTGTGCGTCGGCTTCGGCGTCTCGACGCCGGAGCACGCCGCGGCGGTCGCCCGCATCGCGGATGGTGTCGTGGTTGGCAGCGCCATCGTGCGCGCATCCGGCGAGAGCGTCGAGCGCGCGGCGACACTCGCCGCGTCGCTTCGCGTGGCGATCGACGCCGCCTGAGCGGCCCCCGGCGCAAGTCGACATGACGGGACAGCACGAGATCACGCTGCGCGCCATGCGCTTTCACACGCTCGTCGGCATCCTGCCGCACGAGCGCGTCACGCCGCAGCCGGTCGAGATCGACCTGACCGTGCGTGTCGCCGCGGGCGACGGTGCGGCGGTCGTGGACTATCGAGCCCTGTATGAGCTCGTGGCGCGCGTGGTGGCGCCAGGCCCGATCGACTATCTCGAACAGATCGCCGACGCCATCGCCGAGCAGACGATCGCCTACAGCTCGCGCGTGCGATCGGCGCGCGTGGCAGTGCGGAAGCCGCACGTCGCGCTCGGCGGCCCGCTCGACTATGCCGAAGTCGTCGCCGAGCGAGCGGCCGATGCGTGACGTCGCGTACATCGCGCTCGGCTCCAACCTTGGAGATCGGGCCGGGTACCTCGCTCGAGCGCGCGCGGCGATCGCATCGCTGCCCGGGACGACGCTCGTCGCCGCATCGAGCATCGAGGAAACGGCGCCGATCGGCCCGGTCGCTCAGCCGCCCTATTTCAATCAGATGGTCGCCGCGGAAACCACGCTCGCCCCGGAGCTGCTGCTCGATGAGCTTCGGCGCATCGAGTCACGCGAAGGCCGCGTCCGCGGCCAGCACTGGGGACCCCGCACCCTCGATCTGGACATCGTTCGCTTCGATGCGCAAATCGTGAACACGCCGCACCTGACGGTGCCGCACCCGGAGCTGCCGAACCGGGAGTTCTGGCGGCGCGAGCTCGCCGAGCTCGAAAAGGCGCGCCGACGACGGGGGCGCCGATGACGGGCGCGGCGAACACGCAGCCGCGCGGCATCGAGCTGCCGGCGTGGGCAATGGTCACGCCCAAGCGCCGCGCCCACATCGAGCGCGTCACGACGTTGTTATCGTCCTGGGCCGACGCCTTGCGCATCTCTCCCGCGGAGCGCGACGAATGGCTCCGCGCCGGGGCATTGCACGACGCGTTGCGCGACGCGCCGGACTCCGAGCTGCGCGAGCTGACCGGTGATACTGCGCGCGATGCCGAAGTGCTCCACGGTCCCGCGGCGGCGGCCCGGCTCGAAGCGCTGGGCGAAACCAACCGCTCGGTGCTCCTGGCGATTCGCTATCACACCGTCGGATCGGTGGAGTGGGATCGCGTTGGCCGTGCCCTGTTCATGGCGGATTTTCTCGAGCCGGGACGCTCGTTCACGCGGCGCGACCGCGCGTTCCTCGCCGAACACGCGCCGCACGACTTCGACGGCGTGTTTCGGCAGGTGCTCCGGGCGCGACTCGAGTACGCGTTGCGCGAGGGGTATGCGCTGTTCCCCGAGACCGTGGCGCTCTGGAACTCTGTGAGATGAGCCCGGCGAGACGGATTCTCGGCTTGGCGGTCGTCGCCGCGTTGATCGTCGTGCCAGTCATCGTCACCGTTGCGCGCCGACAGAGGCCGGCGCGCCCGGCGATCGCGACCGCCGAGCGGGCGCCGGCGGGCGTTCGTATTCGGGTGCAAGTGCTCAACGGCACGAAGACGCGCGGCTTGGCCCAGCGCGCGACAGCGTACCTGCGTGACCGCGGCTACGACGTCGTCGACATGGGCACGGTCGTCGGCGCGCGTGACACCACGCTCGTCCTCGATCTCTCGGGCCATCCAGATTGGGCGAGCCGCATCGCGCGGTCGCTCCAGCCGGCGCGCGTCGAAGCGCGCCCCGACAGCTCACGCTACCTGGATGTCGCCGTCGTGCTGGGGACGGCGTGGCGGCCGCCGGCCGAGCCGTTCGACCCGTAGCTGGCCGCACGCCGCGGCGATGTCGACGCCGCGGCTCTTCCGTACCGCCACCTCGACGCCGGCCGAGCGCAGCTCGCGGGCGAAGGCACGGATTCGCTCCGGACGCGTAGGCGTGAAGCCGCGCGCCCCGCCGGAGTGCAGCGGAATCAAATTCACGAAGGCTCGACACTCGCGCGCGAGCGCCGCAAGCTGTAGCGCGTGCTCTTCGCCGTCGTTGACGCCGCCCAGCATCACGTACTCGAACGTCACGCGGCGGTCGAACTCCTTCGCCGCCGCGATCACTTCGGCGAGCGGATACTTCGTGTTGATCGGCATCAGCTCCCGGCGCAGCGAATCGCTCGGCGCATGGATCGAGAGGGCGAGGCGGAATTGTTCCGGCCGCCGGGCCAGCGCGACGATTCCGGGCAGGACGCCGACCGTCGAGACAGTGATGTGCCGCGCGCCGATGCCGAGCCCCGCGGCATCGTTGAGAATGGTCAGCGCGGCGTCGACGGACTTCCAGTTCATGAGCGGCTCGCCCATGCCCATGAACACCACGTTCGTGACCGCGACCGCCGGCGACAGGAGGCGCATCTCGCGCACCTGACCCGCGATCTCGAACGACGTGAGATTGCGCGTGAACCCCATCGCGCCCGTGGCGCAGAACGCGCACTGAAGCGCGCAGCCCGCTTGCGACGAGATGCACAGCGTCACCCGATCGCCGTCCGGGATGACGACCGTCTCGATCGCCTCGCCATCCCCCAAGCGGAACAGAAACTTCTCGGTGCCGTCCGCTGACTTCTGCCGCGCCGCTACCTCGAGGCGCGGCACGGTGAATGCCGCGCCGAGGGCGTCGCGGAGCGCCTTGGGCAATTCGGTCATCGCCTCGACGCTCGCGGCGGGCGCCGTCCAGAGACGGCGCGCCACCTGTTTGGCCCGGTAGCCGGGTTCGCCCTTCGCCTCGAAGAATGCGGCCAGCACATCGTCCGCCGCCGCGGGCGTGAGGTCGAGCAGATTGAGTGGTGCCGGCGGCTGAGGCATCATGGTGCTCATCGCACGATTCGCGTGAACAGAAATTGAAAACTGGCACCCAAACCGGCACCGCCGTCCTCGCGGCCCACGGCGACGGTGTAGCCGGCGTAACGCAAGCCGAATCCAAGCCGGAGGCGCGTCGTCACGTTGCCGAACGCGCCCGACCGATCGATCCCGAGACTGCCGTCGAGCTGCCGGTAGCTCGCCGTCGAGAACGCATACTGATCGTTGCCGCGCGTATCCGTGAAGTTGACGGCATAACCGGCGCGCACGGCGAGCGACGAGTCGCGCGAATAGACCGGAAGATCGGCCGCGCCAAGGTAGCTCGTCGCTTCCTTGGTCGGGCTCAAGAGAAAGGTAGACGCCGCAATTCGAATCGGCGTGCCGGCGACGCGATCCAGAATGCCACCGACATCGAGCGACAGGGCGCCGGAATGGTCAGTGTCGAGCTGCGTCCACCGATAGCGAGCCGTTGCGCCGACGCGCAGCGACCCGCGCGCCTCGGCGACTCCGGCCGACGCCAGCATCGTACTGGAGGGACTCTCGCCGGC
>JBIOHX010000020.1:0-19986 GCA_044449465.1 Gemmatimonadales bacterium | reverse complement strand
TAGGCCGACAGGTTGAGTACCGCCGGGACCGCCTCGACATGTCCTAAGTCCGGGTTGATCGTGCCGTCGAGCGTCAGATTCGATGCGACGCGGTACTTGAAGTCGCCGCCGAGCGCGACGTTCGATCGAGCGACGTAGCGATTGTTCGAGATCTGCGATGCGTTTTTCGTCACGACGTACGGCAGCGCCTCGAGGCGCCGCGGCGCCTCGAGGTCGTCGAGGCCCCGCAAGGAGCCGAACTGGGAGACGAATCCAGCCTTGGATTGATGGATCGCCGGCCAGCTTACGCGCTCATTGTACCGGTAGATGTCGCGATCGACCGTGAAGCCGAACGTATGGTCGGGGTCGGTGCTGTAGTGCATCTGCGACAGCGGCAGCCGGAACTCCGCTGTCCAGCCGAGCGAATCGATGCGCGTCGCCACGTCCCAGACGGCGTCCCAGGCGCCGTCCTCATTGCCGTCGTTGTAGATGGCCTTGTCGATCTTTACCCCGGCGGCGTTGACGCCGAATTCGTAGCCGGTGCGGCGGTCGTGGTACGAGTCGACGAACAGCCAGATCATGTCGGACGGCGTGAACGTGTCGCGCCGCTCGAGCAGACGAATGATACTGTCGGGGTGCGGATCGTAGGCTCGCACGAAAATGAAGAGGTTCGCGGCGTCGAACGCGACTTTGGCTTCGGTGCGGAAGCGCGGCGCCTTTCCGTCGGTCGGCTGCCATTGCGTGAACGCCGTGATCGGGGGTGCGTCTCGCCAGACGGCGTCATCCTCTTTGCCATCGATGACCGGCGGCGTGGAGGCACGAATGGCAACGGCTCCGCTATCGGTGGGGGGCGGAACATGGCCGAGGCCGCCCATGGCTCCGCCGGCGCTGCCGGCGTGAGTCCCTCGAGGCACCTGCAGACTCAGTGCGAGTCCGAGGGCTGCTGCCATCCACGTCATCAATACGGTCCAGTCCGCGAGGGTGGTACGTGCGCCGCGAATCGACGAGGGTCGCGAGATTGGACAACGTAGGGAGCGAATTAGTTGGGGACGCAGACCCGTGACACGTAGAGCATCCCGCGTGGCGTGAAGCCGTGGCTGTCACGGCGGTGTCAGGGGTTGACCGCGCCCGGGGCAGACCGCGACATAAGGATCACATCGCCGCGCTCGAGCCAACCGACGCGCATCCAGAACGATCTTGCAGCGTCATTGGTCGACACGACCATGAGGTGACACTTGCGAATCCCGCGCGACGCCAAGGCGGCGGCGCAGCGTTCGGCGAGCTGGCGGCCGATCCCAGCGCGGCGGCAGTCGGCTGCGACGGCGAGGTGGTTGAGGTAGCCGCGCCGACCATCGGTTCCGCAGAGGACGGCGCCGACCAGCCGCCCTCCGGTGACGGCGACGAAGCTCAAGCCGGCATTACGCGCCAGATAGGCGTCGATGGCATCGCGCGAGTCAGCGCCCCGCAGCGTGACTCCATCGGCGGCGCGCCAGAGCGCGATGGCGGCGTCGTAATCCGCGGACTTGAATTCACGAATGTCAATCGTCATTGGCGCACGATCTCGATCAGATACAACTTCATGAGTCTTCTCAGAGTCGCTTGGATGGGCACGCCACTGGACGGGCGCGAACGGCGGCCCGCGGAGGTGTCGCGGAGGCCGCGTCGCTCCGCGCGACAACAAGACCCTCGCGAACGCCGCCGCGCTCGGGCCCCAGCCGAACCGTCGTCACGGCGAAGCCATTCGACCAAAGAATCTCAACGCTATCCGCGACGCTGATCCATCGTGGGGTTCCTGGGAGGGCGGCAGACGGCTTAGGAAACGCGATGTTCGGCCCGACTTGCCAGCCGCCGTGAGGCGCCGGAAGGGTGTCGAGACGAATTACCAGGGGCAGAACGTGAAAGACGGAATCGGCGCCGAGCGGTCGGGACCAGGGATCGGCATGCAGACGATAACAGATCGGCGTCGCCGGCCGAGCCGCACCCTGTCGAGCCGCACAGGCGGCGAGGACGAGTAGTAAATAGTAGATGAGCATGTCGCCAACATGGGTGACGACGCGAGCGGTTGTTCATGCACACGAGCGTCGGGTCGCCGTTCCGGAAGTGCTCGACGATCATGAATAGCACGGAGGCGCCTCCTCCAGGGTGCATCCGCCGCGCCGCAGACCAGAGCCCCGCGGCGGATGCTGAGACGATAACAGCAGCGGCATGGCCCGCCGCCATTCGCCTCACGGCGTGACGTTCGCCGGGTGCTGCGTGGACTGGATGAAGCTCACAATGTCGGACTTGAGCTGCCGCGCCGAGTCCTGATTCAGGTACGCCATGTGGCCGCTCTTGTAATACTTGAACTCGACGCGATCGCGATACGTCTGGTCGTAGCCGAGGTGGTTGAAGGTGTATTCGGCGTTGGCGAACGGAGTCGCCATGTCGTAGTAGCCGGCGCCGACCATGACGTGCAGATAGGGATCCTTCGCCATCGCCGTCCGGAGCATGTCGGACGTGCTCGGATAGCCAGCGCCGAGGTTACCGGCACCCGTCAATCCCGTGTAGTCCCACCGGCCCGCGTGGCCCCCGGTGTAGTACTGCAGGTCGTTGGTGTAGTCGAGATCATTGTGCAGGTAGCGCATGTACGCCGCCATGAACGCGCCCGCCGGCGCGACGTCCGACGGATCATAGTCCTGCCGTTGGCTCGACGCGTTGCCGTTGAGACCGATCATGCGGCTGTCGTAGCGGCCCACCGTCTCGCGCTCGTTGCGGAGGAGCTCGGTGCGGAACACGCCCGGATCGACGCGGAGATTGGTATTCAGGATGAATGACGGCGACAGCCCGGTGAGCCGGGAGATCTGCTGCGCGGCCGCGGTCTTCTCGGGTTGCGTCAGCGTGTTGCCCTTGGCGAGAACGCCCATGTAGCCGCCGAAGGCGTAGGCGCGCGCCTGCTGCACCACCTGCTCGAGCGTCTTGCTCTGCAGATCGGACGGCAGCTTTTTGTGATACCAAGCCGTCGCGGTGTACGTCGGGAGGAAGCTCTCGTACGGAAGGTCGTTCGACGCGCCCGGCTGGATGTTCCCGAGATCGAGCACCGTGCCGAGCAGCATGACGCCGTTCAGCTCAATCCCTTCGGCGCTCTGCAACTCAGATGCGAGACCCGCCGAGCGGAATGTGCCGTAGCTCTCGCCGTAGAGATACTTCGGCGACGCCCAGCGGTTGTACTTGTCGAGGTAGTTGCGGATGAACTGCCCGAACATCGCCAGGTCGTTCGATGCGCCGGTGAAGTCGGACACCTTGGCGCCTGGCGCCGGACGCGAGTAGCCGGTCATCATCGCGTCTACCTGCACCAGATCGGTCGCGTCGAGCGGCGAATACGGATTGTCGACCAGGTCGTACGGAGGCGCCGGCTGCGAGCCGTTCGGCCCCATCTCCGGATGCTTCGGGCTCATGAGCCCCATGCTCAACCAGATCGATGCGGAGCCGGGCCCGCCGTTGAAGAAAAAGGTCACCGGACGCGTGGAGGCGTCTTCTTGATCGCGCGTGTACGCGACGTAGAACACCGTGCCCGTCGGCTTACCGTCGGCGTCACGGACGATCATGGTGCCGGCGTTTGCGGTGTAGGCCATCGAGCGGCCGTTGATGCTCACCGTATGGTGCGTCGTCGACACCTTTTCGACGGCGGCCACGCCTTCTTCGGCAGGGGGAGCGGCGCCGCCCGCAGCGCCGCCGCGGCCGCCCGGACCCCCGGGCCGTTGCGCGAGCGCGGGAAGAGCGAAGAGCAGTGAAACTACCGAACCGAACAGCGCTGACCGTCTCAGCATGAGCAATTCTCCAGCTTTCGAGCGGGGGAGGGAAGACAACCGCGAATAGGCGCGCGGCGACGAGCCGCACACCACGCATTATGGCACGAGGGAGCCCAACTGATAAAGGGGGGGCGTTCAGGCTCATGCAGGCGCCGGGATCGGGCAGCGACACACGCCGCGCTCGACAGTCAGGTTTCGCCGGGAGTGGCGGGCGTCATCGCAGTTCAGACTTCCTGACGCATTCCGTGCGCGATCAAGAACGCGGCATTTCGACCGTTCAACGCGCGGCGTGTCGCGCGTCACTGACGCTTACGTGCGCGCACCCGACCGTTGGCTCGATCGCGTTAGCGCGCTGCGGCGTTAGCGCTGGCGGCTCTATGCCGCGGACACCCCACCCTCCATCAGCCTCACGTGAGCGGAATCAATTGGAGTGTCGAGCTCCGCAAGATCGAGCGCGAGTACGACGGTCTGCCTCCCGCCCGAAGCCGGACACAGATCCGCCTGCAAAAAGTTCAGGAAATCCTCGCCCGCGGCCGCCTGGAAGAACGGCTGGCCGCGCTCGGCGTGTGGGTGCGCCTCGCGCTCATCGCCGCCCTCACGGCCGGTCTCCATTGGTGGCCGTACGGCCACGACTGCGGCTTCTCGCTCGCGGCGTATCTGGCGTCGCAGGCGATGGTGATCGCAGGCGGCCTGTCGCTGGCGATCAGTACCTGGAGGAACCAGCTCGTGCGGCCATTCGCCGGCGCCGTGGTGTTCTGCCTCATCGCCTGGACGGTGATCGCGATCCAGGTCTTTCCGCGCATGGGCTTCGGGGCTACACCCCGCGTCTCGATCGGGTGGGTGTGTCGCGCCGGAAGGTGAGTATTGCCCCTCCGCGCAACTGAGCACGGCGGATTGGAGAAATGACGTTCGAGTTTCTTATTCTTAGTCTGCGCGGACCGCGGCAATTCGCATTGATGTCGGGCGGTGGGCCGGGGAAGGAGCCGCGACGGTGACGGTTGCCGTTGCGATGCGCGGACCGGACGCGGCGGTGATTATCGCGGAGCCGACGCGAACGCCTTGCACGAGACCCGACTGTGTGATGGTGACGATGGATGCGTCGATCGAGTTCCATGACACCGGCGCGTTCTCCAAGACCCCTCCGTGGGGGCTCGTGACGATGGCGATGAACTGGTACTGGCCACCGATCGCGAGATGGACCGCCGACGAGTCGAGCGCGATGGCCGCGGGTTGCGGCGGAGCCGGGTTCGACACGAGCTTCGCATCCTTGCTACCGCAGCCGACGGCCAGGGCGAGGCACACGAGCGTGAGTCCGGTGCGACGACGGCGGGTCCGGCGATTCGACATACGTCCGCTCGTCGGCTGACGGTTTGGCGTCGGCGTACACGCGAGGCCGCCTGGTGTTCCGTCGCGCCCGTCTGGCCAAACGCTCAGACCGGGCGGGCCATCAGCCAGTCGGTCTGCTCATCGTCGCCGAGCAGGAAGCGCGTCGATCCGGTGCGGGTGAATCCACACTTCTCATAGAATCGGATCGCGCGCGCGTTGCGCTGCCAGACCGCGAGCCAGATAGTCCGCGCCCCCGCGTCCTGTGCGGCCGCGACCACGGCGTCCATCAAGACTCGGCCGACGCCGGCGCCGTGCCAGCGTCGATCGACGTACAGTCGGCGAAGCTCGATCGCCGGCGACTCGACCTGGCCGTCGAGAGGTGGGTCGACTGCGCTTGGCGGCGCGCCGGTCACGAGCCGCGCGTAGCCGACAAGACCGTCCTCGGTGCCCTGCTGTGCGCGTTCGGCGAGAAGCACGGCGCCGGTCGGGTCAGCGATCTCCGCCGCCTGGCGCTCGAGCGAGAATGCGTCCGTCATGTAGCGCTCCATGTTGTGCGGGGTGTTCTCGGCACCGAACGCGTCACGGAAGGCCTGGGCGGCAAAGACTGTGAGCGCTTTGGCATCGCGCGCGCCCGCTCGACGAATCGATATTTGCGGTCGGGTAGAGGGCTTCACGTACAGCATGGGAACCGTCTTTCACCGGATTTCATCAAGCCACCGCCTCGCCTGTCGGCTGAAGCTTGCGTTACCATGTATCGCAGCGGGGCAAGGCCGTTGCGCAAACGGCCCCATCGGGCGAGAATCCGAGTCCCCATCGTCTACTACGGAGAACGTATGAGGAAATACTACGCGGCGATTCTGGCACTCTGGCTGCCGGTGCTTCTCGCGGCTCAGCAGCCGTCGGCCACTCAGCAAGCGAATCCGATCACGACGGCGTTCAAAGGCCGGACGCTCGGACTGCAGCGCAGCATCGCGCAGGCGTTCGACTCGATTCCTGGGTCGAAGTTCGGCTATCGGCCAACGCCGGCACAGCTCAGCATCGGCTACATCGCGCAGCATGTGGCGAGCGACGACTACCTGTTCTGCAACCAGTTCGGCGCGATGAAGGCGACGGTGCCGGAGAAGGACACGGCGACTCCCGACTCGATCAAGGCTACGTGGCCCAAGGATACGCTCGTTGCCAAGCTCAAGGCGTCGCTCGCCTTCTGCGAGAGTGCATTCGCCCAGCTCGACGACTCGAAACTCGGCGATCAGGTTACGCTGACCTTCGGCGCGAACACGCGAAACGTGTCTCGTGCGGCGATGGTGCTCGGGCACGCGCTCGACCTGGAGGATCACTATAGCCAGCTCGCGAATTACATGCGTCTCAACAACATTGTGCCGCCGACCGCGCTGCCGCGGCCCGGGCGCGGAGGCAACTGAGATCGCGGCGGCTTCGTCTTCCGAATAGCGTCTGTCGGTCATCGCGTCTCACGGGTGCGCGTGGTCCACTGCCAGAGGCCGGCCGACGCGGTCGCCGGCAGACGATGGCCCAGTTGTCGCGCGACCATCACGATCTGCCCACGATGATGCGCTTCGTGGGCCACGAAATACGTAAGCACGTGTGACACATCGAGTGGAAGGTTGCGCCAGACGTAGGCTCTCGACGGCGGCACCGTTCCACCGGCGGCGATCCCGAGCCGGAGCAGCGCTTCGATGCCGCGGTTGCTTCGGGCCAACGCGGCGAGCAATTCGCGCCGCGTGACGCGGTGGCGGTCGACGGAGCGTGGGGTCGCGATGCCGTGTTCGCGGCCGAGCGTCTTGAGCCACATGCATCGTGCGTTGTGGAGGTGGCCGCAGACCATGCGGACTGTGCGCCGGGGCGCGCCGGGAAGGGCGGCGCTCCAGATCGGCGGGGCGAGGTGCTCGATGAGATATGCCGTCACGCGCGCGTTAGTGCGCCAGGCATCGAGCAACGTTGCGGCGACGTCGGTTGCTGGGCTCATGGTTCATCGGAAGATTGCGGCGGCATTGACCCGGCGATCTGATCGAGCACCTCGCGACACTCGACGAGCATCGCTCGCACCACCGCGGCGTCGGCGTCAAGCTGTTTTACGCGGTCCACAGAGTTTTGCCGCTCGAGTAGCGCCGCGCGCGCCTCTGCATCGTCGCCCCGGCGGATCGCCTCGACGGCTGCCGCCTCCAGCTCGGCACTGCGCGCGCCCTCGCGGGCTTTCTCGTCGAGCAGTCCGGCGAGATCCGACGCAAGCTCTGTTGCCGCACGCTCCAGCGCAGCGGCGGCGGTCCGATTCGTAACCACCTCGGGGATGCCTTTGCGACGATAGTTCCAGGCCATCGCGAGATCTCGAGACCCGTCTAGGAAAGCAGACGGCGCGTACTCACGCTCGCGGCTGCGCGAAAGGCGACGTCTGGCTCCAACGCGCTCAGCAGCCAGGAGCCATAGTAGCTGAAGCTGCGGAAGGAATCGCTCACGGGACTCGCAGCAACCTGACTACTGACGAGCTTCAGGGGAGCGAGAAGGGCTAGAAAGCGAAATCCCCGAACGCGCATGAGATAGTCGTCTCGATCAAAGTGGGCGGCCGGATCGGTACCCGGTACCGGCAATGCGGTTCCGCTCTGGGAACGCAATTCGTTCGTCTGCGTCAACGAGAGTCAGTCGTCGTCCGAAAGCTGTCAACTTGCGAGACGACCCAGTCATGGAAGGAACGCGCGGGTGTGCCGGTAATGTCGGCCACCGTCGTTGTGACGTAGGCGGGATGTCCGACTGTCGCACCCCAGGCATTGAGCAACATCTCAACGACCGACGGCGGCCAGCTGCCGGTCGTCTCGCGCCGGAACTCGGCCGGCGACAGCTCGTGGAACGTCAGCCGGCGACCGAGCACTTCACCGATGACGTCGACCTGCCGCGTGTGACTCAGAGGCGCGGGGCCCGTGAGGACATAGTCGCCTCCAACGAGCGAAGCGTCGAATAGTGCGCGAGCGGCCACGGCGGCGATGTCGCGCTCGTCGATCGGCGCCGTCTCGACCCCGCCGTACGGCCAGCGGACCGCGGCGCCCGCGCGAATCTGAGGCGCCCACCAGGCGAGCGTGTTCGCCGCGAACATTCCTGGTCGAAGGACGACCGACTCGATTTGCGACGCCGCGAGCTCGCGTTCGATGGAAGCGTGGAGGTCCGCCATGGGGTTGGGTTGCCGGAAGAACGGGTGCAGCGTCTGATGCGGCGACGACAATAAGACCACCCGTCTGACGCTTCGCGCGAGACGCGCCACTACGGCGGGAACGGTGGCTGGACCGGTCGCCCAGACCAGGAACGCGGCGTCGATCCCGGCGAGCGCCGGCGTCAAAGAATCAGGGTCTGTGAGATCCCCAATGACGGTTTCGACGTCTGGCGCGAAAGGCGGGGATGCCGACCGTCGCGCGAGCGCCCGTACCGGTCGGCCGAGCCGACGCAGCTCGCTGACCACGGCTCGGCCGGCACGCCCGCTCGCGCCGATGACCAGCACCGGGGCTTGATCGAACATGGTCACGCGTGCCCGGGCGATTGTCGCCCGTGGCTACGTTCGCGGCTCATCCGGCATTGCCACCCCTCCCGAGCGGAACTCCACCGGCTCACGAGCTTCGAGTCGAGCGGCTTCGACAGTCCCGCGAACCAGGAGGGCATCGGCCTGCGCGAGATTTTCGACGGCGTGACGATGCACGTCTTCGTCCGGGATCATCACCCGATGATCGCAGTACCCGTCCAACGTGACGTTGATGGAATAACGAAGGGGTCGCATGACGGAAGGGTATCGCCGAGCGCGTGGCCGAGCAAACGATGCCCGTCGCGCCCGCGTCCGGGAGCCGATTCACCGGAACTCGTGCGCCCGATGCGTCAGGTCGCCCACCTCGAGCGCCATGAACCGCCGACCGACCACCGAGATGGAAGCACCGTCGTTCTCGACCCGCCCCTGCACGAGCACGAACCGCGCGCGCTTCACGACCTCCTCGTTCGGCGCCACGAGCGGCATCGGCACGACGACGTTCACATAGCCATACTCGTCCTCCAATAACAGAAATATCGTCCCGCCGGCCGTCGCCGGCCGTTGGCGCACCGTCACCAACCCGGCCACGGTCACCGTCCGTCCGTTCGGCATATTCATCAACGCACGGCTGTCGATCGCGCCCCCACGCCCCAGGCGCGCGCGCACCGCTTCCATCGGATGACCATGGATACTCATACCAACGGCGTGATAGTCCAAGAAGATCAATTGCTCGCGGTCGAGCGGCGCCGGGTCGTGCGACGTGACCGTTGCCGGCGCGAGCGGCAGGAGATCGCCCGAGGCGCGCAGTCCCTCCCACGCTGCGCGCCGGCGGTCGGGCGCCCAGACCTGGAACGCGTCGGCTTGCGCGAGTGCGAGCACGTCGACCCGCGGCAGCTTGGCGCGCGTCACGACGTCGGCGATTGATGTGAAGGGGCCGTTCGCGCGTGCAGCTTTCAACGCATCGAGCACCTTGGTCCCGATCCCGCGCACGAAGCGCCAGCCGATACGCATCGCCGGCCGTGCCGCATCGCCCGTCTCTTCCGCCGCGCAGTCCGCGCCGCCGACGGCGAGGCAGGGCGGGCGTACCTCCACGCCATGGCGCTTGGCGTCGTGCACCAGCGTCGACACCGGATAAAACCCCATCGGCTGCGCGTTGAGCAATCCGATGAAAAACTCCGCCGGATGATGCGCCTTGAGATACGCCGTCACGTAGGCGATCAACGCGAAGCTCCAGGCGTGCGACTCGGGAAACCCGTAATTCGCAAAACTCACCAGGTCGTCGCAGATCTTCGCCGCCGTCGGTTCGTCCAGTCCTTCAATTTCGCCGCGCGTTGCGCGGGCCAGCATTGCCGCTTTGAGCTCGACCAGCGCCGCCTCGAGCCGGCCTTTCTTACGCACGTTCCCCATCGTCCGCCGCAACAGGTCCGCCTTCGTCGCATCGTAGCCGCCAAGCTGCATGGCGATCGCCATCGCCTGCTCTTGGAAGATCGGAATTCCCTGCGTGCGCTCGAGCACCGTGGCGAGCGCCGGGTGCGGGTAGACGACCGGTTCCTCGCCCAAGCGGCGCGCCGTGTAGGGATGGACGAAGTTCGCCTGGATCGGCCCCGGCCGGATGAGCGCCACTTGCACGACGAGATCGTACAAATGATCGGGCTTCGTGTGCAGGATCGAGTTGATCTGGGCGCGGCTCTCGATCTGGAACATGCCGATCGTCTCGCCGCGTTGAATCAAGTCGTACGCCTTGGCGTCGCGGTCGGGCACGTCGTACATCTCCGGCCGCACGCCGGTGCGCTGCTCGATGACGTCGTAGGCGATGCGCACCATCGCCAGCGCGCCAAGTCCGAGGAAATCGAACTTCGGCACGCCGATCATGTCGAGGTCGTCCTTGTCGAACTGTACGATGGTGCGCCCCATGGTCGTCTGCTCCACGGGCAGATAGCGTCCGAGTGGCGCCGCCGAGAGCGCGAATCCGCCGACGTGCGTCGATCGCAGACGCGCCAGTCCGTCGAACCCGGGCAGCGCCGCGAGCAGCGTGCGGCCGCGCGCGTCGTCCAGCGGCACCCCGCGCGCATGGGCGATCTCGCGCGCAGCGTCGACACAGTCCGCCGGCTCGTCGGTGTGCACGCGTTTCGAGATTTCGAATGCCTGCTCGGGGGAATATCCCAGCGCGCGCATGGCGTCTTGCACGGCGGTCGGCGCGTGGAAGCACTGCGTCACCGCGGTGATCGCGGCGTGCGCGCGGTCGTAGGTCCGATACATATAGTCGAGCACCTCCTCGCGCCGCTCGTGCTCGAAGTCGACGTCGATGTCCGGCGGCTCGGCGCGGCCGTTGACGCGCGCGTCGGACAAAAAGCGCTCGAACAGCAGTCCGTTTTTCACCGGATCGACAGCGGTGATGCCGAGGCAGAAGGCGACCGCCGAATTCGCCGCGCTGCCCCGCCCCTGACAGAGGATGCCCTCGTGTCTGGCGAAGCGCACCGCGTCCGCCATGACGAGAAAGAAGCCCGCGAACCCGAGCCGCCCGATCAACGACAGCTCATGCTCGAGTTGCGCCGTCTCGCTGGCCGACAGCGCGGCGCCCCACCGCGTGCGCGCGCCCTCGTACGTCCACATTCGGAGCGCTTCGCCGTCATCTGCCTGCGACATGCCGGCGGCGAGCTTGGCCTTTCGAAAGTCCGGCAGCGGCGGGCGCATCCAGTCGAGCATGAAGCCCGTACACTCCTCGGCGACGCGTACGCTCTCACGCAATCCTTCTTCGCGCCCGCGCCAACGCCGCGCCATCGCGGCGGGCGACAAGAGTCGCCAATCGCCGTTCGGATGCAGCAGTCCGCGTTCGCGCGCGACGTCGACGGTGACGTCGTAGCGGAGCGCGGTGAGGAGGTCATGCACCAGCCAGCCGCGGTCGTCGACGTACCGCGGATCCTGCGTCGCGACCCAGGGTACGCCACTCGACTCGGCGAGCGCGATCAGCTCGGCGGCGAGCGCTGACTCGTACGGACCGGCGTGGTGGAGCTGCACTTCTATAGAAAGGGCGCCGTCGGGGAAGAGCTCGCGCCAGCGATTCAGGCAGCGGCGCGCGTCGTCGCTCCTGCCGGCGCGAAGGAGCGAGGCGAGCTCGCCCGACGCCGGTCCGGTGAGCGCGTGGAGGTCGCGCGCGTGCGCGGCGAGCTGCGCCCAGGTGATCTTGGGACGGCCGCGACGTTTGCTCTGTGTCTTCTTATTCCACGACTCCCATTGGCCGACGCGGGCCAGTGTGACGAGCGCCGAAAGATTGCGGTAGCCCGCGTCCGATCGCGCGTAGAGCGCGGCGGGGAAGCCGTCGACGACGAGCTCGGCGCCGACGATCGGCTGCACGGGAAACTGGCAGGCCGCGCAAGCATCCTCGTCGTGATGCGCGACGCGCTCGCAGAGCGGATCCTTGAGCGGCGACATCGCCTCGACGGCAAACTTGGCGATGCCGCCCAAGTCCGCGGTATCAGAGATCCCTAAATGGGTGTAGCCGAGCTGGCGGGCCTGCTTCGCCAACGCCTCGGCGGAGACGGCGCCGTCGGAGAAAGAGAAGCAGGTGTGCGCGCGGAGCTCGGTGTAGGCAGCCATGTACGATCACGCGAGATCGGCGCGCGGCGAGAGATCGGGGAGGTCGACGTCGAGTAGATAGGATGAGCCGTCGGTGGAAGCGGTGAAGTGCCCCTCGCCGCGGATGTCGCGGAGGCCGTCGGTGCCCAAGCCGGGAAGAATGGTCCAGCGGCTGTTGGCGATGCCGTTATCGAATGAGCCGACGTCGCGCGCGACGAAGCTGCCCTGGCGGTCGCCGATCCGCGCGGTGATGCGAATGAGTCCGACGTACGACGCAGCGTCATCGGGCCGATAGGCCATGAGATAGTTGACCGACGCTTCGCCGTCGATGCCGCCCGAGAGCTCGTAGGTCACGTCGGCGCGCGTGAGCTTCGGGTGGCCCGGCACGCTGTCGTACAACCGCTCGTCCCAACCCATCACTTTGAAGGCGCCCGTCAGCTGCGTCATGTCGTCCTCGCGTTCGCGGTTCGTTCGTTCAATCCCAGTTCAATCCCAGTTCAATCCCACCAACCGTGGAGAAACCAGTCCGAAGTTTGCTGTCCAGGATGGTCGAAGCCGTGGTAGAGCCAGACCATCATTCCGTCCTCGCGCACGCAGCGGAAATATTCGCGCGCGGGTGATGCCCCTTGGCGGGCGGTGCGCCGGCTGTCGGAGACGCGGTCGGGGCCCGCGGCTTCGACGATGGAATGCCACTCGTTGTTGTCCATGTAGCGCACCGGCACTTCGTGATCGCGCCGTGTCTCGGTATCCACGGTGACGACCTTTGGCGTGGGAAGGAGCTGGAGCGTGAGCGCGGGATCGGCGGCGGGGGCGCGCCGCGCGTGAGTGGCGGGAGCGCCGCGTACCGTCCAGGTGGTGCGCTCGTCGAGCAGCGGGTGTTCGCTGTTGACCGGTTGGACGACGACATCGCCTTGGTCGTCGGTGAGCTGGATGATCGCGTCCTCGACGGCGGGCGCGCTGGCGAAGCCACGGTCGAAGAGATCGCCCTGCGCGCCGTCGTTGCCGGTGACGGATTCGACGCGGAGCGTCACGCCGGTGACGGCATCGGGGAGCGTGATCGTGTCGAGCGCTTCGCGAGCGAGCCGCGTCCAGCGCTTCTGCTCGGCGCTCGGCCGCGATGAGCGGATGATGTGCGTGCGCTGGGTGCGGTTGCCGAGGGCGAAGACGAGGGCCATCTCGCGGGCGCGCTCGCCCCGCTCGACGAGCGAGGCGCAGACGGTGCCGGCGAGGGAGTTGATGACGAAGAGGAGCCGCTCGGGATCCTTGAGCCCATACTCGACCCACTCGAGCGACGCGCTGGGCAGGGCTCGTATGGGAAGTTTAAAGAGCCAACGTTCATCGTCGGCGCGAGCGCGGCGCCAGAGGCGGACGCCCTCGGCGCCCAAGCGGACCTCGATCGACTCGGCCTCGAGGGCGGCGAGCGCGCCGCAGGTCTCGATGCCGAGCCCGATGAGGAGCGCGGCGAGCGGCTCGGAGGGCGAGAGCACGGTGAGCGGGTAGGAAGCGATGAAGGCGCGGTCCTGTCCCGGCTTGACGAGGATGGGCGCGGCGGTCTGGGCGGCGCTCAGCACGTTCTGCGTCGCGGCGACCTCGGCGGCGACCGGCGTTGCGGCGACGCCGGCGTGGACGTCGTCGACACCGTAGTCGCTCGCCACGCGCAGCATGTCTTCGGCGAGCGCGGCGCCGTGGAGGCCGCGCGCGTCACCCCAGACGAGCGAGCGCTCGCCGATCGCCACGCGCGGCGCGTGCTCGAGCAAGCTCGCCGCGAGATCAGCGGGGAAGTCCGCGCCGGTCGGCCAGCTCGGACTCCAGAGACAGACGTAGCTCATGGTGCAGCACCGGAATGGAAAACTCCGTGTGGGCGCTCAAACCGACGGCTCGGGCGTTGACGCGGACGGTGGCGTCGCATGGGACGGCGGGGTCGCCGAATGGCGTGCGCCGCCAGCGGTAGTGGACGAGAGTGGAGGTGAGGCGGAGGCTGGCCATGGCGGCGGCCGAGCCGACGGTGACGAGGGCAGCGCCACCTTCGCGAGCAGTGCGGGTGAGGCGGACGGTCTCGGTGCCCTGGGGTTCAGCCCCCGCTAATACGAGGAGTGAAAAGCCTCCCGAGCGGAGCAGTTCCTCGGCGGCACGGAGGGCGTGGAGGCGCGACTTGGGACGGACGAGGCAGAGACCGTTGTCCCAGAAGGCGCCGGCGACGGTATTGTCGCCGTCGATCCAGGCGGCGCGCTCGCCGGCGGCGACGGTGGCGTGACAGGCGGCGCGGAGGATAGACGTGGCGCCTCCTTGCGGGGCCCAGACAGAGAGCCGGCCACGGGGGAGCCCGCCGTTGGGGAGGATGTGATCGAGCGGAGCGATGCCGGTGGCGACCTGTTCGGTGGTGCGCGCGCTGTCCGGCTGGCCGGTGAGCGGTGTGGCGTCGGGAAAGCGCTGTTGAATGAGCGCGCGGAGGGCGGCAACGGAGGTCGACATGGGGGCGAAGAAGCTATGCCGAAGATAAACCGAAAGCAAGGCGGAGTCCACATTCTCGGACCTGTTTTGTGGACTGTCGAAGGAATGTGATATTTGCCGATTAGCGGAAGCGGTGATATATGTGGAAGTCACACATATGGTCCGCTGATGCTGACGCCAGAGCTCAAGAAGGGAAGCGCCGAATTCCTCATCCTCTCCTTGCTCGAAGCCGAGCCGCGGCACGGCTACGAGCTGTCGAAGCTGATCGAGAGCCGCTCGAAGGGCGTGCTGACCTTCCATGTCGCGTCGCTCTATCCGTTGCTCTACCGCATGGAGGAGCGTGGTTGGATCGTTGGGCGGTGGGTGGAGAAGCCGAAAGAACGCCGCCGCCGCTTCTACTCAATCACCGCCGAGGGGTTGGCGACGCTCGAGGCGCAGCGAAAGAGCTGGCGCGAGTTCGCGGTGGCGATCGCTCGCGTGGCGGGGCTGCGCCATGCGTGAGCGGACGATCGATTGGCGCGGCGAAGTTCGCGCGCGGCTGAGCCGGATCGGCGGAGAGGGGGTGGATGCGGCGAGCGAGGCGGAGGTCGTCGACGAGCTCGCGCAACACTTGGAGGACCAACACGCGGAACTCTTGGGTCGCGGAATTGAGTCCGCTGTGGCGCGCGAGCACTTGCTGGCGCAGGTCGACGATTCGTCGACGCTGGCGGAGGTCATGATGGCCGCGCGCGCGCGCGGGCGGCGTCCGCAGTCGCCGATCGGCGCCAACACGGACAAACGCCCCGGCGTCCGCGGATTCTTTGCCTCCGCCGGTGGCGATCTCCGCTATGGTTTGCGCTCGCTCCGGCGCGCGCCGGCGTTCACCGCCGTGGTCGTGCTCTCGCTGGCGATCGTGATTGGCGCGAACACCGCGATCTTCGGACTGCTCGATACGGTGTTGCTGCGGCGGCTTCCGATCTCGCATGCAGAGGAGCTGGTCGCGCTGCGTCCGGTCAAAGCGCACTACAAAACCAGCATGCCGTTCGACGCATACGAGCGGTTCGCGCGGCTGCCCGGACTGCCGCCGATTGAGGGGTATCGCATCGATGCGGCCGCCGTGGTCGCCTCGAACGACGTGGCCGATCTGTGGATCGAGCTCGTGAGCGGCGGCTACTTCGACTTGCTGCGCGCGAAGCCGCTGCTTGGCCGCACGCTCTCCGAGAACGATGCCTCGACGCTGGCGCAGGTGGCCGTGGTGTCGGAAGACTACTGGCGTCAGCACCTCGGAGGGCGGCCCAATGTCGTCGGCGCGACCATCAAGATCAACGACGCGCCGTACACGATCGTCGGCGTCATGCCGGCCTCGTACCGCGATCTTTTCTTCGCCCATCCGTTCTCGCTAGCCGTTCCTCTAACGAGCGCCGCCCCCCTTGGCGACGACCCTTCGGTGGCGGACATCGCGATGGTGGCACGTTTTCCACGCGGCGCCGACGACGCCGGCATGAAGAATCTCGTATCGATTGCCTACCGACAGTGCTGTGCCGATCTCGCCGCGAGCGGGTTCGGTTCGGCACGGAGCGGCCCAGAGCCGCGCGCCGTCCCGCCGTCAGAGGCGCCGACCAGTGCATTCGGCTTTTGGGAGGACACTGCCGATGCGAGCCCGCACATCCAGGTAATCGACGCGAGTCATGGCATCACTTGGGGCACGGACTTCCGCGGGCAGTATCGACGCGTGCTCATCGCGCTGATGGGCGGCGTCGCGGTGCTCCTGCTCATCGCCTGCGCGAACGTCGGCACGCTGCTCTTAGCGCGCGCCGCGGCGCGCGAGCGCGAATTCGCGGTGCGCCTGTCGCTGGGCGCGAGTCGCGGGCGCATGCTCAGGCAGCTGCTGACCGAAACGCTGCAGCTGTCGCTAGGGGGAACGGCGCTCGGTTTCGTGCTCGCCTACCTCGGGACGATGTTGTTGTTGCACGAGCTGCCCTCGAACGCGATTCAGCTTGGCGACGTAATCGCGTGGCGCGTGAGTCCGGCCATCTTGTTGTTCACCGTCATCACGATGCTCGGCTGCGCACTGATGGCCGGTGTGTGGCCCGCGCGACGCGCGTCCCGGGCCGATATTCTTGCCGCGCTGACCGGCGCCGAACGGCTTCGTCGTAAACGCGGCGCGCGCCTGGAGCACGGACTCGTGTGGGTGCAGATCGCACTGGCTTTGGTGCTCGCGACCACTGCCGCGCTGTTCGTCGCCACGCTGCGCAACCTCGAGCGCGGCGACGGAGGATTTCACACGCGGCAAGTTCTGCTCGCGCGCCTCGATCTGCGGCACGCGCCTGCCGAATCGCGACCAGGCGCGCTCGCGAGGCAGGTGCTTGCCGCGGTATCCGGACTCCCGGGGGTGGCCCTGGCGGCAATTTCGTATGGCGTGCCAGCGATGAATGACTTCATGGCGTTTCTACCCGAGGAGGTGCCCGGTTACGTTGCTCAGCGCGACGAGCAGCCGCCGCAGTTCAACGGCGTCTCGGCTGGATATTTCACGGCAACGGGCATCGGCATGGTCGCCGGGCGCGACTTCGACTCACACGACGTCGCGACGAGCGAGCCGGTCGCGATCGTCAGCGAATCGTTCGCGCGGCGCTACTTCGGCGCGAGAAATCCGGTTGGAACCTCGATGATTCTTGCGTTGAAGAATCATCGACTACTCAGAATCGTCGGCGTTGCGCGCAATGCGAAATACGGCGAACTCCGCGGTGCCCCGACGGTGATGTGGTACATGCCGTTCGACCAGGTGGCCACGTACTGGACCCAAAACGTTCTCGCGCTGACCGTCCGCACCGACGTCGACCCCGTCTCCATCGCGGCGCCGGTGCGTCGCACCATCAACGAGTCAGTCTCCGGCGCACAGATCCGCCGCATCACGTCCGTCGGCCAGCTCCTCGACGACACGCTCGCCCGCGAACGCTTCGCCGCAGCGCTCGCGACGTTGTTCGGCGTCGTCGCGCTCGGTTTGGCAGCGCTCGGGGTCTACGGCGTCGTCGCCTACACCGTCGAGCGACGCGCGGCGGAGATTAGCATTCGCATGGCCCTCGGTGCCGCGCCGACCGATGCGCTGTGGCTCGTCATGCGTGAGACGCTCGGCATCGCCGCGGTCGGGCTTGCAGTCGGCGCACCGCTCGCGCTGATTGCCGGGCGCGCCATCGCCTCGCAACTGTACGACGTAGGCGTGGCCGATCCGAGGGTGTTGATCGGCGCGGCCACGGTGCTTGCCATCGCGGCGTTCATTGCCGGCCTCGCGCCCGGACGCCGCGCGTCGCGCGTCGACCCGATCATCGCGCTGCGCGCCAACTGAGCTTCAGTCGGCGCGCAGCGGCTCGTCGGCTGAGGCGAGCTCGAGCTCCAACTGCTCCGCGCCCGCGAATCGCGAGGCGATGAGCTCGCCGGTGCGCGGACCATCGGGAGCGCGGCCGTAGAAGCCGTACGCGACGCTGTACTTCTCACACAGCGCGCGCATCGTCTCGCTCAGCGCTGTGCTGTACGTCGAGCTCACTTTGTGGTCGAACGCGTACGTTGCGCGGTAGCGCTTGGCGAGGTGTGGAAACTCCTGGTCGATGAACGGCAGGTATCGCGCGCGCGCGCTCGACCGCAGTCGCAGCGCGCACGCATTCACGTACGATGCGCCGCGAGATGCGACCTCGCGTACGAGCGTCTCGAGCGCCGTGGGATCGTCCGTGATGGCGGGAAGCACGGGCATAACGTTGATCCCGGTCTCGATTCCCGCTTCCCGCAGCCGACTGAGGGCACGGAGACGGGCCTCGGGCGTGGGCGCGCGGGGCTCGAGGCGGCGCGCCAGCTCGCGGTCGGTCGAGATGAGCGAGAGGTGGATCGAAAGAGTCGAGTTGCGATCGATGCGCTTGAGCAGGTCGATGTCGCGCGTGATGAGGGGACTCTTGGTGATGATGCAGACCGAGAGGCCGGCGTGCTCGGCGAGCACCTCGAGGACCGAGCGCGTGACGCGAAAGCGGCGCTCCGCCGGCTGAAAGGGATCCGTCGCCGTGCCGATGACGATCGTTTCCCCCTCGAGAAGCGCCGCGTGCTTTTCAGAACCGTGGCGCAGCGTGCGGCGCAGCACGTCGGCCGCGTTCTGTTTGACGAAGATGCGACGCTCGAACGCGAGCCACGGCGGCAGCGTGTCGCGCGCCGACTGCATATCGTCGTGATCGGGATTGGCCGCGGCATGCCGGTCGAGAACCCAGCGGTGTGCGTAACGCGCGTAGCAGTACGCGCATCCGAAAGCGCAGCCCACGTACGGGTTGATCGACCAGAAGCCCATCCCCGTCGTCTCGGGCCCGTTGAGCACGCTGCGCGCGATCGTCCCAAAGTATCGGATGTCTTTCTGCTCACCGACGAGCGGGAGCGGACGTCCGAGCACGTTCGCGTCGAACAGCGCATGCTGCTCGAGCTTGGGTTTGACCATGGGCCATCGACTCCTGGGCGAGCTCGGAGTATACCGAATGAACCCCGAAGCATCAACCCGGCGTCCGTCACCTTACTCGGGCTTCACCTCGACGCCGAAGTCGAAGCCGCCGTCTCGCCCTGGCCGCCCGAAAAAGTTGGCGTAGTGGCCATCACGATGGATGCGCACGATCTGCAGCGCGGAGATGCCGCCGAAGAGCAGCGTCGTCTGCGTCTTCGTCATGCCATGCATCGCCGCCATGAGCTCGACGTCGCTCACCGACCCAGTGCGGCCAATGGTCAGATAGAAGATCGTGGTGCCGAGGCCGCCGGCGAGCACGCCGCGCTCGAAGGCACTGCCGCGAGGGTGCGGAACATCGAGGATCGCTTCGTCGAGCAGCGTCTGCACGGTGAGCCCTGCCGCCGAGAACAGGAACTGCTTGTGATGGTCGACGTCGCCGATGATCCCCGAGTAAATCGTCGGCCGGCCGTTGTTGAACCCGAACGTCGGGTGAGCGCCGAGCGCGACGGAGGTCATGATGTGCGCGGTCTCGTGCAGCGCGAGGCTCGTCGCGGCGCCGAGCGCGAAGTAGGTCCGGTAATGCGCCGAGAGCGGGTGGGTCGGTCGCGCGGGGATCGAGTCCGCGCTGGAATCGGCGCGCGTGGAGGCGCCCGACGCTTGGGCTCGAGCCGAGGCGGCAGACACGACGAGCGCGGAGCAAGCCACACCAAACGCGTTCCGAAAGCGCCGGTGGGCGTGGCTCAGGGAGCCCGACCATAGTAGTATGTCCGTCACCGCAGCACGCACCCGCAACTCGGACGCCGCATGCGACAAAAGCTCTCTGATCTGGAAATTCAACGCGCGCTCGGCGGGTTGCCCGGGTGGTCGCGGAAGGGAGAGGTGCTGACGAAGGCCTTCAC
>JBIOHX010000019.1:0-20423 GCA_044449465.1 Gemmatimonadales bacterium | reverse complement strand
GTCGCCGAAGTATCGCAGCACGAAGCTTCGACGGCAGCCTTTCGTGTACGCGTACTGCTGCATGGCGTCGAGCTTCTGAAGGTCCGCCTTGCGGCGGCGCTCGAGCGTGTCCCAGTCGATGCGGAACGCGGTGATGGGTTTCTTCGGCGCGGTGAGCGCAGCGCCGGAACCGCACCGGCGCCATTCGAGGAACTGCCGCGACTGGAGGCCGTCCAGTAGCGGCATGGCGCCCTGTCCACCGCCGAACCCCGGCGGCAGTCCATCAAGATCGATTGGTGCGCCCTCGCTCAGCGACGCGCCGGCGACCCGCCACATTGCGCGGAGAATGCCGATCTCGAGCGAGTCTGCCGAGCCGAGCTCGCGCTTGATGCGCTCGGGCGTCGCGAGCAGACGCACGAACACACGCGCGCCGCTTTCGGGCTCGACGCGGTACGCGCCCGCTTGCGTCAGAATGCGGAGCACCGACTCGATGTCGCGCGCGCCCGCCTTGCTCTTGATGCGGGTGGCAAGCTGTTCCGGCGAGAGGTCCACTGCACCACTCTCGTCGGCCACGCGGCAGAGCGTGGCGTACACTTCCTCGATGACTGAGCGATCGGGGTACGCGCCTTTGATGAAGAACTCGTGGGTGAAGCGGTCGGGAAAGGCGTGGAGCAGGTAACACGCGGCCGGCTGCCCATCGCGGCCGGCGCGACCCGCTTCCTGGTAGTACGCCTCGAGCGTGCCTGGCAGGGCGTAGTGCACGACGAGGCGCACGTTCGGCTTGTCGATGCCCATGCCGAAGGCGTTGGTAGCGACGATGGCGCGTACCTTCTCCGACATGAACGCATCCTGCACGTCATGGCGCCGCTCGTCGTCGAGGCCGGCGTGGTAGGCCGCGGCGGGGATCTTTGCTCGCTCGAGGAGCAGCGCGATCCGTTCGACTGCCTTTCGTGTGGATGCATAGATGACGGCGAGCCCCGCGTTGCCGCGCAGCAGATGCACGAGCGCGTCGTCCTTGTCGGCGTCGGTGCGGGTGGGTACGACCGAGTAGGTGAGATTGGTGCGGTCGAAGCCGGTGATGATCGTCGTGGGCGCGTCGAGCTTGAGCTGCGCGACAATGTCCTTACGAACGTGCGGCGTGGCGGTC
The DNA here is from genome assembly GCA_044449465.1 of Gemmatimonadales bacterium. Lineage (GTDB taxonomy): Bacteria > Gemmatimonadota > Gemmatimonadetes > Gemmatimonadales > Gemmatimonadaceae > JAQBQB01. The sequence goes on along the minus strand of JBIOHX010000019.1, from coordinate 19,297 downwards.
GCGGTGAGCGCAACCGTAGGCGGCCATCCGAGCTGCTCTCGCACGTGAGCGATGCGCAGATAGCTCGGCCGGAAATCGTGTCCCCACTCGCTGATGCAGTGCGCCTCGTCGACGGCGAGCAACGAGACGCCGGCATCGCGCAGCCGCTCGGCCGTCGAACCGGCGTCGAACCGCTCCGGCGCGACATACAGCAACTTCACGTCGCCGCGAATGGCGCGGGCCAGGCGATCAGAGATCTGCGATCCAGACAGCGTGCTGTTGACGAAGGTCGCGGGCAGGCCGCGCGCGGCAAGCGCGTCGACCTGATCTTTCATGAGCGAGATCAGCGGCGAGATGACGACGGTCAGCTTGGGGAGCATCAGCGCCGGCACCTGATAGCAGAGCGATTTTCCGCCGCCGGTGGGCAGCACGACGAGTGTGTCCCGGCCGGCGAGCACCGAAGCGACCGCCGCTTCCTGTCCGGGCCGAAATGCCGGATAGCCGAAGTGCTCGCGGAGCGCGGCGCGCGCGTGTTCGACGGTGCGCGCGGGCGCGTCGCCGGCCGCACGCCGTTGGGTCTGGGCTGAGGTCATGCCGGCACGATGCGCCCGGCATGTTCGAGCGCCGGAATCACGCCGTCTCGCTCGACAGCAAATCGCCGCCGAAATCGGCTGAACGCCAGCCGATCACACCGCACGAGCGAAGTGACCTCGGGTGAACTCGCCGCCGAAAATCTGACGCACGGCTTCGACGTCCGGCCGTTCGCCGCCGGCCAGCGCATCGAGCGCGGCACGGTAGCGGCGCACAATCGTCGACAGGTCGTCGCCAGGCACGTTGAACACGAGCTGGAAACCGCGCAGCCCGGAACGCCACAGTCTTGGCAGGAACTCCGAGCCGTCGACAGGTCGTGAATGGAGCAAGCGATTTCGGCACGCGGAATCGGTCGCCACGGGGAACACATAGCCCGTCGGATCGGTGAGCTCGACGATGGGGTGTTTTTGCACGCAGAGGTCGCGGCAGGTCGTCGGCTCGCGGTCGAATGCCGCCGACAGCACGCAGTGCTCGATCGTCATCCCCTCAGGGCGACCGAAGAGCAACACGTCGAATCCTCCGCCGTCCCACGGTGCGGTGAGCTGTGCGAGCTCGTCGACCGTGAGCTCGACCGACGCGACGACGCGACGGGCGCCAAGCCGAAAAAGCTCCGCTGCGCTGTGGGCGTTGAAGACGTTCACGGCGTAGTCCGCGATCACGTCCCGGCCCGCGCGCGCGAGCTCGGCGACGAGCCCGAGGTGACCGCTCAAGATTGGAAGGCCGAGGTCGAGCCATTTCTGAATCGAGGGCCGCTCCTCTGGACGCACTATGGTTGGAGTGCGAAGACGAAGTGCTATCCCGCGGTCGGCGAGCGACGCGCCGAGCGCGCGAAGCCGGGTCAGCGGCAGCGTCGGGTGGCGAAGAAACGGATCGAAGCAGATCTCGGTCGCGCCGGCATCCGCGGCCGCGTCGGCATCCTCCACGCGATACACCTGCGCGGTGAGACTGAACGAAGCCGCCGAGGGCCGGTTTCCGTTTGACTCCGAGCCGGAAGGCGCAGCCGTTGGGACGGCGCGCACCGACGCTACCGCCGCCTCGACGCTCCGGCGCCGCTCGGCGAGCGCGGTTTCCGCCGCCCAGTCGCGCCGGAGCGTGAGCTGCTCGACCGCTTGCTGCCGGAGATGATTCTGCTCGCTGACCGGTAGAAATAGTGCCGGCGCGAGTCCGGTGACGTCGACGGCGCCAAGGACGAACGGCGTGTCGCCGAGGCGGCCGAGCTGCTCGCGCAAGCTCGCGGCATCGAGCGGCCGTTTGCTGGCGGGGGACAGCGTGATCTCACTCCGCACGGTGACCGATTCACCGCCGGCGGAGACGATGGCCTCGAGCGGAGTGCCGGCAGCGCCGAAGACGCGCACGTCGAGGCGGGATTTCTTCGTGCGCGCTTCACCTGAAAGTGCCGCGTAGCTCGCCCGCGCGCGCTCGAGCAGCGCGGCCTCCGAGCTGCGCACCACTCGCCAACCTGACGCCACGCGCACGCGCGACTCGAGTGCCTGACGCACGGTCGCGTGCGCGCCGTCGCGAGCGACGGGGCGCACCGCGGTGACGGTGAACCCGACAGTCGGGCCGCCCAAGTGATCGGGCGGCTCGAAGCCCAAACCGTCGCCGACTCGAATGGGTTCGGAGACGTCGACGATAAGCTCGCCCCGCTCACAACCGATGATTTCGCCGAGCACTACGCCCCGATTGTCGGGCTGCGTGCGCGTCACGTACTCCCTACCCTGGCGGCCGCCAAACATCCCGCCGGTGAAGCCGCGGCTGTAAATCTGCACGAGCGGCGCGACCTCGGTGTCACTTGGCGGCGTGCGGTCGCCCCGCTCGAGCCGCTGGAGAAACTCGCGATACGACCTCGTCACGGTCGCGACGTACTCGGGCTTTTTCTTTCTCCCCTCGACCTTGAGGCAGACGACGCCCAGATCGGCGATCGCCGGCAGATGCTCGTAAGCGGCGAGGTCTTTGGCCGAGATCAGATACCCGCGATCGAGCTCGCGACGCGAGGCGGCGTCGGTGAGCACGTAGTCCTTGCGGCAGGACTGCGCGCACGAGCCGCGGTTGGCGCTTCGCTCCGAGATCATGCCGGACATGAGGCACTGGCCCGAGTAAGAAATGCAGAGCGCGCCGTGCACGAAGGCTTCGAGACCGAGCTTGGGGACCGCGTTGCGGATGGCGCGGATGTCGTCGAGGGTGATCTCGCGTGCGAGCACGACACGGTCGACGCCCATCTCTTCGAGGACGGCGGCGGCCGAGGCGTCGTGCACGGTCATCTGTGTCGAGCCGTGAATCTCGAGATCGTGATACAGGCGCTGAATGAGCCGGACGAGGCCGAGGTCCTGAACGATCACGGCGTCGATGCCGCGATCGACCGCGTCGCCGAGGAGCATCAGTGCGTCGACCAGCTCGGCGGGCTTAGTGAGGATGTTCAGCGTGAGGTAGATCTTACGCCCACGTTCGTGGGCGATCCGACAGGCGACTCCGAGCTCGTCGAGGGTGAGCTGGGCGCCTTCGTCGCGGGCGTTGAAGCGCGAGGTACCGAGGTAAACCGCATCGGCGCCGTTGGCCACGGCGGCACGGACGGCGTCGAGGGACCCGGCCGGGGAGAGGAGCTCAGGTACGGTACGAACGCGTGAAGCCATAAGCATTGAAATATAACGGCTTAGGCCACTCAGCGCGCGGAGCCGTCAGTGAGTGCTCGACTCGCGCCGCTTGAAGAACCGAAGTATTACCGCGACGGCGAAAAAGGCAATTCCGACCCAGACCAGCCGCTGGTCGCTGGTCCGTTGGCCGTATGCCCACGCGGCGAACCCGACGGCGAGGAACGCAAGCTGAATCGGTGTGCGCCGCGCCATGCCGACCTCTACTCTTTGGGCGAGCGGGAGTAGGCCGGCCACTGGTTGTGCCCAGGCAGATGTGCCGCGGCAGCCTGGTCATCCGGCACGTCGAGCACGAGCCGGAGCAGGGCCGTGGAGAAGACCTTCCCCTGCGCGTCGGTCTTGAGCGAGAGCGTGCCGCCGCCGTCGAGCGCTCCGTGCAGCAGGAAGTTGAGCGCGTTCAGATTCGGAAGCTCATATCGCTCGACCGGACCGGTGATGATGCCTTTGAAATGCGCTTGCACGGCGGCGAGGGTCAGGTGTCGCTGAAGCACGGGGAACCATTCGGGCCGGAGGGCAATGACGCCGACGTTGGCCGTGTCGCCTTTGTCGCCCGACCGGGCGTGCGCGATGTCGAGGAGGCGCACCTTCATGTGAGCACCTCGACCGCGGACTTCACGACGCGCTTGTCGATCAGCGCCGGCCAGTAGGCGACGATCTCCTCGACCTTCGGCCGCCCGCCGGCAAAGCCGGTCACGCTCGGCGGGCCGTTGAGCACGAGCGGCGCCAGCTCCCGGGTGAAACGCTCGACGGCGGCGCGATCCTCGCCGCGCACGCCGATGCGGAGCTGGACTTCCGGTGGATCGCCCGGGTCGCCCGCCAATGGCCCGTGCGTCGCGGACGCGCCGACAAACTCCGTGAGGATTTTATCAAAGCGCAGCCCGAGGCGGTCGAGCCGCTCGCGCAGCACGCGATCGGCGAGCTGCGCTTTGGGCAACGCCTCGGGCCAGGCATAGACGAGGGTGCCAACGGCCTTGAAGCCGGCTCGATAGGCGATGGAGACTTTGAGCTTGTCGGTCGCCGGGCGACCCTTGATCCCGAACACACGCACGCGGTTCTCCCCTGCCTGCTCGAGGTGAATCGACGTGAAGTCGGCGATGACGTCCGGCGTGATGTACGAATGCGGATCACCCATCTCGTAGACGAGCTGTTCGCTGACCGACGCCACGGTGATTCGCCCGCCGGTGTTCGGGTGCTTGGCGATGACGAACGTGCCGTCCGCCGAGCCTTGGACGATTGGATAGCCGATGTTGGCAAGATCGGGGATGGACTGCCAGTCGACGAGACAGTTGCCGCCCGAGCACTGGGCACCGCACTCGATGATGTGGCCGGCGACGATGCCGGCGGCGAGCCGGTCCCACTCGCCGTCCTTCCAGCCGAACTCGAAGCGGAGCGGCGCCATCGTGAGCGCGGTGTCGGTGGAGCGGCCAGTGATCACGATGTTCGCCCCCCGCGCGAGCGCCTCGACAATCGGCACCGAGCCGAGATAGGCGTTGGCCGACAGCACGCGGTCGCGCACGGCGGACAGCGGCTCGCCGCTCTCCATGTTGGCGAGCGGGTGGCCGCCGGCGATGAGCTCGTCGAGCCGCGGCAACAGGTCGTCACCGGTCACGACGCCGATACGAACGGCGCCGGACACGTCGTGCTTCTTCGCCATCTGGCGCACGGCGGCGGCACAGGCGGGCGGATTCACGCCCCCGGCGTTGGCGATGACGCGCACGCCGCGCGTGGCGATGGCCGGAAGCACGCTCTCGATCGCGCCGATGAAGTCACGCGCGTAGCCCATGTTCGGGTCGCGCTCCTTCTGCTTTTGCAGAATGCTCATCGTGACTTCGGCGAGATAGTCGAGCATCAGATAGTCGATGTCGCCGCCTTCGACCTGGCGGCGCGGCGCCTCGAGCCAGTCGCCCCAGAAGCCCTGTCCGGAGGCGACGCGGACGATACGTGACGCGAGGCCGGCGGTGCCGCCGTTTGCGTTCATGCGTCCCCCAGCGGCGGCAGGACGAACGCACCCAAGTGCGGGCCGCGATTCTGCAGCGAGGCGCGCAGTGCTTGCGAGAGCACCGCGCGCGTGTCCTCCGGGTAGACGATCGCGTCGATGAAGCCGCGGGCGCCGGCGTAGCGCGCGTCGAGCTGGTGCTCGTAGTCGGCGCGCATCTCGTCGGCCGAACGCTGCACGTCGGGCGCCGGGGGGCGCTTGGCGGCTTTGGCGGCGTCGAGCGCGGGGCCATGCACGGCCTGCACGGCCGACACGCCCTCCATGACCGCCATGCGCGCGGTGGGCCAACTGAAGATGAAATCGGGATCGAAGCCTTGACCGGCCATTGCGTAATATCCCGCCCCCGAGGCGTGGTTGACGGTGAGCACGATCTTCGGTACGCGAGTGGTCGCCATCGCCTCGACGAACCGCGCCCCGGCGCGGATGATTCCCTCGTGCTCCGCTTCGGCGCCGACCATGAAGCCGGAGACGTCTTGGACGAAGAGAAGGGGCAGCCGCTCGCGGTCGCAGCGGTCAATGAAAAACGCCACCTTCTCCGCGCTTTCCGCGTAGAGGATACCGCCGAATCGAGGTTGGGTGCCGGGGCGCCCTTTGATGAGGCCGCGCTGGTTGGCGATGATGCCGACGGCGATGCCGTCGATGCGCGCGTCTCCGCAGATCATCTCGCGCGCCAGGTGGCCTTGGAACTCGTCGATCTGTCCGCCGTCGACGATGGCGCGCAGTAGCTCGTGCATGTCGTACGACATGCGGTGGTCGGCCGGCAGAAGGTCATAAAGTGCGCCGAGCTCGGTGCGGCGGGCGTCGGCGCCAGCACCCAGCGCACGCGGGTGTTCCTGCTCCGGGAGCACTGAGACCAGATCGCGCAGCTTGGCGAGGCAGGCCTCATCGTCGTCTACGGCGTAGTGGGCGACGCCGCTGATCTCGGTGTGCGTCACGGCACCGCCCAACGTCTCGCCATCGATCGTCTGGCCGGTGGCCCCTTTGACGAGGTTCGGCCCGCCGAGCCCCATGAAGGACGTGCCCTTGACCATGACGATGAGGTCGGAGAGCGCCGGCAGATATGCGCCGCCGGCGATGCAGGGGCCCATCACCGCCGCGAGCTGCGGCACACGTAAGTATCTCCTCATGATGGAGTTGTAATAGAAGAGGCGGCTGGCGCCGTACTGGCCCGGAAAGACGCCGCCCTGGTACGGCAGGTTCACCCCCGACGAGTCGACCAGGTAGAGGATCGGGATGCGGCAGCGCATCGCGATCTCCTGGGCGCGGAGCATCTTGGTGATCGTCTCTGGCCACCAGGAGCCCGCTTTGACGGTGGCGTCGTTGGCGACGACCACGACCGCGCGCTCGTGGACGATGGCGATCCCGGTGACCACGCCGGCGGCCGGCGCCTGGCCCTCGTACCGGTCGTACGCGACGAGCAGGCCGATCTCGAGAAAGCGGCTGCCCTCGTCACAGAGCCGGGCGATCCGTTCGCGCGCCGTGAGCTTTCCCTGCTTGTGCTGGCGCGCGATCTTGTCGGCGCCGCCCCCTTCCCGCAGTCGTTCCTCGAGCTCTCGGACTTCGGCGCTCAGCAGTCGAAGCCGGCTCGTCACGCCTCTTGCCGCTCGCGCTCGGCGAACCAATCGCGTATGTACTCGATCAGCGCGGTGGTTGGCGTCCCCGGTCCGAACAGTTGGCCGATTCCCTGCTCGCGGAGGGCATCCATATCCTCCTTGGGGATGATGCCGCCGCCGGTGATGAGAATGTCGTCACGTCCCTGCTCGTGCATCAGCTCGCGCACGCGCGGAAAGAGCGTCATGTGCGCGCCGCTCAAGATCGACAGGCCGACGACGTCGACGTCCTCCTGGATGGCGGCAGTGGCGATCATCTCGGGCGTCTGGTGCAGCCCGGTATAGATCACTTCCATGCCGGCGTCGCGGAGCGCCGCGGCGACCACTTTGGCCCCGCGGTCGTGCCCGTCAAGACCCGGCTTGGCGACTAACACTCGAATTGGTCGCATAGCGCTCTCAAGCTAGCGGAGACGACGACGGCCGGGCAACGGAGTGCCGCCTTCCTTTCGCGCCACGAGCAGCATTTCGCTCGACCGCCTCGCCACGGGCGAGTCGCTGAAGCCATCAAAGGCCTGCTCGACTACGAGCCCCTCGCCGGCGCACAACTCGGCCAACCGCGTCGGCGTGTAGAGGCGGATGCGATGCTCCCGCGAGCCGGCCCCTCCGCGGCGACCCGCGCGCGACCATTCGGTCTGTACGGTGAGGATGCCCGACAGTGGGTCGAAAGTTCGTTCCTGCGCCACGAGGGTCCCATCGCGTGTGCGCCACCAGTCGCGCGCGAGAAATCGCGCCATCACGCCGTCGCGATCGCCGCCGTGCCACACGAAAAGCCCACCCGGCTCGAGCACGCGAGCGAACTCGGCGAGCACCCTCCGATCGTCCGCTGGGTTGGCGAAGAAACCGAACGACGTGAACATGTTGATGACCGCCGCAAACCGACCCGTCCATCGCCCAGGCAAGCGGCGCATGTCGCCGCGGGTATAGCGGAGTGTCTTCGCCGTGCCGCGTCGTTTGGCAACGGCGAGCAGCTCGGGCGAGTAGTCGAGTCCATCGACGTCGAAGCCCGCCTCGGCGAGGAGATGGGCATGACGCCCCTGACCGCACGGCACGTCGAGCAGGCGCGAACCCGAAGGAAGGCCGAGGAGCTCGATCAGGCGCGCGACCTCGCGACGATCGCGCTCGGAGTCGAACAACGGTTCGAACTCGATCAGATACCGGGCGTCGAAGTAGCCGGTCCACCACTCGCCTGCCGCCGGTCGAGATTGCGATCTGTTCGGCATGTGACGAAGATACACCGCGCCAAGGACACCTCTCACGCGGGACTGCGCATGACCGACGATCGTGCCATCTCACGCCGCGACGTCGTGAAGCTGGGTCTCGGTGCCGGCGCCGCGCTGGCGCTTGGTCGCGCGACCGCGATTGCTGGTAACGTCGCGCCGCCGCGCGAAACAGAAGCGGCCGAGTTGATCACGCGGGCCATTCCGTCGACCGGAGAAAGACTGCCCGTCATCGGCATGGGCACGGCGGTCATCTACGAGAACCCGACCGACGACCAACTTCCCCCGCTCCGCGATACGCTGCGCGCGTTCACGAGCCTCGGCGGCCGCGTCCTCGACTCGTCGCCATCGTACGGGCGCGCCGAAAGCGTGGCGGGCGACTTGATCGCCGAGCTCGGTACGCGCGAGCGGTTCTTCGTCGCGACGAAGGCGTACGTGCGCGGCACGGAAGACCGGAGCGCCTGCGCGGCTCGCATGCGGCAGTCGCTCGACCGGTTCAAGTCGGACCACGTCGACCTGATGCAGATCTGGAACGTGTCCAATCCGACGCTCATCGCGCCGTTGCTCGACGAGTGGAAAGCGGCGAAGCGCATTCGCTACACCGGCATCACGAGCAGCTTCAAGGGGCAGTACGACGGCCTCGAAGCGGCCATGCACGCGCACCAGTTCGATTTCGTGCAGATCGATCTCGCGATCGACAACCGCAGCGCGCAAGATCGCATCATCCCGCTCGCCGCCGATCGCGGCATGGCAGTGCTGATCAACGGGCCGTTCGGCAGGAACCGCGTATTTGCGAAGACGAAAGGCAAGCCGCTCCCCGCATGGGCGAAGGACTTCGACGCGACGAGCTGGGCGCAGTTCGCGCTCAAATACATCGTGTCGAACCCGCAGGTGACGGCGGCCATTCCCGGAGTGGGAACGGTGCAGTACCTGACGGACGACATGAGCGCGGCGCGCGGTCGTCTGCCTAACGCCGCGATGCGCAAGCGCATGGAAGCGTACATCGACGCCTTGTAGCGACGTCGGCGCTAGGGCGCGCGCCCCTTGTCGCGAAATTGGATCGACAGCGACACGATCGGCGCTTCGCGGACGGAGACGGTATCCACCTGCGTCAGGTGCAAGGCGTCGAACTGCGTCTTGATGACGATCGGGACGCGCGGCGTGGCATAGCAGAGGCGGAACGTGCCCAGACTATCGGCGGTGCCGGCCTGGTGCCACTGATCGATGTCCGCACGCGGGAACCAGCGCGCGTCGAACGCTGCATGTTCCGCCGGCGCGCCATCGGCGAGCAGGATCTGGCCCACCACGAAGATCTCGCCCTGACCGGGATGGCGCAGGCCTTCTACGCCTAGCGAATCGCAGGTTTGCGCTACGTAGTCGTGTACGCTCGGCAGTCGAATGGCAATCTCGGTGGCCGCAGCAGTGTCGACATCCATGTGCAACGGGGCGTTCTCGGGAATTCCCATCGCGGCCACCGCGCTGTCGGCGGCGAACACCAGATACGGGCCGGGGAACAGCCGATTGAGCGCGAAGGTGCCTGAGCTGTCGGTCCGCGCGGCGTAGTCGCTCCCCGGCAACCAGACGAGGGCGTTTCGCGCCGGTCGTCCCTCGGCGCTCGAGATCACAGTGCCCCGTATTGTGCCGAGTGGAACACGCCACGAGGTCCCGTCGGGCCACGCTGCCGTGGTGACGAGCGCGCCGATATCGTGGATGACATCGACGCGCGATTCGGGAATGCCCGTGGTGCGCGCACCATTCTTATCTCGCGGCTCGACGCGAGCGATGGCCGGAAGGTGCAGATTCCAACGGTCGATGACCGCGAATCCCTTTGGCGTTCTGAACGAGACGACTCCGCCCGCGTTCGCGGCTTCGGCGGCGGCGTCTAGGTGTCTGTACCGAAAAGTCAACGTGCGAAGCTCGCGGGCCGCGGTGTCGACCCACATGGTGCCCGCAATATCGGCCACGTCGGCGGAGGCGTGCATGGGCTCGAACGAGAGGCCGACCTCGCGCTGATGGAGTTGCGCGTCGCGTTGGAGCGAGAAGCAGTGTGCCGCGACGAAGGCCGGATCGAGCAGCGCGTCGGCGTCGGGTGCGTAGTAGATGTAGGTGCCACCATTGCGCTCGACATATCCGTCGCGGTCGAGAAGCTCGACCGGCCGCGCGGCGATGAACGGGCGGTTGGAATTCGTGCTGTCGTGCCGAACGTACTGCGAGACAATTCTCGTCCCGTCGCGCGAGAGGAGTCGATCGTAGTGAATCTCGGTGAGCGCCGCGGGATCGGCCGCACGCGCGACGATGCTCGCGAGCAACGCCGATCGTGCCTGCTCCCAGAGCGACAGCGCCGCGGCGCGGTCGTCGCGCCGGCGACAGCCAGGTTGATCGATGATCTCGACGCCGGCGAGCAGCGTGGGGAGCGCGCCGAGCGCGATCGCGACCGTGGTATCCGCATGGGCCGGCGCGAGCCGCAGCGCGATGGCTGCGGGGCGGTAGCCGATGCGGATGACGGTGAGCTTTCGCACCCGGCCGACGATCGGCGCCGCGAACCGACCGGTGCCGCCGGTCAGCGTGCGGCTCGCGAGCCGGCCGGCGGAGTCGAGCAGCGTGACGACCGCTCCAGCGACCGGCTGGCCAGAGGCACTGTCGCGGACGACCCCGAGCACGCGTTGAGCGGCGACAGGTGCGGGAGGCAACCCAAGGCTCGCTACACCAACGGCCGTCGCGCGGGCCGACCACGCCGTGCAGGCGAAAACGAACCGAAGGAACGTACCGCGAGGCACCCGTGGCATCCGCGATCTCAAAGGCTGTGGGACATCCCGAGCGGCTTCTCGATCAGTTATGTCGCATTCAAGACTCGCTGGCGCCCAACGCCGACCTCAGAAAAACACCGGTTCCCGGTAAGCGCCGAACACGCTCTCCATGGCCGCGCGGATCTCGTACAGCGTGCAGTAGCGCCGCGCGCAATCGAGAATGTGCGGGAAGACATTCTCCGTACCGGCGGCGGCGGCGCGGAGGCGCTCGAGTGCCGCGGCGCATCCGTCGTTATCGCGCGTGCCGCGCATGCGAGCCATGCGCTCACGCTGCGACTGCTCGACGTCGGCGCCGACTTTGAGAATCGGGATAGACAGCTCGGGCTCGTCGGTCACGAACTCGTTCACGCCGACGATCGCACGGCGATGCTGCTCGATCTCCCACTGCTGCCGCGCCGCGGATTGCGCGATCTTGCGCTGGAACCATCCTGTCTCGAGACCACGGACGACCCCGCCCTCGGCGTCGATCTCGTCGAACAGCGCTTCCGCTTCGTCCTCGAGCCGGTCCGTAAGGGCCTCAACGTAGTAGGAACCGCCCAACGGATCGATGACGTTGGGGACCCCCGTCTCATAGGCGAGCACCTGTTGGGTGCGCAACGCGACCTGCACCGCTTCCTCGGTCGGGAGCGCAAGTGTCTCGTCCATGGAGTTGGTATGCAGCGACTGCGTGCCGCCGAGCACCGCGGCGAGCGCCTGGTACGCGACGCGGACGACGTTGTTCATCGGCTGCTGCGCCGTGAGGGTCACGCCGGCGGTTTGCGAGTGGAAGCGCATGATCCACGAGCGCGCGCTCTTCGCGCCGTATCGCTCGCGCATGTGCCGCGCCCAAATGCGGCGTGCCGCGCGCAGCTTGGCCACTTCCTCGAAAAAGTCGTTGTGGATGTCCCAGAAGAACGAGAGGCGCGGCGCGAAATCGTCGACGTCGAGACCGCGCGCGATGCCGCGCTCGACGTAGGTGAAGCCGTCGGCGAGGGTGAATGCGAGCTCCTGCGCCGCCGTGGAGCCGGCCTCGCGGATGTGGTATCCGGAGATCGAAATCGTATTCCAGAGCGGCGCGTGCTCCGCGCCCCACTCGAAGCAGTCGACGATGAGGCGCAGCGCCGGCTCGATCGGAAAGCACCAGGCGTGCTGCGCCATGTACTCTTTCAGGATGTCGTTCTGAATCGTGCCACGAAGCTGCTCGGGGGCGACGCCCTGCTTCTCCGCCGCCGCGATGTAGAACGCCCAGAGGATGATCGCCGGCCCATTGATGGTCATCGACGTCGACACCTTGTCGAGCGGGATGCCGTCGAACAGCACCTCCATGTCGGCGAGGCTCGAGACCGCGACGCCGGTTTTCCCTACTTCGCCCAGCGAGCGCGGATGATCGGAGTCGTACCCCATCAACGTCGGAAAGTCGAACGCGGTGGAGAGGCCCGTTTGCCCGTGCTCGAGCAGGAACTTAAAGCGCGCGTTCGTGTCCTTGGCGCTGCCGAACCCGGCGAACTGCCGCATCGTCCACAGCTTGCCGCGGTATCCGGTCGGGTGAATTCCCCGCGTGAACGGGTACGTCCCGGGCACGCCGATGTTCTCCGACGTGTGGGGCTCGACGTCGAGTGCCGTGTACAGCGGATCGACCTCGCGCGCCGAGTTCGTGAAGCCGATGTCTCGCAACTCGCCGGCGTCGTAGCGCCGTCGCCATTCGGCAAGCTCCGCCCGCAGCCGCTCGAGCTCCGCACGCTGCGCGGATTCGGTGTCGGTGAACGATCGCGTCGAGGTCATCACTCAGTCCGTGTCAGGAGATCCGTGCTGCGAGCGAGGAGCGCATCGGCGACGGCGAACGGATTCGTCGCGCCCGATTCAAGCGCGGGAAGCTGGCCGTCCAACCACCGGTTGGTCGCCGCGTCGCGCCAGAGGCGCGCGCTCACCCGTTCCTGAACGACGTCCACAACCCGCTCGCGCAACCGCGCCCGCCGTCGTTCGCTGAGAGCGCCGCTCCGTTCAAGATAATGAAAATGCCGGTCGAGCGCGTCGGCGAGGTCGGCGACGCCCTCGCCCTTCAGTGCAACACTCCGCAGCACGGGCGGGGTCCAGCGTTCGAGCTGCTCTCCCTTGGCCGCCGCGCGGGCAGCGCGGCCCGGGTTCATCGCCATCCTCTCGGACTCGGTCATGGCGCGCCCGAGGTCGACGCCGTGATGCGCCGGCACGTTCTCGAGTGTCGCCCCGTTGCGGAGACCGAGCATCAACTCGAGCTCGTTGCGCAGCCGGTCGGCGCCGGGACGGTCGGCCTTGTTGACGACGAACAGGTCGGCGATCTCCATCAGCCCTGCTTTGAGCGTCTGAATCGAATCGCCTGATTCAGGAACGAGCACCACGACGCTCGTATCCGTAGTGCGCGCGATGTCGAGCTCCGTTTGGCCGACGCCCACCGTCTCGACGATGACGCGGTCGAGCCCGAACGCATCGAGTACGTCGGCGACCTCGCGGGTCGAGGCGGCCAATCCGCCGAGCGAGCCGCGCGTCGCCATCGAGCGAATGAACACACCGGGATCGAGTGCCACGGATTCCATGCGGATGCGGTCGCCGAGCAGCGCGCCGCCGGTAAACGGCGACGTAGGATCGACGGCGACGATGCCAACGGATAGGCCGGCCCGGCGGTACGTTTGCGCGAGCTGCGTGGTCAGCGTGCTCTTTCCCGCGCCGGGCGGTCCGGTGATGCCAATGCGCCGCGCGCGGCCGAGCCGGGGTTGCAACCTCGCCAGCAAGCGATCGAATCCGCTCCGATGGTTTTCGACGATCGACACCGCCCGCGCGAGCGCGGCGGGCCGCCCGGCGTCGAAGTCAGCAGTGAGGCGCGCATCACGGTCGAGGCTCGGCGTGGCGGTCATCACTTATCGGCGCGAGGCGGATCGGGCTCGTCGTGTTCGTCGCGGATGTCGCCGACGAGCTCCTCGAGCAGGTCTTCCAAAGTAACGAGGCCGAGGGTGTGCCCGGTCGCGTCACGGACGATCGCGAGATAGTGCCGCTCACGCAGCATGCGAAAGAGCAGCTCGTTGCACGGCGCGGTCGCTGCGGCGAAGGTGACCGGCCGCAGCGCCGGCGCCGCCTCACCCGCGACCTTGATGACGTCGAACGCGTGCACCATACCGACGATCGAGTCGAGCGTGGCATGGTATATCGGCACGCGGCTGTAGCGCGACTGCGCCACTTGGCTGGCGATCGAGTGCGGATCGACGCCGTCGGGGAGGGCAAACATCTCGGAGCGCGGCGTCATCACATCGCGGACGATCTTCTCGCTGAAATCGACGACGCCGCTGATGATCGCGATCTCCTCATGCTCGCCCACACCCTCGAGCTCACCCTCTCGTAAGAGATCCTGAATGGCATCGCGGTCGCTCTCGGCGACCGGCTCATCGCGGCGGCCGACCACCGCCCGGGCCGCCGCGCGGCCGGCGGAGAGGATCGGCCGCGTCACCACGTCGGCCAGTCGGAGCACGGGCAGAGTAAATGGCGCGAGCTCCACCGGCCACCGCCGCGCAATCGCCCGCGGCAACAGTTGGCCACCGACGACGACGATGCCCGCGAGCACCAGCGCTGCCCATACGAGCGACATGCCGCTGCTCACGCTGCCGAGCATCATGCCCGCGACAAGTAGCGCGAGCGCCACGCCGGCGTTCGCCGCCGTGAGCAGCGCGTGCGGCCGTTCGAGATACGTCGCCGCCGCGGCCGCGCCGCGCAGCTGCCGCTCCGCCCAGTGGCGAAGCCAGATGCGGCTCACCGAGCGCACGGCCATGCTGCCCGCGGTGAGCCACGCGACGACGATGAGCGCGACGACGATCGGCAGGCTGAGCGTCATTCCGTCTCCGTTGAGCCGACCGGCTCGAGGCGCTCGAAATACACACGCTCGATCCGCCGGCGCCGCACGCGCTCGACGACGATCCGGAAGCCGGCGTGCAGGTGCGCTTCTCCGGACTTGGGAACCCGCCCGAAGAGCGCGTATACCAGACCGCCGACCGTCGTCACGTCGTCGATCGCCAGGTTGGCGTTGAGCCGCTCGGACAGCTCGTCGACGGGCACCCGCCCCGACACCCAGTAGCGGCCAAAGCCTTCCTGTTGAAAGCTCGGCTCCTCGACGTCGTATTCGTCGCGGATTTCGCCGACGATCTCCTCGAGGATGTCCTCGATGGTCACCAGCCCCGCCGTGCCGCCGTACTCGTCGCTCACGATCGCGATGTGCGTGCGGCTCGCTTGAAACTCGCGAAGCTGCGCGTCGATCCGCTTCGACGTCGGAATGAATGAGGGCGGCCGAACGAGCGATGGCCATCCAGACTCCGGTTCTTGATCGGCCACGATCGACGGCAGGACGTCCTTCGCGTAGAGAATACCGACGACCTCGTCGAGCGTCCCTCGGAACACCGGCAGCCGCGCGTGCTCCGAGCTGCGGATGCGGTCGAGCACCTCGGACCAGGAGGTGCCGACCTCGATGCCGACGATGTCGACGCGCGGAACCATCACTTCCTGCACCTCGGTCTCGCCCAGCGAGAAGACCCCGTGAATCAGCTCTTCCTCGGCCGACGACACGTCGGCTTCCGCGGTGACGACCTCGCGGAACTGCTCGGCCGACGCTTCGCGTTCCTCGGGGTCGCGTGCCGTCGGAGGGATGATCGCGTGGAGGGTCCGGTCGATCGCGGCGCCGAAGGCAACAGCCGGACGCAGGATCGCGGTCACCAGACGAACGAACGGAGCGAGTCGGGCGTGGATGCCCGGCGGATTCGCGTAGCCGATCGAACGGCCGAATCCCTCGGCGATGGTGCAGGCGACGACGGCCGCGAGCGCGGTGGCGAGCACGCGGGGCACGAGCTCGATTTCCCCGAGCGACAGGCCGCGCGCGAGCGCCGCGCCCGCGGTGATGTACGAGAGGACGCGGCCCATCGACAACGCGCGGTGGCCGCGCTCGCGGTCGGCGAGGCCAACGTCCGGCGCCGTCGCCGTGCGAGACGCATGGAAGGCGACCAGCGCGCTGTCGGCGGTGGCGCACACCGTGGCGCTGACGAGCGCGAGCGCGACGATGAGCCAAACCCAGAGAGCGATCATCGGCGCGGCGCTCGGGCCTCGAATGCGCGAACGAGCCTTTCCTGACGGCGCCACATCGGCGAGCGCTCGCGCCCTTCGCCGAGCGGATGGTCGTAGCCGAGGATGTGGAGGACGCCGTGTACGACGAGCCGGGTGATTTCATTGCGCACCGGCACACCGCCGGCGCGTGCGTTCGCCCGGGCGACGTCAGGGGCGATGTAGATGTCCCCGACGATGGGATCGCGCGGCGTGGCGCGCGCGAAGGCGAAGGAGATGACATCGGTCGGACCCGGGTGGCCGAGGTGTCGTCGGTTGATGCGCGCGATCGCGGCGCGGTCGACGAGCGCGATCGAGAGCAGGGCGCTCCGCACGCCTTCGCGGCGCAGCACGCCGCGCGCGACGGAGGCGATGGCTTCGCAGCCAAGCGGCGCTCGGGCGCCGGCGAGCGACACGTCGATGCTCACGCTCACGCGCCGGCAAACTCCGACGTCACGCCGCCGGCAGCCGTGGGATATTCGATGCGGTTGTGATACATGCCGACGAGCACGCGTGTGAGCTCGTCCTTGACGATCTCGATCTGCTCGAGCGTCAGCGGCGTGGCGGCGAGCTGCCCCTGCTCCATGCGCTGGCGGACGATGTGATCGACGACGTCGCGGATCTTGTCGCGCGTCGGCTCGTGCAGCACGCGCGTCGCGGCCTCGATGCCGTCGGCAAGCATGACCACCGCCGTTTCGGCGCTCTGCGGAATGGGCCCGGGATAGACGAACCCGGCGGCGTCGGCGGCTGGTCCGCCCTGCTGCCTAGCTTTGTCGAGGAAGTAACTGATGGTGCCGGTGCCGTGGTGCTCGGTGATGAATGCACGGAGCGCGCGCGGCAACTTGTACGTGTCGGCGAGGGCGAGCCCGTCGCGCACGTGCTCGCGGATGATCTGCGCGCTGGCGTCCGCCCGCAGCGCGTCATGCGGGTTCCGCCCCTTCGGCTGATTCTCCACGAAGTACTGCGGCTTGGCCAGCTTGCCGATGTCGTGGTAGTAGGCGCCGACGCGGGCGAGGAGCGGGTTGGCGCCGATCGCACGCGCCGCGGCATCCGCGAGATTGGCGATGGCGATGGTGTGCGCGTACGTGCCCGGCGCCTCGAGACTCAGACGTTGCATCAGGGGCCGATTGAGATCCGACCACTCGAGCAGCGTGAGGTCGGTCTCGATGCCGGTGAACGCCTCCGCCATGGGCAGCAGCAACACGGCGAGCAGCACGCTGCCGAGCGCGTTGAGCACCCCGAAGCCGGCCGATACGAAGATGTCGCGTGAGGGGAGGTCGAGCGTCAAGCCGATCGCCGCCGCGGTGGCGATATAAGCGCCGCCGATGGCGACGATCCAGCGGTAGCTCTGATTTCGCCGGCGAATC
This sequence comes from Gemmatimonadales bacterium, assembly GCA_044449465.1. GTDB lineage: Bacteria > Gemmatimonadota > Gemmatimonadetes > Gemmatimonadales > Gemmatimonadaceae > JAQBQB01. The sequence continues at coordinate 1,994 of JBIOHX010000019.1, read as the reverse complement.
TCGCCGACCGCGAGCGCGGCCACGGCGCCGCCGACAAGGTTGATGAACAGCGCGTTCGTCCCGCGGAAGACACTCTGGCCGGCGACGAGCGTCGTCAATACCATGACGCCGATGAGGCTGATGCGCTGGTCGAAGAGCGCGCTCATGATCACGGCCGCGAGCGCCACCGGGATCAGCTCCGGCCGCACCGGGCGTGCAATGGCGACGATGGCGGCGCCGATGAGCACAAGGACCGCGATCGCGGCGACGGTCAGCAGCCAGCGGTACGACCGGTAGACGTCGGGTCGGAAAGCGACGAGCGTAATGCCGAGCAGCGCGATCAGCAAGAAGTCGAACAAGATGGCGCCGACGACGCGGCGGGATCCCTTGCCCGTGCCGCGGAACCGGTCGGTGGCGTCGCGAAGCGCGCGCAGCTTGTCGTACTGCTCCCTCCCGACGACTTCGTTGGCGCCGATGATCTTCTCGCCGGCCAGCACGTCGTACTTAGCGGTTGGCACGGCGCGGCGCGCATCGTCCTGGCGGAGCTGCGTCGCGGCGCGATCGGGTACGATGGTCGGATGGAAAAACGTGGCGAGGAACCGCGTGTAGAGCGAGTCGCCTACCGGGGAGCTCGGGTCCGGATGAATGAGCCGTGCGCGGGAGACGAGCATGTTGAACGTCGCCACGCTGTCCGACGAAGTGCGGCGGTCCTGCGTTCCAGAGCGGATGACGATGTCGCCATGAATGGAGTCGAGTGCGCCGGCGGCGAGGACGCCGGCGCTGAGCCAGCGGTCGAACGCGCGGCCGAGCGATTGGAAGAGCGCAGCTCTGCGCGGCGCGGTTCCGAGATACGCCGCCTGCGTCACGCTGAGGCTGATTCCCCAGCTCGACGACGCGCGCTGGATCGCCGGCACGGCGAGCTGCGGAATGCCGCCACCCGTCGCCGCGGCTTGCGAGATCGCGCCCCCGTACGCCGTGAGCGCGCGACGGGCGGTGTCGAGCGCCGCGGGCACGAAGTCAAAGACAGGTTCGACGCCGCGCACGGCGGCGTCGCGTTCGCTCTCCAACTCAGGCGGGGTTTTGAGCACGTGAAAGGCGAACGGTGCGATGACGTTGTCGCTCGCGACCGAGCCGACTTCGTAGACCGGGAAATCCACCGCCGGCGACGCCGGAAAGAGCAGATAGGTGAACACGGCGAGCGCCGCCGCGACGCCGATCCGCGAAGCGTGAAAGGCGATCGTGCCGCGCGCCGGCGGAGGGTTACCGACCGCCGCGCCCGCTGGAGGGTCGCCGTCGCGCCTCACCGCCGCTCACTCCCCCGAGTCAACAGCGTAGGCTCGCACGATGTCGCGCACCAACCGGTGGCGCACGATGTCGGTCTCGTTGAAGTAGTGGAAGGCGATGCCATCGATGCCGGGAAGAATGCGCTCGACCTGCATGAGTCCCGAGTCTTCGCGCTTGGGAAGGTCGACTTGGGTCTTGTCGCCGGTAATGACCATCCGCGAGTTCACGCCGAGGCGCGTGAGCAGCATCTTCATCTGCATCGTCGTCGCATTCTGCGCTTCGTCGACGATCACGAAGGCGTCGCCGAGGGTGCGGCCGCGCATGAAGGCGAGCGGCGCCACTTCGATCACGCGCTGTTCGAGCGCGCGCTGGATGCGCTCGAACGGCATCATGTCGTCGAGTGCATCGTAGAGCGGCCGGAGGTAGGGGTCGATCTTCGCCTGCATGTCACCGGGAAGAAAGCCGAGGTTTTCTCCCGCCTCGACTGCCGGGCGCGCCAGCACGATGCGCCGAACGCGCTTCCGGGCCAGCGCATCCACCGCCGCGGCCACGGCGAGGTAGGTCTTGCCCGTGCCCGCCGGCCCGATGCCGACCACGATATCCGCCTCGCCGATCTTCTTGAGGTATTCCGCCTGCCCGGGCGTCTTCGGTTGTATGACTTTTCTAATGCCAGGGAGCGCGATCCGCGGGCCGCCGGCGCCGTTCCCCGGCGCGGCGTCGTCGTCCTCGGC
>JBIOHX010000018.1:0-20590 GCA_044449465.1 Gemmatimonadales bacterium | reverse complement strand
TGGCATGATTGATAACGAGCTCGCCCGCGGCGCGCGCGCGGGCGAGCGTTATCTTCGAAAGCTCAAGATCATTCGCCACGCCCCGAGTCTCGGCGGCGTCGACTCGCTCGTCTCGGAGCCGCGATTCACGTCGCACACTCACATCTCCGCCGAAGCGCGCGCTGCCGCCGGTATTCCCGACGGCTTCCTACGGCTGAGCATCGGCATCGAAAGTGCTAATGACCTGATCGGAGACATCGAACAGGCTCTGCACTAAATGGCCGAACCAGTACCGGTCGCCGCAAGCGACCGGCGACGGTTGGAGCGTCGGGACAGCCCGACGCTCGCCGAACTGACACTCCCCGAGCTGCGCCGGATGATGGTCACGACGATCCTGTTCGTGATCACGATGGTGCTGTTCCTCTGGATGGTCCGCACGGTGATCATCGCCGCCATCCTTGGCGTGATCGTCGCCTTGTACATGCGCCCCCTCTACCTCTGGCTGCTCGAACGGATCCCGAGCCGGATCGTGGCGGCGACGGCAACGCTGCTGCTGCTCATCGGCCCGGTGATCGCCCTTTCGGCCTACAGCTACGAGGAGATCGCCGACGTCGCCAGCTACGTGAGCGCGCACCGCGATCCGATCGCGGCGCAGATCGACGTCTCGCTGCACAAGCTTCCGTTCCTGCAGACCGCCAACACCACCGAGGCGGTGAAGCACTACGTCATCGTCGCGTCGAACTACGGCACGAACCTGCTCGGCGGGCTGCGCACCGCGCTCGCCAGCGTGGCCGTTGCGGCGACGATCTTCCTCTTCACGGCCTACTACTTCATCGTCGACGCCGAGCGCATCCTGACGTACGTGCGCGAGCGTATTCCGCCGCGGTATGGAGAGCTCGCGACCGCGCTGGAGACGAACGTGCGCGGCGTGTTGTACGGTGCGATCTACTCGACCTTCCTCACGCAGGCCGTGAAGTCGATCATCATCCTGGCGATGAATCTCGTCTTCCACGTGCCGCTGGCGGGGGTGCTGGCGATTCTGTCGTTCATCATCGGATTCTTCCCGATCGTCGGCTCGTGGAGTGTGTACGTGCCGGTGGCCGGGTGGCTCGCGATCTTCCGCGACGCGCCGGGGCAGGCGCTGGCGATGGTGCTGATCGGATTCTCCGTCAACACAATCTACATTTCGACCTTTCTCCGGCCGAAGATCGCGGCCGAGCGGTCCAAGGTCCTCAACTTCTACTGGATGCTGGTCGCCCTGGTCACCGGCGTCTACACCTTCGGCTTGGTGGGCATCCTGCTCGGACCCATGCTGATCGGGTTGCTCAAGGCGATCCTCGACACGATCACCTCGCAGCCGGCTTGGAATTGGACGGATAACGGCGGTGACGCCGGGAGGGTCAGTGCGTCTGAAGTGTAGCCATGATTCGCTTCGACAACGTCACCAAGGTTTATCCGCGGGCAGCGGCCGGCGCGGCCGCCCTGCACCGCGTGAGCTTCAAGGTCAACAAGGGTGAATTTGTCTTCTTGACCGGGCCGAGCGGCGCCGGCAAGAGCACCATCCTCAAGCTGCTGTACATGGACGAGCGCCCGTCGAGCGGCGAGGTGCGCATCAGCGGCTACAGCTCCACGGAAGCGCGCCGCCGGGACGTCGCCAAGATGCGGCGCCGCCTCGGCATCGTGTTCCAGGACTTCCGACTCCTCGAGAATCGCACCGCCGAAGACAACGTTGGGTTCGCTCTCGAGGTCATCGGCACCCCGGGGGCGAAGATCCCGGGCCGCGTCTCTCGCGCGCTCGCTCAGGTTGGGCTCGCCTCCAAGGCGACCGCGTTCCCCAAGGAGCTCTCTGGGGGCGAGCAGCAGCGCGTCGCCTTCGCCCGCGCCCTGGTCAACGACCCGTTCGTCCTCATCGCCGACGAGCCTACGGGCAACCTGGATGAGCGCGCCTCGCGCGGCATCTTCCAGCTTCTGCGCGACATCAACGCGTCGGGCACCGCGGTGATCATGGCAACGCACGACCTCCAACTCGTGCGCACGAGCGAGTTCCGCTGCATCGAGCTCAACCATGGTGAAATTGTGTTCGACTCCGCCGAGCCAGGCCTTTCCCTCGCCCTGGGGGCCGACTGATGGTCGCCGTCCGCACGGCGATCACGGCAATCAAGAACGCGCCGCTCCTCAGCGCCCTGAGTGTCACGACGATCGCTTTCTCGCTGTTTGCCTTCGGGTTGTTCGGGCTCGTCGCCCTCAACATTCGCAACGCACTGCAGAAGGTCGGTGACCGGGTCGAGATTCGCGCCTTCGTCGCCGACAGCACGCCGGTCGAAACGCTCGCCATCATCGCCGATTCCGTCGCCCGCTACCCGGAGGTGCTGAAGGTCGACGTCGTGACGCAGGACCAGGCGCTCGAACGCGCCCGGCAGGAGCTGGGCGAGTTCAAGGACGTATTCGACGGCACCTTCCTGCCCGCGTCGATCGACGTGAAGCTCAAGCCCGGGTATCGCGATCCGAAAACGGTGCAGCAGATCGCCAACCGGTTGCGCGACTACGGCATCGTCGACGACGTGCGGTACGGTGAGGAGTGGATCACGCAGCTCTACCGCCTGCGCAACATCGCCGGGGTGGCCGGCGCGGCGCTCGGCCTCGCCTTCGCCGCCGTCGCTGTGATCATCATCGGCGCGACCATTCGCATGGCGGTGCTCGCGCGCAGCCGTGAGATCTCGATCATGCGCCTCGTCGGGGCCACGGACGGCTTCATTCGCCGGCCCTTTTTGATCGAGGGCTCGATCAAGGGTGTCCTCGGCGGCGTCGCGGCGCTCGCCCTGACCTACCTCGCGATGCGCCTGCTCGGCCAGTACCTGCACTTCGAGACCGTCTTCTTCGACCGTCGACTGGCGTTGCTCGGCATCCTGTTCGGCGCGTTGATGGGGCTGTTGGGGAGCGCGGTCTCGGTCGGGCGGCATCTGCGGCAGGTATGACGACAAGCGTGGGACGCTGGACGTCGAACGTGCGACGTCGGCTTGGTTGGGTCGCAGTCGTCACGTGCGCGATGCTCCTCCCCGTCACCGCGCGCGCCCAGGCGGATCAGTCGCTCAAGCTGCGCGCGCAGCGGGATACGCTGGAGCGGATTCGCCGCGAGCGCGAAGATCTCGAGCAGCGGGCCGCGCAGCTCCAGGTCACCGTCCACGATCTCGACGAAGAAGTGACGAACCTCGACCGGCGCGCGGACGCTACCGCCCGGATCGTCAAGACGCTCGACTCAGAGCTCGAGACGATCACCGAAGAGGTGACGGCCACCTCGGGCAAAGTCACCGCCGCCGAGAACGAGCTCTCCGCGAAGCGGTCGTCGCTGCGGCGTCGGCTCATCGAGATCTACAAGCGCGGCCCGTTGTACACGAGCGAAGCCATGCTCTCGGCGCACTCGTTCGGCGAGCTCGTCGCGCGGTACAAGTATCTCCACCTTCTCGCGCTCCACGACCGCGTGCTCGTCACGCGCGTCGAGCAGCTGCGCGATCAGGTGCGGGTCGAGCACGACCGCCTCGTGTCGCTCCAGCTCGCGATCGAAGAGAACCGTGGCGACAAGCAGCAAGAGGAACAGCGGCTCCGCGACTTGCAGCACGACCGCGAGCTCAGTCTCAGCCGCACCAAAGCGCAAGCCAAGGTTGCCGAAGACCGTCTCACCCGGCTCAAAGCCACGGAGACGCAGCTCACGAACGCGATCGGGCTGCTCGAGACGGAGCGCCGCCGCGTGGAGACGGCGCGCCCCAACGCGCTCCGCGCCACGAGCACGATCGCCACGAGCGACTACGGACATCTCGATTGGCCCGTCGAGGGACCGCTCGTCTACACCTTCGGCAAGGCGCAGACCGCGAGTAACACGACGATTCGCTGGAACGGCGTCGGCATTCGCGCACAGGTTGGCACCAACGTGCGAGCCGTGTCCGCGGGCAAGGTCGTGAGCGTCCGACAGCTCGGCACCTACGGACTGACGATCATCATCGACCATGGCGGCGGCGACTACTCGATTTATGGCTCGCTCTCGCGTTCCGACGTGGCGGAACAGCAGGTGGTGACCAAGGACCAGGTGATCGGTGCGGTCGGCATCTCGGACCCCGATCTGCCGCCGCACTTGCACTTCGAGATCCGCCACGGCGGCCCCGCGGTCGATCCGGCGACCTGGCTGCGCGACCAGCAGCAATAGCCGCCGACCGCCGCGCCGCCAAGCCGATGGAAAGCCCGGTGACGAAGCGGTGCGCCGTCTGCGGACGATTCCGCGCCTACCAGCCGGACGACCGGCATTGTATCGTGTGCGGTCAGGAAGCGCTCGAGTCCAGTTGCGCTTGCGGTCGCGACTACGACTACGCGCTGGTCGAGACCGGTCCGATCCACTGTCCCCGCTGCGGGAAGGCATTCCATGGCAAGTCGTCGGAGTTCGACGGGTAAGAAAGCCAAGAAGCGCGCGGCCAAACGCGGCGCGAAAAAGGCGACTCGCAAGGCGAGCAAGAAGGCCGCGAAGAAGGTAGTCAAGAGACCTCGCACGGCCGCAGCCAAGAAGTCGGCGGTCAAAGCGGCGGCGAAGAAGCCGGCGCCGAGACCGGTCAAGAAACTCTCGACCAAGAAGCCGGCCTTCAACGCCAAGACCGACAGCGCGAACGATCCGAACTGGCTCGCGCCCGTCTGGGACGACGAGCATCTCCTCGGCGCGCACGTCTCGACCGCGGGCGGCACACATCACGCCCCGCGGCGCGCCCGCGCGATCGGCGCCAGCGCGATGCAGATCTTCACCAAGATGGCCAATCGTTGGGCCGAGCGAGACTGCCCCGACGACGAACGCCGTTCGTTTCGCGAAGCGCTCGGGGCCACGCGCGTGCAAGCCACCATCGCGCACGACTCATATCTCATCAACCTCGCCAGTCCCGACCAGACGCTGCGCCGCCGGTCGATCGACTCCTTCGTCGCCGAGCTGCAGCGGTGCGAGGCCCTGGGCCTCGCCTATCTCGTCTCGCACCCCGGCAACTACATCGACGATCGCGCGAGCGGCATTCGCCGGAACGCCGACGCGATCGGCGAGGCGTTATCGCGTGTTCCGGGTGAGACGATTCTCTGTATGGAGACGACGTCCGGCAGCGGCACCGCGATCGGCGCCACGTTCGAAGATCTGGCGGCGCTCATCGAGAGCGTGCCGTCGCCCGTGCGTGGGCGCGTCGCCGTGTGCGTCGACACCTGCCACATGTACTCGGCGGGCTACGATCTCGTGAACGCCTATGACGATGTTTGGAAGCGATTCGACGACATGCTCGGCCGCGGGCGCCTCGCCGTGATGCATCTGAACGATTCGAAGACGCCGTTCAACTCCAAGCGCGACCGGCACGAATTGATCGGCGAAGGCTCGCTCGGCGAACGCGCGTTTCAGCAGATCATGAACGATCCGCGTCTCGCGCGGGTGCCAAAAGTGCTCGAGACGCCCAAGGGCACGGATCCCACGGCGACCGACGCGCGGATGTTGGCGCGGCTGCGGGGTTACGTCTTGGCGAACTAGCCAGCCGGTGACGGGCGCCAGCGCCGCGCCCTCACATGCGCGCGCGCACACTCAGCATCAGCGTGCGTGGCCGCCCGGGCGACACGACGCCGCCGGCGACGAGCTCGGGGTATACGCGGTCGAACAGGTTGTGCACTGTCCCGTCGACCTCGAACCGGTCGAAGCTCCACGATGCGCCGAGGTGCGCGAGCCCGTAGCCGGGGAGCACGACGCCGGGCTCGTCGAAGGGCGAGTAGGGTCCGACCCAGTTGCCGCTCAACCGCACACGCCAGGGCATGTGGCGCGGTTGGATGTCGAGCGCCGCGCTGCCGACGAACTTCGACGTGTTGTACACGCGCAGGCCGTCGAGGACCGCAGCGGAGCCGTCGTCTTCCGATGCCGCGACGAGGCTCCGGTAGCGCGCGTCGTTGAACGTCCAATCGCCTGACGCGGTGGTCACGCCGGCGATCGGCACGCGCCAGTCGAGCTCGAGCCCCTGTCTCCGGCTCGCCCCTCCCGATGATGACACGAGCGTCAGCGGGTTGAAGGTCTGTTCGTTGCTGACGTCCGTTCGGAAGAGCGCCGCCGATGCTTGGGCGCTCGGGCCGCCGACCTTGAGCCCGACCTCGTACGACGCCGCGGTGATCGGCGCCAATGTCGGATCGCTGATCATGCCGTCGGGCGAGCGGAAGCCGCGCGACAGGTTCGCGTAGGCGCTGAAGAGATCCGTCAGGCGAACCGAGGCGCCCACTTTTGGCGACCACACGCCGTCTGACGCACTCACCGCCGCGTCGCTGGCCGGGCTCGAACGCGTTCCAAAGACGTCGTATCGCAGGCCTGCGTCGAGGCGCACGCGGTCGGTGAGATCCCAATGCGACTGCGCGAACGGTGCGGCGAGCAATTGGCGGCCGGTGACGATCGCCGCCGCCGAGTCGCGGATGTGGGAAGTCGTAAAATAGTTCTGGTAATTCGAGCGGTCCCATCGCGTTTCGGCTCCGAGCGTGAGCTCGCCGCGCGGGAGCGACCAGGTCACGGCGCTCGTCGCGCCAAAGCCGGCCCGCGAATCCTCTTCTTCGGTCTGACTGCCCCTGCCCTCGAACCGGCCGCCGGCTGGTGGAATCGTGAGAAAGAGCTGCCAGCGGCCCTGCGTGGCATAAGCGGTCGTCCGCCATATCGCATCCCCAGTGAGCAGGCGCAGGCTCAGACGCTCTTGGGCGCGACGCTTGAATCCCCCGTCGGTCGGGTTGGAGACGACGGAGTAGTCGTGCGCCGCAAACTCGTCTTGGCTCAAGTATCCCGGAGAGTCCCAATTGGCGCCGTACAGCTCGGTGCCGGCGTCGATCCGCCAGCTCGAGTTGAGATCGTGGACGATTCGAGCGTGGCCTTGGACGATGTCGTTGCGCGCATTCGGCCGGAATCCGTCTTCGCGATCGAAACGAAGCCCGACGACGCCACCGCCGCTCGCGCCGTGGTCGAACCCGGTCATCACCGTCGCGTCGGCAGCGCCGAACGATCCACCGGATCCGCTGACCTCCGTCCCTCGCATGCGCTCGATCGTGCGCACATTCACCGCGCCGGCGAGCGCGAAGTTGCCGAACAGCGCGCTCGTCGGACCGCGGATGACGTCGATGTCCTGGATGCTGCCAGGAAACAACACGGACCAATCGTTGTAGCCCTCGGCGTGACCGTTCATCGGCTCGTTGATCGGCACGCCGTCGACCCACAAGGCGATGTCGGTCGAGTGATCCGAGCTGAACCCGCGGAGCGATGCGTCAGAGGCGAAGCCAGGGCCCTGGCCCTGCTGGTGTACTTCGACGCCCGCCGTCTGGCGGAGGAGCTCATAGGGGGTCGTCGCGGGGGCCAGGTGAATCGTCGCCGCGTCGATGCGCGTGGAATTGTCGGGTTGCGCGCGTTCGGCTGGCGACGCCACGATCGACACGGCCTTGAGGCGTGCCGCGGAGTCGCGGGCCGCCGCTACGCGAGCCGAGTCTTGGCACTGCGCCACCGGCGCAACGCGAATGACGAAACACGCGGCAAACGCCGCGCACATGCCTGTGCGAATCATGATCTCCCCGTCGGCAGGGGTGCCGACCTGGTGAACGCGCCGGCGAATCGCCCGCTCCGTGCTGCGCGGACGATGCTTCGCCGGACGATGGATGGATGGCCGGCGCTAGAGCGCCGCGCTCACCGGGGTAGCGGGGGGAGCGTTCGCGAACGGGAGGATGTGCGGCTGCGGCGCACGCGGCGCGACAATGGCGACGTGGCGCGGCGGCTCGGACGCGCGCGCGGCCACGGTGACCGCGGCGCTGCTCTGATGCGCCAGCGAGATCGGCGCGCAGCAGCAACAGGCGCCGAGGCAGGTGCAGATGGGCGTCCGGCCGGGAGCTGACTTGCCGTTCGCGTCGCTCGCGTCGTGTCCGCCCTGCGCGGACGGCATGGGCATCGCCATGTGCCCGGCGTGATGCCCATGCACCGGGCACGGATCAGCCCCCGGGACCTCGCCGACGAGGGCGACGAACCAGAGGCTCCAGAGCGCGAGGACGATTCGGACCGCGAGAGAACGCCGCACGCTCTCAAGCTACACGGCGCACCCCGGAGCGGGAGAGCGCCCCGAGGCACCGAATCTCGGCGGCGCGATTCGGACCACTGCGGCCGGCGGATCGACGATGGTGATTATGGCAGCCGGTAGATGCTGACCTGCGGTTTGAGCGGGGCGCCGAACTGCGTGCCGCCAGGCGCGGCAAACTGAATCGCGGTCGTCTGATTCACGCCGCTCAAATCGAGGATGTAGAACGCCGGACTCCCCGGCACCATGCTCGCCGTCACCGGCGCGGTCGTCGATAGCGTGGTGGGCAGGAGCGGATAGGCCCGCGGCAAGCTGCCGCCACTCGTATCGAACACGCGCTGATAGATCACGCGAAGATTGCGGCTTTGGAACCGGTCGCGCGCGGGGATCGCCGACCGCGGCACGCCGACGATGCTGTCCGTCCAGAGGGCGAGGCTGAAGTCGCCGAACAGCGCGCCAAACGGTTCCCCGGCCGCCGCCTCGATGTTGGCGATGCCCGTGGTCGTCCCATGCTCGAGCTTGGAGTAGACCCCCTTGCCTTTTAGGTCGCCGAGCCAGTGCATGAGCAGCCAGTCGCCGCCGCGCCAGGAGAATCCGTTGTCGGCGTCAGTGTGCAGCGTGACGCTGGCGGTATCGGGCTTGAGTAAATAGTCATATGAATCATTCAATACGCCCGCGACGAACCCCTGTGACGAATCGGGGAAGAGCTGCGATGGGCTCGTCCGGCCCGTTGGCGGCGGAAACTTCGCCTCGAAATACTCCGACCCGAGCTCCTCGGCGCGGATGCTCATGCCTTCGTCGAGCCACCCTTCCTCGGGTTGGCCCCGCTGAACGACGACATGCTGCGAGAAGCTGATCAGGTGCTGCAGCTCGTGGAGGAACGTCGCCGGAACGGTGCCGAGAAGTGTGGCCACGGTGTGGGCGCAGCTGACCGTACCGTTCGGATCGGGCACCACGGAATAGAACACTTCGCCCTGGTTGGACGAGGGACTCGACGTGAAATCAGTGCCATCGAAGTAACCGGCGATGAAGCCTTCGGACTTGCACTGCGCCGCGGTGGTCAGCGCGTTCACCGACGGCGACAACAGCATGATGATGTGTCCGTTGGCATCGATGTCGGTTGGCGCGCCGAACGCGGCGATGTCGATGCCGTACAGCGTTTGATCGAAGTACCGACCGAACGCCTGCAGCTGCGCCGGTGTGAAGCCGTTCGGCGGCGAGAGCGTGTCGACGTACAACAGGATGTTTTGACCGACGAACTCGAGGCGCGCCGTCGCCAGGGTCGTCGAGAAGGATTGGAGGTCGCCGCTCAGCACATTGAACGAGCGCAGGCTTCCGCTGTCCGGAACGACCGCCGCCGCCGACGTGCGCAAGTCGGCGACCGGGCCCAGGACATCGGAAGCCCGCGATGCCACGAGCCGCCTCGCCCGGGTTCGGAGCAGCCCGTCGAGCCGCGCCTGCAGGCTCAGCGGTGGCGGCGACATGGCTCCTGACACCGCCCCAGACTCGGTCGCGAGGGACGCCGACGCGCCCGTAGAGACCCCGATGGTATACGCGACCGGACTGTCGGGAATTCCGCTCCCCAAGCCGCCCGACGCGAATTGAGGCACGATGAGGTATTTCGCGCCGCCCGCCAGGTCGACGAAAGTGCCGCTCGTACACGCGAGCGTCGCCGCTTGGTTCAGGTCGAGGCGCAGGACCGACGTCGGACCGCAGTTCGGACCACTCGCGCCAATGGGCGCCGTTGTCGCGTCGGAATGGCAGGCCACGACCAGCATCGTCGCGGCGAGGCAAACGAATGACGCACGTGTGTGTGTAGGCATTAAGGCCTCGACACGCAAATGTCGAGCAACCCCGACGGGGCTCCCCCTCAATTTCGCTCCTGTCACGTCAACCATACGGACGGCCACCGCGTACCAATGACTGAACCATGCGCGTCAAACGAATGATTGCGCTGGCTGGCGTCAGGGGCTGTTGCCTCATACCCTTCATGTAATGCGCTCGTCGCGCTCCATCCGCAAAGGCCACCGGCTGTTCACCGTCTTCGCCGCTCTGGTGACCATGGCGCAGTCGGTCGTCGCCATCGCGCCCCTGACCGAGGGGATCGATGGCCGAATGCAGGCGCACGTCGAGTCGCGCGGTGTGCCCACGCACGTGCTGCACAACGAAGCGACTTGCGCCGCCTGTCAAGCGCGGTCGATTCAGGGCACTACGAGCGCGCCGAGCACCCCAGTCATCGCCGTCGCGCACCCGCCGGCCGTCGCCGTCGCGATGGTCGATCGGGCCGTCACGACCGACGCCAACCCCCAACAGCATCCGCGCGCACCTCCCCGGGTGATCTGACCTCGCTGTAGTACGCAGGGCAGAATCGGTTTCACCCTCAGGGACAACATGCGCCTTTTTTCCGGACTGTGCGCGCTCGCCGCTTGCGGCAGCGCGGCGTCCGCTCAGGTCGCGGCAGCACGCCGTTCAGCGACCGTGGCGACGCACATCACGATAACCGACAGGACAGCAGCAGCCCCGCCGGCGAGCGCGCCCGCGCAGCAGGGCGACTCGCTGCGGCTCGGCCGTCGCGACGCGATCGGCGAAGCCCTCGTTCACAACGCGCAGCTCGAGGTCGCGCGCGAGCAGACCGCCGAAGCCCGCGCCCGCCGCGTCACGGCCATCGCGGTGCCCGATCCGACGCTGTCGGCGGCGTTCGATCAGTTGAACGGTCCGCTCACCTTCGGCGGCGCGCCGTCGCGGCCCGTCGCGCTCGGGCTCACGGTCCCCTTCCCCGACAAGTTCCGGCTCAACAGCCGAATTGGCTGGGCCGATATCCACGCCAGCGAGTCCAACTATCGCCTGCAGCAGCAGACCGTCGTGTTGAGCACCTCGGCGGCCTACGACTCGCTCCTCGTCGCGCTGCAGCACCGGGTGAACCTGCGCGAAGCGCGCGATCTCGCGGCCGACTTTCTCAAACGCACGCAAGCACGCTACGACGCCGGCACCGCCGCCAAGCTCGACGTGATTCAGGCGCAGGTCGGCGTGGCGCAGGCGGCGAATGATCTGATCGGCAACGAGCGGGACATCCTCGCGGCGCAGGCAGCGCTCAACCGCCAGCTAGGCCGCGTGATCGCCGCGCCGATTGCGCCGACCGACTCGCTCGAGATGCCGGCACCGCTCCCCGATTCCACGACCATCGAGCAGATCGCGCTCGCCAATCGTCCCGAGCTCGCGATCATCGCGAGCCAACAGCAGGGCGCACACGCGACGACCAGTCTGACGAGAGAGTTCTGGCTGCCCGACATCGACTTCTCGGTACAGCGCGACTACGCGGCGCCCGGTTCTCCGCTGTTCACGACGGGGGTTTCCCTGCCGCTGCCCGCGTTCTACTGGCAGCACGCCAAAGGCGACATCGCGCAGTCGGAGCATTTCGAGCGCGAGCTCGCCGCCACCTACCGCGACACCCGCGCGCAGGTGACGCAGGACGTGCGCACCGCCTACGCCAACGCGAGCACCGCGATGAAGCAGGCGGCGTTCCTCCACGACGAGCTCGTGCCCGCCGCGCGCGAAGCGTACCGCGTCGCGTCGACCAGCTACACCCTCGGCGGCTCGTCCGCGCTCGAGGTGCTCACGGCGCGGAGCGCGCTCCTCTCCGCCGAAACCCAGTACGCCGACGCCCTCGCTGCCGCCAACACTGCCCGCGCCGATCTCGACAGAGCGCTCGGCGCTGCCATCCCAATGCCCGGAACTGGTGCACGATGAACAGATCACTGATTCGCTCGATGCGTCCCATCGCGCGCGCGACCGCCCTCGTTGCCGCCGGCGCCGCCGCCGCGTTGGCCGCGGCTTGCTCGTCCAACTCGTCGGCGCGCCCCGCCGACACGGCCAACGCCTACGCGCCGCGCAACGTCACGATCACGCCCGAGCAGCGACAGCGCATTCACGTCGTGGCCGTGCAAACCGTCGTCTACCGGCCGGTCGTGGAGGCGACAGGCAACGTCGCGTTCAACGGCGATCGGTCGACGCAGGTACTGTCGCCCGTTTCCGGACCGGCGACCAAGGTGCTCGTGTCGCCCGGCGCGGTGGTGCAACGCGGCGAGCCGCTGGCCAACGTGTCGTCGCCCGATTTCGCCGCGGCGGTTGCCAACTACCGCAAAGCGCAGACGGCGTACCGCAACACCGAGCGCATCGCCAACCGAGATTCGGCGTTGTACAAGAACGACGCGCTGGCCCGCGGCGATCTCGAACAGGCCCAGGCCGACGTGGCATCGGCCGCGGCCGACGTCGATGCCGCGGTGGAGAGCATGCGTTCACTCGGCGTGGACGAGGCGCAGATCGACGCCGTGCGCGATGGGCGCGCGAGCGCGATCGCGGCGATCATCCGCTCGCCGATCGACGGCACGGTCGTCGAGAAGCTGATCAGCGACGGCCAGCTGCTGCAGGCCGGCAGCACGCCCTGCTTCACGATCGCGGACCTGAGCACGATGTGGGTGTTGGCGAACGTCTACGCGAATGACTTGCCCGAGGTCGCCGTCGACGCGCCGGTGGACGTGATCACCGATGCCTCGCGCGCACCGCTCCCGGGGAAGGTGAGCTACATCGCGTCGCTCGCCGACCCGGGCACGAAGGCCGTGACGGTGCGCGTCGTCGTGCCGAACACGGGCCATCTGCTCCGGCGCGACATGTTCGTCCACGTGCAGATCAAGTCCAGCCAGGACCACCGCGGACTGCTCGTGCCGGTCTCGTCGGTGATGCGCGACGACCAAAGTCTGCCGTTCGTGTTCGTGGCGGCGGCGAACAACAGCTTCGCGCGCCGGCGGATCGATCTCGGCTCGCGTGTCGGCGACAAGTACGAGGTGACGAACGGCCTGATGCCAGGTGATCAGGTGGTCACGGAGGGCGCGCTCTTCCTGCAGTTCGCGGAGACGCAGTGAGTCAGACGCACGAAGGCCCCGACACACCGTCCATTCCTGAGGGCGATCCGGCGGCTCACCTGCCGAGCACCGCGGCGAGCGGCCCCTTTCAACGATTGGTCACCGCGTCGGTCAGCCAGCCGCTCCTCGTAGCGCTGGTCGGGCTCACGATCGTCGGCGCGGGGATCCTGTCGCTGAGGCGGTTGCCGGTCGACGCCTATCCGGATGTGTCGCCGCCGTCCGTGGAGATGACGGCACAGTGGCCGGGCCATGCCGCCGAGGAAGTCGAGCGCCTGATCACCGTGCCGATCGAGACGGAGTTGAACGGACTGCCCAACCTCGTCGTCATGCGCTCGGTCTCGCTCTACGGCCTGGCCAGCATTCGCGTGACGTTCACCGACGCCACGGATTTGTATTTCGACCGCGAGCAGGTGTTCGAGCGACTGAGCGGCGCATCGCTCCCGGCCGGCGTGTCCCCGGACATCGAAGCGCCGTTCTCGCCCGCTGGGCTGGTTTATCGCTACGTGATTCAGAGCTCCGACCGGTCGGCGATGGATCTGCACGTGCTCCAGGACTGGGTGCTCGACAAAGCCTATCGCGCGGTCCCCGGCGTCGCTGACGTGGCGTCGCTCGGCGGCGAGACGATGCAGTATCAGGTCCTCATCGATCCAACGAAGCTCGCCGGCGCCGGCCTCTCGATCGACGATGTGAGCAACGCGCTCAACGCGAACAACGGAAATGGCGGCGGCGGTTTCATCTCCGAGGGCGGACAGTTCTTCTATGTCCGCGGCCTGGGTCGCGTCGTCACGCTCGAGGACATCGGGAACGTCGTCATCGCCATCAAGAGCGGAGTGCCCGTCTTGATCAAAGACGTCGCATCCGTCGAGATCGGCCATGCGCCCCGCCTCGGACAGTTCGGCTACAACAAGCAGGATGACGCCGTCGAGGGAGTCATCCTCATGCGCACCGGGGAGCAAGCGCAGATCGTGCTGAAGCGGGTGGAAGCGAAGACGCGCGAGCTCAACGATCATGTGTTGCCGAAAGACGTCAAGGTCCTTCCGTTCTACGACCGCAGCGATCTGATCGCGCTCACGACGCACACGGTGGCGCACAATCTGATCAGCGGCATCGTGCTCGTGGTACTCGTGCTCGCATTTTTCCTGTACGACGTCCGGGCGGCACTGATCGTCGCGTCGACGGTCCCCCTCGCGTTGCTCGTCGCCTTCATTGGTCTGGACCTGAGCAGCATTCCGGCGAACCTGCTCTCGATCGGCGCCATCGACTTCGGCATCCTGATTCACGGCGCCGTCGTGATGGTCGAGAACATCTATCTGCAGCTCGCGAGGCGGTACGGCACGAAGTACAACATGCGGGACGTGATCTTCGAAGCCGCCGCGGAGGTGAACCGGCCGATCGTCTACGCCATCGCCGTGATCGTCGCCGCGTTCCTCCCGATCTACGCGCTGACCGGTCCGTCCGCCAAGCTCTTTCGGCCGATGGCCGACACGACCATCTATGCGCTGCTCGGAGCGCTCTTCCTGACGCTGACCGTGATCCCCGTGTTGTGCGCGTGGGGGATGCGGAAGGGCGTCAAGGAGCGCACGAACCACATGTGGGAGTGGGTGCGCGTCGAGTACACCAGGGCGCTCGACTGGTGCATGGCGCATCGGTGGGCGACGATCGCTGCGTCTCTGCTGCTTTTCGCGGCGTCGATCGGGATCGCGATGACGCGCGACGGCGAGTTCATGCCCAAGCTCGACGAGGGTGCGCTGTGGGTCCGCGCGACGATGCCGTACACGATTTCGTTCGAATCGTCGTCGGCGATCGTGCCGCAGATCCGCGCCATCCTCCAGAGCTTTCCCGAGGTGACGGTCGTCGCTTCGGAGCACGGCCGCGACGACGCCGGCACCGACCCGACCGGATTCTTCAACGCCGAGTTTTACGTCGGGCTCAAGCCGTACGGAGAATGGCACGGGTCGCATCACTCGAAGCCGGAGCTCATCGACGCCATTCAGGCAAAGCTGTCGACCTTTCCGGGAATCACGTTCAATTACACGCAACCGGCGGAGGATGCGGTCGACGAAGCGCTCACCGGCCTCAAGGCGTCCCTCGACGTCAAGATCTTCGGATCCGACCTGGACCTGCTCGAGCAAAAAGGCCGCGCCGTCAAGGCGGTGATGGAACGCATCCCCGGCATCAGTCATGTGACGCTCGTCCAGGAGCTGGGTCAGCCCAGTCTCACGGTCACCGTCGATCGGGACAAACTGGCGCGCTATGGGTTGAGTGCCGATGCGGTCAACGGCCTGATCGAGGCCGCGGTCGGCGGCAGCGCGGTGACGCAGGTCGTCCAGGGCGAACGCTTGTTCGACCTCGTCGTCCGACTGCAGCCCCAGTATCGGGCGACACCCGACGAGATTGGCAACATTCTGCTTGCGACGCCGAATGGCCAGCAGGTGCCGCTTCGCGAAGTGGCGACGATCCAGATCGCGAATGGCGCGGCCTTCATCTACCGGCAGGACAATTCGCGATACATCGGCGTGCAGTACGACATCGAGGGACGGGACCTGGCGGGTACGGTCGCCGAGGCGCGCGCGGCGATCGCCAAGCAGGTGCCGTTGCCGACCGGATATTCCGCCCGCTGGGGCGGAGAGTTCGAGGAGTACACGGCGTCGCGAGCCCAGATCAATGTCGTGCTTCCGATCACGGTCGCGCTCATCTTCGCGATCCTGTTCATTCTCTACCGCAACTTCAAGTTTCCGCTCATCACCGTCGTCGGCGTCATCCTGTCGGCGCCGCTCGGCGGGTTGGTCGCCATGCTGCTGACGCACACGCCGTTTTCGGTGTCATCGATGATCGGATTCCTCGCACTGTTCGGCGTCTCCGTGCAGACGGCGGTTCTCTACATTTCGTACGCCAACGAGCTTCGGCTGAGCGGTGCCGGGATCGACGCGGCGAGCCGCGATGCGGCCGTGTTCCGCTTGCGTCCGATCACCATGACGGCCCTCGTCGCCGCCCTCGGTCTCCTCCCCGCCGCGCTGTCGACGGGCGTCGGATCGGACACGCAAAAGCCGTTCGCCCTCGTGATCGTCGGCGGCCTCTTTTCGAGATTGCTCATCAGCGTGTTCTTGATGCCGGTGCTTTACGCCATGTTCGCCAGGGAGGGCGACCACCTCGAGGTCTGAGCTAGGGCCGATGCCGCCGATTCTCGTGCCGCCGATCGCCCCGGCTGCGGCGCCAGGCAGCGTGCCAGCCGCCGAGCACGCCTAGCACCAGAACGATGACGTACACCGGGCGGATGAGCCCTCGCAGCGCCGGCGCGCGGAGCGCGACGAGGAAAAGCGCCACTTCGATGACAAGCACGCCGATGGCGGTTTTGACGATCCGGCGGATGTGCGCCCGGTCGTCGGCATCGGTGGGCGCGGGCGCCTGCGTCTCGGCCGTCACACTAGAAAGCTAACGGCGCGCCGCCGACGGTGCTCGTGGTTCGTTCGTCAAGCCCCAGCGGCAAAGAGACTTAGGCTGACCAGACGGCATCAAACCGGCTAATTTTCAGTTTCCGTATGACCAAACGCCAAGACGCCCTCGACTATCATGCTGGCGGCCGACCTGGAAAGATCGCCGTCGTCCCGACCAAGCCGCTCGCGAATCAGCGCGATCTCTCGCTCGCCTACTCGCCCGGAGTCGCCGAGCCTTGTCTCGAGATCAATCGCGACGCCGACCTGGCATACACGTACACGGCCAAGGGCAACCTGATCGCCGTCGTCACCAACGGCACCGCGGTCCTCGGCCTCGGCAACATCGGCGCGCTCGCCGGCAAGCCGGTCATGGAGGGCAAAGGAAACCTGTTCAAGCAGTTCGCCGACCTCGACGTGTTCGACCTCGAAGTCGGCTCCGAGAACCCGGACGACGTCGTCAAGTTCTGTCAGCTCCTCGAGCCGACGGTCGGCGGCATCAACCTCGAGGACATTCGCGCACCCGACTGCTTCTACATCGAGGAGACGCTCCGCAAGACGCTGCGCATCCCGGTGTTCCACGACGATCAACACGGGACCGCGATCATCTCCGGGGCCGCGCTCCTCAACGCGCTGGAGATCGTCGGCAAGTCGATCGGCGACGTACGCGTCGTCTTCTCGGGTGCGGGCGCCGCCGCCATCGCCACCGCCGAGCATTACGTGCGGCTTGGCGTCAAACGCGAGCACATCGTGCTGTGCGATCGCGCGGGCGTGATCTACAAAGGGCGCGGCGGCGAGATTGATCCGTACAAGGCGCGCTTCCAGGCCGACACACGCGCGCGCGATATCGCCGAGGCGCTCGACGGGGCCGACGTGCTCGTCGGGCTGTCGGTGGCCGGCGCGATCACCGGCGACATGCTGCGAAAGATGGCGAAGGATCCCATCATCTTCGCGCTCGCCAACCCCGTGCCGGAGATTCTCCCCGACGCCGTTCGCGCGGTGCGCGGCGACGCGATCGTCGCGACCGGGCGCAGCGACTACCCGAATCAGGTGAACAACGTCCTCGGGTTCCCGTTCATCTTTCGCGGCGCGCTCGACGTGCGGGCGACGGAGATCAACGAGGAGATGAAGATGGCCGCGACGCGCGCCCTCGCGCTGTTGGCCAAGGAGGACGTGCCGGACAGCGTCTCGTCCTTGTATGGCCTTCGCGAGGTGACGTTCGGGCCGGAGTATCTGATTCCCTTCCCGTTCGATCCGCGCGTATTGCTCTGGGTGGCCCCCGCCGTCGCCTGGGCGGCGGTCGCGTCGGGCGCGGCCAACGAGTTCATCGACCTCGATCGGTACCGCGAGGAGCTCGAGGCGCGCCTCGGCCGCGCGCGCGGCATGATGCGCGCCCTGATCAACCGCGCGAGCAACAACCCAAAACGCGTGGTCTTTCCCGAGGGCGAGGAGCCGAAGATCATCCGCGCGGCGCGCATCTGCGTCGAAGACGGTATCGCCGATCCAATCCTCCTCGGCAATCGGGAGTCGATCGAGCAGAAAGCGCGAGCGATGAACCTGTCGCTCGACGAGATCGCGATCGAGGATCCCGCCACCTCGCCGCGGCGCGACGGGTACGCGGAGCACATCTGGCAGAAGCGGCAGCGCAAGGGCATGAGCCTCGACGAGGCGCGCCGCCGGCTCTTCAACAGCAACTACTTCGGCTCGTGCATGGTGAGCCGCGGCGACGCCGACGCGCTCGTGTCGGGCGTCAACCTGCACTACCCGGAGACGATCCGCCCCGCGCTCGAGGTGATTGGCGCGCATCCCAAGGCGGGGCTCGTCAGCGGCATGTACATGCTGGTGTTCGAGAAGCGCGTGGTGTTCTGCGCCGACACGACGGTCAACATCGACCCCACGGCGGAGCAAATCGCGCAGATCGCGTACGCGGCGAGCCGGATCACGCGCACGATGGGCATCGAGCCGCACATCGCGATGCTGTCGTTCTCGAATTTCGGCTCGGTGCGCCATCCGGACGCGGAAAAGATGGCGCGGGCCGTGGCGCTGCTCCGGCAGCGCGACCCGTCGCTCGTCGTCGACGGGGAGATGCAGGCGGATACGGCGTTCGATCCGGAGATCATCGGACGCGACTATCCGTTCAGTACGCTCAAGGGCGAGGCGAACGTCTTGATATTTCCCAACTTGAGCGCCGGCAACATTGCATACAAGTTGTTGAATCACCTGGGCGGCGCCACGGCGATCGGGCCGATACTCGTCGGCATGAGCCGGCCCGTGCACGTGTTGGAGCGTGGCGCGGATGTCCAGGACATCGTCAACATGGCGGCTGTCGCCGTGATTGACGCCCAGGAGCGCTCCTATCCAGTGGAGTCCGCCGTTCGGACGACGAACGGCAGCGGCGCCACGCCGACGATTTTCTCGAGGCTATGAACAGATAATGGCGACTCAGACGAAGCCACAGAACGACGCTGGTTTGCAGGGACAGGTGGGGCTCGCCGCGCAGGGCTTGGCGCCGCGCGGCCGCGTACGCTGGAACCTCGTGGCGCCGATCCTCATCGAGGAGGCGGTGCGCCGCGAAGAGGGCCAGCTCGCCGACATGGGCCCGTTCCGTGCCGTGACCACGCCGCACACCGGCCGGTCGCCCAATGACAAATTCGTCGTCAAAGATCCGTCGACGTCGGGCGATGTCGACTGGGGCAAAGTCAACCAGCCGATGGACGACACCCACTTCGAGGCGCTCCTCGGCGACGTCCGACAATACCTGGACGGCCAGCCCGAGCTGTTCGTGCAAGACCTCTATTGCGGCGCCGACGCCAAGTACCGGCTCGCCGTGCGCTACGTGAGCCCGAGCGCGTGGCACATGGCGTTCGTGCGCAACATGTTCATTCGCCCCGAAGCCACCGAGCTCCCGGCCTTCCAGCCGAATTTCACCGTGCTCCACACCCCCGAGTTCGAGGCCACGCCCGCCCGGCACGGCACGCGGACGGGGACGTTCATCGTCCTCAACCTCGCCAAGCGCATGATCCTCATCGGCGGCACGCGCTACGCCGGTGAGCTCAAGAAAGCGATGTTCACGGTGATGAATTACTACATGCCGAAGCAGGGTGTGCTCTCCATGCACTGCTCAGCGAACATCGGCAAGCAGGGCGACACGGCGCTCTTCTTCGGCCTGTCCGGCACCGGCAAAACGACGCTCTCGGCCGACCCCGAGCGCGCCCTCATCGGCGACGACGAGCACGGCTGGGCGCCGGAAGGCGTGTTCAACTACGAGGGCGGCTGCTACGCCAAGGTCATCGGTCTCACCCCCGAGTCGGAGCCGGACATCTATCGCACGACGCAGATGTTCGGCACGATCCTCGAGAATGTCGTGCTCGACGACTTGACGCGAAAGGTCGAGTTCAACGATCTCTCAATCACCGAGAACACGCGCGCGTCATACCCCCTGCACTACATCCCCAACCACGCGCCGACGGGCTGCGGCGGACACCCCAGGAACATCGTCCTCCTCACCGCGGACGCGTTCGGCGTGCTGCCGCCGATCGCCCGGCTCACGCGCGAGCAGGCATTGTACTATTTCCTCTCCGGCTACACGGCCAAAGTCGCCGGCACGGAGCGCGGCGTGAAGGAGCCGCAGGCTACGTTCTCCGCCGCCTTCGGCGCCGTGTTTCTCGTCTGGCACCCGTCCAAGTACGCGGAGATGCTCGGCAAGCTGATCGACCAGCACCAGTCGGATGTGTGGCTCGTCAACACCGGCTGGACGGGCGGTGGATTTGGCGTCGGCAAGCGCATGAAGCTTTCACACACGCGCGCCATGGTTCAGGCGCTGCTGCGCGGTGAGCTGCACAGTGCGGCAACGAAGAGCGATCCGGTATTCGGCCTCGCCGTGCCGAAACAGATTGCCGGCGTGCCAGAGGGAGTGCTCGAGCCACGGAACACCTGGAGCGAAGGCGCCGCGTACGACGCGCAGGCACACAAGCTCGCCGGCATGTTCCGCGAGAACTTCGCCAAGTTCGAGAAGTTCGTGGCGGCCGGCGTCGTGGCTTCAGGGCCTAAAGCGTAGGGCGTTGAGCGTGCGCCGAAGGGCGTAACGACCCGAACACGTCGCGCGATCAGTGCGGCGTGTTCGACTGGCGTACGCGTTGGCGCTCGCCCGCGCGGATCGGTTCAATCGGGCCGGCGCCGA
>JBIOHX010000017.1:0-21707 GCA_044449465.1 Gemmatimonadales bacterium | reverse complement strand
TCACCAGATAGGTCAGCCCGTAGAAAATCCCCGCCGCGTTGTCGAGCAGTTGAAACGCCTCCTGCTCTCCCACCCCCGCGATCCCCGCCGCGCCGAATGCCAGCGCCACGAGGCCGACGAACAGGATCGAGTTCACCGGCGTGCGATAGCGCGGGTGCAACGTCGTGAACCAGCGCGGCAGCAAATTGTCCCACCCGGCAACCATCGGCATGCGTGTCGTGCCGGTGAACACGATGCTCGAGTTGGCGAGCGTGCGCCCAGTCAGCAGCAAGATCCCCAGACCGGCCGCGACCGCGCCGGCCCCCGTGGCGCCGAAGCCCACGCGCAATACCTGCGGAATGGGCCCGATGAGATTGATCTGATCGATTGGAATGAATGCCAACACCGCGCTCGTACCGAGGATGAACATGACGGCGATCACCGGCGCCGCGATCAGCGTCGCCTTGGCGATCGACCGCGCGGCGTCGCGGGTTTCCCCCGCCAACACCGCGACGTACTCGAATCCGCTCAACGCCCCCATCGACATCTTCCCGAACACGTTGAGGCTGAATAGGGACAGCGCCGGAATCGCCACGGCGAACGGGTGATAGTCGGGCAGCGTGCCGCGCGCCATGTGCAGGAACGGCAGCGCAATCAACGCCGCGAAGGCGAGCATCAACATGATGCTGCCCGCGTTGTGCAGCCATTTGCTGACGCCGAGTCCAAGCGCCGCGAGTAGCATCAGGCCGCCGAGCAGGAAGACGTTGAGCAACAGGATGAACGTCTTGTTGCTCGCCATCCACGCGCCGCGCGGCCCCACGGCGTACGAAAGGCTGGTGCCGACCAGCAACCCGATCGTCCCGATCAGCACCACGGCGTAGACCCAGAGATTCCACGCGACCATGAATCCCATCAGCTCGCCCAAGCCCAGCCGCGCCCACTGGTACAGCCCGCCCTCGAGCGGCATGCGCGCCGAGAGATCGATCACGACTGCCGCCTGCGGCAGGTAGAAGAACAGCATGGCCGCGATCCAGAACACGACCTGCGCGTGCCCGAGCTTGGCCGCCGTGCCGACCCAGATCGTGCCGACGACGTAGACGATCTGGTGCAGCACGAGGTCGCGAAGCCCGAGCTCTTTCTTGAGCGCCGCGCTGTGCGCCTCGACCGCCTGCTGCGCCGACGTCACTCGATCTCGCTGTGACCGGGCGACCGCCACTCCCGCACGACGCGCGCGGACTTGATGTAGTCGAGCTTGGGCCAGCCGCGCGCGAGGTACGCGTTGCCCGCAAGCTGAATCGAATCCTGCGAGGGACCCGACCGCCCGGGCTGGGGCCCGGCGCGCGGCGTCGCTTCGCCATAGCCCGCGTACAGCGAGTCGACCACGTTCATTCCCGCGATCACTTCCGCGATCGGCGGAAAGCCGAACTCTCCTAGTGTATCGAGCCGCGCGTTGTCTTTGAGATTGATGTAAAGCTGCACCGTGCGCGTACCCGGGCCGCCGCGCGCGTAAGAGATCGTGCCGCGCGTGTTGCTATGCTTCACCGGCTCGTCGGCCAGGCGGCGAACGCGCCACGCCCGATTGAGCGCCGGGTCGCCGGAGATACCGAACTGGGCGACGAAATTTTTGACGACGCGAAAGAAGCGCGACCCGTCGTAGTACTGCTCGCGTACCAGCGTATAAAACCGGTCCACGCCGGCCGGCGACCACGCCGAACGCGCCATGATGTCTATTCGGCCACGACTCGTCTCGAACGTCACGACGAAGCTGTCGGGCACCGCGATCGCCGGATTCAACGCGTGAGGCCAGCGGGGGAAGGGGCCGCGCCCACACGAGGCGGCAACGGTCACGATCGCGAGCGCGGCGGCGACTGCACTGATGCGGCGAGCGGATTGGCGATTCATCGCTCCCTTGGGTGACATGAGCGTTCAGCGCGGCGGAATGTGCTGGGCCTGCGGGGGCTGCGGTGCTCCCGCGGTCAACGCGTCCGATACCCGCTCCCGCTGGTGATCGTTCAGACTTGTGAGTAGCGCGACTAGATTCGCGTTCTCGATCAACGTCCGCTCGCGGCGGATCGTCTGCGGCGCACCCGGGACGACGAACTCGCTGCGATCGAGCATCTGCTCGTCGGTGATTCTGGCGGCAGAATCGGCGTACAGGAACACATCCAGCGACGCCATTCGGCCGATCTTGACCACAAATCCATAACCCCGCAGCGACTCCGGCTTCGGCCGCTCGATCGAGTCGATCCGCGGCGCGAGGCCGGAGCGCTCGAGGCGATATATCACCGAGCACCGCGCCCACAGGCCGTTTGCTGGACATTGTTGGCCCGGCGCTATCGCTACAGCGGCGGCGGCCGCGCGTGCCGCGGAATCGGCCGCCGTGTCTTTCGTCGGCGGCGAGGACTTGGTCGAACAGCCGACGATCGCGGCGAACGTGGTGAGCCCTAGCACCGTGCGTCGCATCAGTCCGCGGCGCCGATCGGAACGCCGGACTCGTGCGACGTCGCCGTATCGCGCACCCGCCGTGCGAGCACGTTAGTCACCGCGAAATCGCCGTCGCGCTCCGCCGGTTCACTCATCGCTAGATGATGCCGCCATGCTCGCGGGGTCCGCAACCACTTCGCGGCGGGTCACCGCGCTCACCACCGTCGCCGCGACAAGGTCGCCGGTGACATTGGTGAGCGTGCCGAACAGATCCGGAACCGCGTCGACGGCGATGAGCAGTCCCACGCCATCCGCCGGAATGCCGTAGGTGACGAGGAGCGGCGCGAGCATGAGCATCGCGCCTTGCGGCACGCCCGGGATGGTGAAGCTCAGCGCCGCGCCGGTGACCGCCACGGTCACGATCGCCGTGGCACCGAGCGTCACGCCGTACAGCTTCGCCAAAAACATCGTGCCCACCAGCCAGTAGATCGGCGTTGCAACCTTGAAGGCCGACACGGACAGGGGCAGCACGAATCCGGTCGCGGTCGGACTCAATCCGAGTGCGCGGCCGCCTTCGATTAACGCGGGGAGCGACGCGAGCGACGAGCTCGTTCCCAGCGCGACCGTCTGCGCCGGCGCCATCTCGTGCGTGAACCGGCGGAGCGACACGCGCCCGAGCATCGAGGCGACGGGGTACATGAGGAGGGTGAATAACACCACGGCCGCAGAGATCGCCACGACGTAGTACAGCATCGCTCCTACGAGCCCGATTCCGGCGCGGCTCGCCGCGACCGTGACGAGCGCAAAGATGCCGATCGGCGCCGCGGCGATGATCCAGTCGACGATCGCCGTCATGGCGCCCGCGATCGCGCCGAAAAAGTCGACAAGCGCGCGTCGAGGCCCTGGCTCGACCCGGCGAGTCGCGAGCGCGAACAAGAGAGTGAACGCGATCAGCGGGAGCATCGCGCCCGCCGCCGCGGCAGCGATCGCGTTCACCGGAACCAAGCCCGTGACCCAAGCGCTGAACCCGGGCAGAGCCGTCACATGCCCTGCCGTCTCCCCGGCGCCGGCCACCGCCGTAGACCGAAGCGACGCGGCCACGTCCGCGCTGATGTGGAGGTCGTCGATCAGCGGCGGCGCGAGCAGCACGCCAACCGCCGCGGCCAACAGCAGCAACCCGAAAAAGACGGCGACCGTTGTCAGCCCGGTCCGCCCCAGCTCGCCTTCCGGCTCGCCGGGCGAACCAGCGTCGCGCTCGTCTTGGGAATTCCCACCGGCGATCGCCACGAAGAGCAAGGCGACCACCAGCGGAACAACCGTCATCCGGATCGCGTTGACCCAGAGTTGGCCGACCGGTTGGAGCACGGATGCAGCGTGCGCGGCCGCGACCGTGCTGGTTGCCGCGAGCACGCTTCCGAAAATCAACCCAGCGATGAGACCGATTACTACGCGGCGGACGCGCACCCGGTCAGCCGCTGGTTCTGGCTAACGCTTCTTGTTCGACTTGGAGCGCGGGGCGGCCCCGCGGCCAGCGGTGCGGACCGTCGAGCGGGTCGAAGGGCCCGATAGCTTGTGGGCTGCCTTTGCCGGCCGCGACGGAGCCGACTTCGCTCGGACCGCGTTGCCACGCTTAGCCGCAACTCGGAGCTTGTTGGCTCCGGATTTACGGGCCGGCGCAGCCTTTGCCCGCGGGCTCTTCGCTTTGGCTGGTTTGGCTGCGACTTTCGCCGTGGCCGTCTTATTGGCAGGCGCCGGAACGACGACTTTCAGTCTTGCCGCAGCATTCGCGGCCGCTGCCGGCGGCGCGTTCGGATTGCTCCTCGGGCGACCACCCTTACGAGCTAACTGAGCATCCGCCAACATCTTAGCAAACGCTTCTTTAGCCTCGGTCATCAGCTGCGCGTGCGAGATCCGGCGTTCCTGGAGCGCGCGCGCCTTCTCCTCACGATAGATCGACAGCGCTGTAGTGCCGTCCATTTGTCAGGGGGCGTTGGTTAGAAACAAGGTTCTTCAGGACTGCTAATCTACCTTAATGAAGGGGCTGTCGGGAGATGCACGATTCATTGCGCGCCACTTCGGCGACGACCGATGTCGTGGTGATCGGCGCCGGAGCGGCCGGGCTCGCTGCCGCTAGAGCGCTCGTCGACAATCACATGGACGTCGTGCTGCTCGAAGCGCGCGAGCGCATCGGAGGCCGAATATTCACCAAGCGCGATCGCGCCCTGGGCGTCCCAATCGAGCTCGGCGCCGAGTTCATCCACGGCAGCGCCCGGGAGCTCGACGAGATCCTGCGCGAGGCGTCGATCGCAAGCTATGACATAAGCGGGCGCCGCTGGTCGGTCGCGGGTGAGCGCTTCAAGCCGACTGACGACTTCTGGGACCGGCTCGACCGCGTGATGCGGCGGCTCGACGCCAAGCGCTCGCCAGACCGCGCCTTCGATACCTTCCTCGCCCGGCGGCCCGGCGGCCGCCGCTTGGCGACGGATCGGCGGCTCGCGCTCCAGTACATCGAGAACTTTCACGCTGCTGAGCCGTCGCGCATCAGCGAGCGAGCGCTCGCGGGCGGCGGCAGCCCGGGCGACGATGTTCGCGAACGTCGCATTGGGCGCGTGCTCGAAGGGTACGATCGAGTGATCGACTGGCTGGCCGCACCCCTCGGCGACCGCATTCGATTTAACGCCATCGCCACACGCGTGCGCTGGGCGCCGGGCAACGTCGTCGTCGAATCGCGCTACGCCGATGGTCGCTCGCGGCCCGCGGTCCACGCTCGTGCGGCGATCGTTGCCATTCCACTCGGTGTGCTCCAGGCAGGGCCGGGCGAGACGGGCGCGATCGAGTTCGACCCGGAGCTCCGCTCCAAGCGGCCGCCGCTCGCGCGTCTCGCGATGGGTCACGTCGTGCGCATCGTCCTCCGGCTCACAGAGCGCTTCTGGGCCAGCCAGTGGTTCGCCAAGCAGGCGCGAACCGAGGAGCTCGACACGCTGAGCTTTCTGCTGACGAGCGATGAGGATTTTCCCATTTGGTGGACGCCGTATCCGGTGCGCGCGCCGTCGATCGTCGGCTGGCACGGCGGCCCCGGAGCGGGGCACCTTGCGCAACTCGCACCCGAACAGCTCGAGGAGTGCGCGATCGCCGCGCTGGCGCGACAGTTCGGACTGTCGACGCGGCGGATGCGCGGGCTCGTCGACGGAGCCTGGACGCACGATTGGCTGCACGACCCGTTCACGCGCGGCGCCTACAGCTATCAGCTCGTCGGCGGGGTCGAGGCACCCGCCGAGCTCGCGCGGCCGCTGCGCGGCACCCTCTTCTTCGCCGGCGAAGCATCCGCGGCCGACGGCCGCACCGGCACGGTGCACGGCGCGCTCGCCACCGGCCGGCGCGCCGCCGCGGAGGTCGAACGGTCGCTTACGATTCGCTCTGCTGCCGCGCGGCGCGACGCGCCTGATTGATCTGATTGATCATCATCGCGAGATCACCCTGCTTGTCCGGGTTGTCGCGGATGACGTCGTCGAGCAGCGCCGATGCTTCGTCGTCCGTCACCGGCAACGGGTCCGAGGAAAAGCGCCGGTTGTTCATGTGCCGCATCGGATCGATGTAGACCGGATTCTCGAGCACGATGTCGTGCGGCCCGTGCTGGATTCGCACGACGTAGAACTTCTTGCCGGATTTTTCCATGTAGCCGATGCGCACGCCATCGTACTTTTCCGGCCACGCCGGAAGGTTTCGCGTGCCGCCCTCGGTCGTGACGTAGGTCTTCGTGCCCGGCCGGAGGTCTTTGTAATTCGCCTCGTAGGCACCGTTGTACATGTAGCCGTGGCGCATCGTTTCCCTGGGAGTGAAAGAGCGAAGGAGTCGAGCGGCCAGCCCGCCTGAGAGCGGGCCGCCGGATGCCGAGAGGAAAGATGGCGTCCGCCCTCACGCCGCGCCAATCCGTCGTGCACGGGAGCCCGGCGGATCGGCCGCTTCGCCGGCTCGTCCCAGGTACTACTGCGCGGGCGGCGCGCCGCGGTCGGCGTCGAGCCATTCCCGCGGATTCCAGGTCACGGGCAGCGCGCCTACGCGCTCGAACCGGATTCGCGGATCGTCGGACTGGACGAGAGCGAGGAGACGTCGGCCGGTGAGGAGGAATCGACGCGACGTCGACTCGAGGCTGTCGAGGATCGTCTGAGCGAGCTGCGGCTGGGCTTTGGCGAAGACATCATATCGCCGGATGACGATCGCCGTACCTCCCTGGTCCGGCACCTCCAGCTCGGCGACGCATTCGATCCACGACGCGAGGTTGCGGCCGTAATAGGGCGGAAACGCGAGCGCGCGTTGCACGTCGGCGTGAAACGCGTCGGGCGTCGTCCAGCCGGAGGCGTCGAGCTCGCGCACGACGTAACCCTGCTGCCTGAACCAGGCCAGGTCGCCCCCCAGCACCGAACCCTTGTGATAGAGCGCGATCGCCCCGCGCTCGAGCAGCCGCCAGTCGAGCGCCTGCTCCTCGGCGGGTGCCTTCGGTTTCCGCTTGAAGAAGATCATGCGAGGAAAACAAAACTTTCGCTCGCGCGATGTCTACTCGGTCGGCTGGGCGCGCTCCGCCGCCGCGCGCCCCCGGCGCGCGCGGGCCGAGCGGATGTTGACCGCGCCCCGCAGCAGGAACACGGCGGCGAACAACATGTCGAGCCACCGCGAGCCGGTCAGGACGGTGCCGTGCGCCCACAGCGGGCGCAGCGCCACGTAGGTGCCGAGCCCGATCATTACGACCCCCAACCAGAACCGCAGCCTCCACCCGCCGGTCGTCACGCGACTCGCTAGAACCTATGAAAGATGAAATGCAGGATGAAGTACTGGTATGCCACGACCGGGACGGCGAGCGGCAACAGCTCGAGAATCCAGCGGACCGCCCGCCGGCCCAGCATCGACGCACCGGCCGCGAGCTCGAGCGCCCCGAAAGCCCACGCCGTGGGCAGATAAAATGCGCGGAGGGCGCCATACCCGCCGAAACCGAACCGCCACGTGAACGCGAAAGCCAACGCGCCCACCGTGAGCGCCAAACCGACGATCAGGTTGGCCACGCCAACCGCCCGCTCCACCCGGCGGCGTGCGTGATCGAAGTCGATGCTTGTTTGATCGTGAATGTCGGTCACGCGGCTCCGCGCGGCGGCTGATGGATATTATCCACCAGTCGCCGCGAAGAGGCCGGCCAGCGCCGGCAAGCTCACCGCCGACGCCCACTGCGGCATCCCCTTCGTCCAGACCAACATCGCGCCGGTGAGTGTACCGGCACGCGCCAGATCACGCAACGAGGCGAAATCCACCGGACCTCGTCGTTCGCCGCCGACGACGTAGTACCATGGCGACTCGCCCGCCGGGATCGGCGGCGGCTCTTCCCCGCTCACCGGCGCGGCCGATGCCGCTCCTCCGGCCGCGGCGCCGGCCATCGCTCGTTGTCCCAGCGACGCGCCCATGCCGAGCCCCACGCCGGCCGCCGCGACGCCGTTCGGGTTGCGGGCCGCGTCGCGCAACGCGTCCGCGCTCTGGAGCGCGGCGTACCGGTCCATGCCACCAATCACGTTGAGCCGCGTCTGCTGATCGATGGCCTGCTCGACGTCCTCCGGCAGCGACACGTTCTCGATCACGAGCTGCGTGAGCTCGAGCCCGTACTGCGTGAACTGCGACGCAGCCTGCTGCAAGACCCGTCCACTCATCTCCGTATATCTGGCCGCCAGCTCCAGCACCGAGACCGGCGAGCTGGCAAGGCTTTCGCTGACGCGGGCGATGACGAGGTCGCGCAGCTGATCGGCGATCTCGTCGACGAGAAAGACTGAGCTCGTGCCGACGATCTCGCGCACGAGCTGCGCCGCGTCCTGAACCCGTACCGCGTACGTGCCGTAGGCACGGACCCGCGTCGGCCCGAGCGCGGGATCGCGGACGATCACTGGGTTCGCGGTGCCCCACTTCCGATTCACGAACTGCTTCGTGCTCACGAACACGATGTCGGCCTTGAACGGGCTCTCGAACCCGAACTTCCACCCGCGCAGCCGCGACAGGACAGGAAGATTCATCGTCGTCAGCTCGTGCCGGCCCGGTTGGAAGACGTCGGCGATGTCCCCCTGCTCCACGAACACCGCCACCTGGCCCGGCCGCACGACGAGCTGCGCGCCGTTCTTGATCTCGTTGCGCGGCCGCTCGAACCGCCAGACCAGCGTGTCGTTCGATTCATCGACCCATTCGATGATGTCGATGAACTCTCCAGCAACGAAATCACGCATGCTCATGGACGAACCCTCGTGGTCCTTTGGGTGGACGCCGCTCGTGGGCGTGGACGATCAGAACAGCAGATGCTCGAGTGCGCGGCGGATCAGCGTGTCGTCGACGGGCGTGAGCCCGGGCCCGCCGATCGAAATGCGCACGCTCCCGACGCCGTTCGTCAGCTTCTCGAGGCGCGCTGCCGCCTCGGTAATCTCGTGAGCCTGCTCCTCGCGCAGCTTCTCCAGACCACCCGAATCGATAAACGCGAGCGCGCGCCCGAGCTCTCCCGCCTCGAGCCACACGCCGTGCCCCTTGCAGGTGTCGATCACGACCCCCGACCGGTGCGCGAAATTCGACCGATTCATGATCTTCCTGCAGACCGGGCACGCGACGTATCGCACCTTCTCCGGCGCCGGAGACTGAGTTTTGTTGGCGCCGCCGATCAGGTTGACCACGGTACCGCGCTCCTCACGGCTCGTGCAAAGCGCTGTGAAGGCCTCAGCCTCCATCCAGTTCGACGCGCACGACGGACATTCGTGCATCGATGTCGCTCCGACGCGCACCATGTGCATCGCACCGGAGCACCCGGGACAAGTAAGTGCCGGACCGGAGCCCCCGTCGGCGTGGTCGCACCGAGCGCCGCACTTGGGGCAGTACTGCATGCCGGCCGGTACTGCCGTGAAGCAGCTCGGACATGCGGTTCGCGCCAACGCCGCACCGCAGTACTCGCACCGCGTGGCGTCGGCGGAAGGCGACGCGCCGCAGCTCGGGCAGGTGAGAAGAGCCGGCATGCGAGTAGGACTGACCGGGCCGCGGCGCCGGAACTGGCGCCGCGAGCCCTCAGCTCCCGCGCAACGCGGTCAGCGGATCGACGCGAGTCGCCCGCCGCGCCGGCAGATAGCTCGCCGCCGCGCCGACCAGCACGAGCACGACTCCTACGACGGCAAAGGTTTGCGGATCGTGACTCGTCATGCCGAACATGAGGCTGTCCACGAACCGGGACGCGAGGCGCGCGACGAGGAGCCCCGCGCCGACGCCAACGGCGCCGATAACGAGCCCTTCTCGCACCACCATCCACCGAACGCTGCCGCCGCCCGCGCCGAGCGCGATGCGCACGCCGAATTCGTGTGTCCGCTGCGTGACGAAGTACGCAATCACGCCGTACACGCCGACCGCCGCCAGCACGAGGCCCGTCAGCCCGAGCAACGTGAGCAGCCAAGTCATGAATCGCGTCGTCGCCATGGTGTTGGCGAGCGCTTCGTCCATCGTCGTGATGGCCGCGATCGGCAACGATGGATCGACGCTCGCCACCGCGCCGCGAATCGACGGCACGAGCGTGAGCACCGGCACCGCGCCGCGCACCATGTACGTCGCGCCGCCATTCACCCATTGCGCGCTCGGCATGTACAACGCCGGATACGGTTCCTGCGTCGGACCCGATTCGTGGATGTCCTCGACGACGCCGACGACTTGGCGCCAGTGGGGATCCGTACCCGTGACGTTGTTCGATATGAGTTGGCCGATCGGATCTGCTTTCCCGTACAGATGTTCGGCGAGGCCGCGCGATATGATCGCGACGGGTGTGGCGCCGGGGCCGTCAGCAACGCCGAATTCGCGTCCACGCAACAAACGGGCGCCGAGCGCGGCGAAGAAGCCGGGATTGATGCCGCGCATGTCGGCCGAAGTTGCACCGTCGTCGTGCCCGTTGCTCCCGGGCCGCGCAGCCGTCCAGTTCCAGCCGCCGCCGTAGATCGGAGCGACTTGCGAGCGCGCCACGGCCTTCACACCGGGGATCGCCGCGATTCTGCTCTGCAGCTCCTCGAGCCCCGCTTCGATCTGCGGCCCGGTCTTGTACTTCGTGCCCGGCAGAGAAATCGAGAACGCGAGCAGGTTGTGCGTGTCGAACCCGGACGGCACGGCCTGCATGATGAGCGAGGTCTTGATCAGCAGACCGGCCCCCACGAGAAGCAGCGATGCGAGGCACAACTCACCGATGATGAGCGCCTGCCGGAGGCGCGACCGCGCGCTCACGGAGGCTGCGCGACCGCCGTCGCGCAGCGTCTGCTGGAGATCGAGTCGCGCGGCGCGCAACGCCGGCGCCAAGCCAAAGATCACCGCGCAGGCCAGCGACAACCCGAGCGTGAACAGGAGCACCGGCAGGTCGAGCGACGCATCGGCGAGGCGCGGGATCGACGCCGGACTCGTGACCAGGAAGCGCAGGCCCGCCACGCCGACGGCGAGCCCCGCGCCGCCTCCGACGAGAGCGAGACTGATGCTCTCGACCAACAACTGCGCGACGATCCGGCTGCGTGTCGCGCCAAGCGCTCCGCGGATCGCGATCTCGCCGCGTCGCACCGTCGCGCGCGCCACGAGCAGATTGGCGATGTTGCCGCAGGCGATGAGCAGCACGAGCGCCACGGCGCCGAGCAGCGTGTAAAGGAGCAGCCGGCTCGAGCCGAGCACCGTGTCGGCGAGGGATGTGCCGACGACGATGCCATCGTAGCCGTTATGAGGATTCTCTCTCGCGAGCCGGGTGTCGATCCGCGTCAGTTCGGCGGTCGCGGAGGTCATCGTCACTCCCGCCCGCAGCAGCCCGAAGACGTGCAGTTCGTGGTCGCCGAAGTCGCGAAAGCGCGACGGCGGCGGTGCGAGCGGCGCCCAGGCGCGTTCTTGCGGGCCCGAGAGGATGTAGTCCGTCGGTGCGACGCCGATCACTTCGTACGGATGCCCGTCGAGCGTGATCTGCCGGCCGAGCACTGCGCGGTCGCCGTTGAACCGCGACTGCCACAGCGCGTACGAAAGCACGACCACCTTCGGCGCGTCGATCCGATCGTCGGCGGCGGTGAAGTAGCGGCCGATGACCGGCGGGATGAATTCCACCCGCCAGTAGTCGGCCGACGCCCAGAGGACCGAGAGCGGCATCGGCTCGCCGGCCCCGATGAGCGTCGTTCGTCCGGGGCCCATCGTGGCGGCGAGCGCCGTGAAGCTTCGGGACTGATCGCGCCACGTGTAGTAATTCCCGAACGGCGCGCAGCACATGCCCCCGTTGTCGTTATGCTGCGAAAACGTCACGATGCGCGAGCTGTTCGCGTAAGGCAGCGGCCGTAAGAGAACGCTATATACCACGCTGAAAATCGCGCTGTTGGCGCCGATCCCAAGCGCGAGCGTCAGCACGGCCACGGCCGTGAACCCCGGCGACTTGCGAAGCTGCCGCGCGCCGAACACGAGATCCTGCTTCACCGTCTGCCACCATTCAGCCCGCCGCATGTGCCGCTCCCGCTGATCGCTCAGCGTGTAGAGGGTTCGAGTGATGCCGTCGACGTCGCCGAAACGCCCCCGCGCCGCGACACGCGCCGCGTCGCGCGTCATGCCACGGATCTCCAGCTCGTCGATCGCCGACTGCAGATGAAATTCCAGCTCCTCGCGCACGTCGCCGGCGGCGTTCGGGCGCCAGAAACGCAGATAGCGTCGCCATCGCGGAACGCGATCCTCGTCGGGCGGAGACATCGCTACGCCGGTTGCCCGCGAGCCGCGACGATCTTCGCCATCGCCGCGCTCGTTCGCTTCCAGCTGTCGAGCGCTTCGGCGAGCTGACGGCGGCCCGCCGCCGTCAGCCGATAGTACTTCGCGCGCCGGCCGTTGTCCGTCAGCGCCCAACTCCCCTTGATCCAGCCGCGATTCTCCATCCGATAGAGGGCTGGATAGAGCGAACCTTCTTCGACCTGCAACGCGTCCTCCGTGGTGCGCTGGATCCAGCGCGCGATGCCGAAGCCGTGCATCGGGCCCCAGGACAGCGTCTTGAGGACAATGAGGTCGAGCGTTCCTTGCAGCAGATCTACGGCGGATGGCGGCATGGTTCTCCCTTAGACGGTCTAGGCTCGAATATGGTTTGCATCAGCCTAGAACGTCTAGGGGACCCAGCGCCGCGTTCAGCCGGCTCGCTGCTCCACGCGAAGCGGCACGCGCGCCACCGCCACCTCATTCACCCGTACGTCGAACGTCCAGGTGCCGTCGCGCGGAAAGCCGACGGTGAGCGGCAGAATCAGGTCGTACGCCAACGGCAGCCCGGGTCCGCGCGGCGACTCGAAACTCACCGGGCTCGCGCGCAAATTCACCATCTCCTGGCCGTCTTCGTCCACGATGTGCACCGAGATGTGCTGATGCACGCCGTAGTCCAGCGGTTCGATGTCGAACCGCATCGCCAGCATCACGTCCAACTTGCTCGGCAGCTCAGGGGCGTAGCGGCAGTTGTACACGCCCATCACGTCGAGCTTCCCGTCCGGACGGACCTGCGCCCGTTCCGCAAGCACCGCGATCGTCGCGATCACGAGCCCGCCAATCGATCCGCTTCGTCGACGAGCTGGTCGGCATCCGCCACGCTCAGGAAAACCGGGTAGCCCGCCGCCCGCCGAGCAGGCGGAAACGGGCCCCCTAGGACGTTGACCCGCCCCGCAAGCGCCGGCGTCATCGTGATCGACACGTATTGCCAGCCGCGGGAGAGATTCATTGCCGCGATGCGGTCATCCTGTGCCATTGGCGTGGCGTCCCGGACGAAGAGGCAGGAACGAGATCAGCGCAGAAACCGCCGCGCAAGCTGCTCCAATCGATCGTCGCCCGACTGTTCGGCGCGAGCAAGAATGCGCCGGACATGATCGCGCAGTTTCGGCTCGCCCCAATAGTATCCTGTCGCCTGCTCGGCTGCCGGCGTGTCCCCCTCCCGCGCCGCTTCGAGCAGCACGTCCGCGGCCACGGCATCGAACGTCGGATCATCGCGCTCGGGGAGCGCGAATCGCTTGAGCGGGATGCCGGCACCCGCGTCTTCGTTGACAAACGCTCTCGACACACGCTCCTCCCCGAGCGCTCAATGAACGCTCGACGCCGAACGGGACGTTCAGTCCACCCACTCGATCTTCTTCCACGCGGCGTAGCATTGCCGGGTCACCTGCTGCAGCTCCGCGAACAGCTCGTCGTCGACGTGCTTGAAGTTGAAGCAAGCCTTGCCCTGCATGTGCTTCCGTAATGCAGGTGACATTCCAACGCCGATCTCGGGCGAGTAGACGGGCATCAGGTAGTAGCTCACATACCCCTTGCCCATCCGGACGCCGCCGAACGAGATCGGACGCTTGTTCGGCCCGACGGTATAGGTATTCAGGTAGTAGTAGTCCGGCCGGTCGTGGACCACCTCCAGCTTGGAGGCGTGGACTGCCAGGATCGACCTGAGTCGACGGAAAACGGTTGCGAACTCGACACGTGAGGCGGGCATACGAGCCTGACCCTCGAAGGCGTTTGGCGAGCCCAAGCTATGGTTGCCTCGACTGCCCGAACAGTCCGTGGGGGGTGGGGCGCACCGATGAGGCCCCCACCCAGAAATGCCCGCGAAATGCATATTGCGCAAATCGGGGGACGGGTTTATGTTCTTGCAGCGATACACGCAGGATTGCGCGAACACGTTCCGATGCACGACTGGGGGCTTTCGCACACGCGAGGTCCCCTTTTTTGTACCGAGTCGCCGGCGAGGAAAGTGGTCGCCGAGAACGTAACCCGTCGTGAGGGAGTTCACGAGCAACTGTGGGTCGGTTTGTACGGCGCGTTCCGCTACTCCGACAACACAACAACAATTCTTAGGAGTACGGCAATGGCACGCACGACCGGCACTGTGAAGTGGTTCAACGACGCCAAGGGTTTCGGTTTCATTACCCCCGAGGGCGGACAGAAGGACTGCTTCGTTCATCACTCGGCCATTCAGGGTAATGGCTTCCGCACCCTCGCCGAGGGTGAGCGCGTCGAGTTCGACATCGTCCAGGGCGCCAAAGGCCCCGCGGCCGAGAACGTCGTCAAGCTCGGACGCTAACACCGCTCGAAGCCTCACGAAAAAACGCCGGACCGAGCACTCGGTCCGGCGTTTTCGTTTGCCCCCCACCCTTCCGAGCAGCGTCCTTACAGGGCGCTACCGGCGACGCGCTGCCCGGATCTTCTTCATCATCGTCGTCACCACGAGCAGCGTCAGCACCACCCACACCGCCACGAACGTCTCCTGCGTCTTGACCGACCGCAAGCTGACGTGAAAAACGTAGTAACCCCCGATGATCAACCCGTCGAGCACGACAATCGACAGGACGAGAAACAGAAGCAGGCGCCGGAGCTCGGCGGCGAGCGGCGAAGTCGGCATCGGTTGCATCGTAGCAGCTATTTTCCGTCATGGCCATGCCCGCGGCGCCCGGCGCGCCAACGCCCGTGTCAGCCCGCCGCTCGCCGCGCCGCTTCCCGACGATCCTGTTCGACCTCGACGGGACGCTCCTCGACTCGATCCGGTTGATTCTCGAGTCGGCGCGGTACGCGTTTACGAAGCTTGGCCGCGACTGTCCGCCGGACAGCGAATGGCTCTCCGGCGTCGGGATTCCCCTCGTCACGATGTTCGGGCGCTATGCTCGCGATGAGGCCGACTGCGCAGCGCTGATCGCGGCCTACCGCGAGTATCAGCTCCCCAACCACGACCGGCTCATCAGTTCTTACGGTTCCGCTCGTGACATCGTCGAGCGCCTCCAACGCACCGGCCACGAGATCGCGATCGTGACCAGTAAGTCCGAGGCGCTCTCCTACCGCGGCCTGGCACGCATCGGCCTCGCGCGCTTCGTCGACACGGTCGTTGGGTGTGATGTATCGAGTCGACACAAACCCGATCCCGAGCCCGTACAGATCGCACTTCGACGGCTGGACTGTCAGCCGGAAAACGCCATCTTCGTCGGCGACTCGATCCACGACCTCCTTGCCGGAAACGCCGCCGGGGTCCGAACGGTGGCCGCACTGTGGGGAGCTTTCTCCCGTGCCGACCTCGAGCCTGGCGAACCAAACGCTTGGCTGACCGACATTTCCGAGCTCGAACCGCTGCTCGAACGTTGGGCCGGCGGCTGACGGCCTTCAAACCTTTACAGGCGTGGCGCCATCCAATTCGACACAAGGATGGAGAGTCCACGATTTATGGCTGCTGTGGCCATCATCGAAGCATCTTCGAGTCATATCGGTAATGGCGATTCGGATGTCGCGCGAGCGGCAGCCGGCGACCGGGGTGCGTTCGAGCGGTTGTACCGGCAGCACGTGAACCGGGTCTTCTCCCTCTGTGCCCGCATGGTCTCCGACCGTGCGAGCGCTGAGGAGCTCACCCAAGACGTCTTCGTCCGCGCGTGGGAAAAGCTGCACCTCTTCCGCGGAGAGAGCTCGTTCGGGACCTGGCTGCACCGCCTCACGGTCAATGTCGTGCTCAACGCGCGGAAAACGGAAGGACGAAACCGATCGCGCTTCGAGGAGAACGATGACGAAGCCGGCGGCATGGACGCCCACCCGGGCGTCGTCGGGATGCCGCTGGCGCCAGGTGATCTGCTCGACCTCGAGGAGGCGATCACCCGGCTTCCGCCTGGCGCGCGCCGCGTTTTCGTACTGCACGACGTCGAAGGCTACAAACACGAAGAGATCGCCGAGATGCTCGGCGTGACATCGGGAGCCACCAAAGCGCAACTGCATCGCGCTCGGCTCCTGTTACGGGAGGCGTTGAACCGATGATCAGACTGATGAGCTGCGACGAGTTCGCCGAACGGTTGAGCGACTTCCTCGAGCGCGATCCGCGAGTGATGGATGACGCGACCCGCGTCGCCATGGAAGCGCACGTCCGGTCGTGCAGCGCGTGTGGTGCGCTCGTCGCCGATTTGCGCGAGCTTCGCGTCGCGGCCGGTGGGCTGCCGACGCTCGCGCCGAGTCGCGATCTGTGGGCGGAAATCGCGGCGCGGATCGAGACGCCGGTCGTCGAGTTGAATTCCGGTCGGCCGACCGACGCGGCCACTCCGATCAGCGCGGCTCCGAGTCACTCGGGCCGGCGCTTCGGTAGGCGCGTGTGGCTCGGATTGGCCGCCGCGGCGCTGGTCGGTGTCACCGCAACGGTCACTCGCGAGATGACGCGCCGTTCGGCGCCCCTTGGAGCAGCGCTTGCGCCGACAGCTTCGACGCCCGCCCGCGTCGCGGCTCGGCCGGTCGATTCCGCGAATTCGCCGGCCGCCGTTCCGTCGCTCGCGTCCGCGGCGGATTCGACGCCGCCGACTACGACGCGTCCAAACGCCGCGGTCGCGAGGCTCGCCTCGAATGGCCAGGCCAAGGTCTCTCCCGAGGCGACGTACGATCGCGAGATCGCGACGCTTCGCATCATCGTCGACCGCCGGCAGTCGGAGCTCGACTCGTCGACCGTCACCGTGATCACCCACAATCTGCGCATCATCGACGACGCTATCGCGCAGTGCCGGACGGCGCTCAAGAAGGACCCCGCCAGCCGGTTCCTGACGCAGTCCCTCGACGACGCGCTCGGCACCAAAATTCAACTGATGCGCACGGTAGCCATGCTGCCGTCGAGCACATGAGCATACTCCCATGAACATCTCGCGAAGCGCGCAGCTCGGAGTGGCGCTGTCGATCGGGGCGTTGAGCCTCGCCGCGGCAGCCCGCACCGCCGGGGCGCAGCGGAGCCGGTTCCGCTCCGACGACCGCTCGAGCCTCGACACGACGGTCACGTTGGACAAGAACGGCACCGTGAACCTCACGGCGACCGAGGGCAACATCACCGTCACCGGCGCGTCGGCCAACCAGGTCCGCGTCCACGCGACGAGCGACGACAACAACCTCCGCT
The DNA here is from genome assembly GCA_044449465.1 of Gemmatimonadales bacterium. Lineage (GTDB taxonomy): Bacteria > Gemmatimonadota > Gemmatimonadetes > Gemmatimonadales > Gemmatimonadaceae > JAQBQB01. Next base: position 4,402 of record JBIOHX010000017.1, on the reverse strand, counting down.
TCGATGCCTCGGCATCCGAGGTCACGCTCAGCATCCGTGGCGGCAGCGACTCGCGGTTTGAGATCACCGTGCCCTACGGCGCTCGCGTCGTGGCGCACACCCGATCGGGCGACATCTCGATTCGTGGTACCCGCGGGGCGGTCGAGGCGCGGACGGCGAGCGGCGACGTACGCGTCGAGGACGTCACATCGCGTCTCGACGTCAACACCTTCTCCGGCGACGTCGGCGCTGAATCGATCACCGGCGACGTCGAGATGAGCACGATCAGCGGCGATGTGAAGATTGACGATCTCAAGGGCAATGTCGACATCCAGACGGTGAGTGGCGACATCGGGCTGCGCGCCGTGACGGCGAAGCTCGTCCGCGCCAAGACCACGAGCGGCGACGTCGTCTACGACGGCACCATCGATCCCGCAGGCCGCTACGAGCTGAGCTCGAACTCAGGCGACATCGGCTTGCACGTTCCACGCGACGCCAACGCGCAGGTCACCGTCTCGACCTGGAATGGCACGATCGACAGCCAATTCCCGATCACGCTCACCCCCGGCGAGCACGGCATCGGCACCGCCACCGCCAAGCGCTTCACCTTCCAGGTCGGCGCCGGCGCGGCGCGCATCACCGCCGAGACGTTCAGCGGCGATGTCACCATCTCGCAGAACGGACACGGCGCCAGCGAGCGCCGCTAGACCAACCTTCCACCCCACCACGGATACGCACATGACCCGTCGCCTCCTTCCGACCGTGCTCGCGGCTGCGTTGTCGATCCCCGTGCTCGCCGCGCCGGCGCTTGGCCAGCACGAGGACTTCCATTGGGACAAAGCGCTCGCCGCCGGCAACGAGGTGTCGATTCACAATATCAACGGCGATATCAAGGTCATGCCTTCGACGAACGGCCACGTGACAGTGAGTGGATTCAAGCACGGCTCCAGCCGGGACACCGAGCATCTCAAGACCGAGGTCCACGAGTCCTCGCGCGGCATCTCCGTCTGCGTGCTCTACGACGACGCCGATTCGTACTGCGATGAGGACGGCATGCACATGCACAGCCGCCGCGGCAACAATCGCGACTGGAACGACGGTCGCATGGATCTCGAGGTGTCGGTGCCCGCGAACCTGCTCGTCAGCGCCGGCTCGGTGAGCGGCGACATCGAGATCAACGGCGCCCACGGTGACGTCGAGGCGTCGAGCGTGAGCGGCGACGTGCACATGACCCACCTCCACGCCGCCGGCATTACGGCCCATTCCGTGAGCGGAGACATCGACGTTTCGGCCGACGAGCTGGCCGACCGCGGCGACCTTCACTTCAACACGGTGAGCGGCGACGTGACCCTCAACCTCCCGGCCGGTCTCGACGCCGATCTATCGATGTCGACCGTGAGCGGCGACATCGACAGCGACTTTCCGCTCACGCTGGGCAACGGGCGCGTGAGCCGGCGCGGCATGAACGCTCGTATCGGCAAGGGCGGCCGCCGGCTCGACGTGCGCACGGTGAGCGGCGACCTCCGGCTCCGGTCGCCGAACGGCAACGCCCGCCGCAACTAATACTCTACCTTATCAACTTCCTATGACCTTCGCCCTCCGCACCTTCGGCGCCGCCGCCGTCATCGCGGGCCTCGCTTACCCCACCGCAGCGCGCGCCCAAAGCACCGCGGCGTCGCAGAGTGGCGACACTTTCACCTGGTCCGGGAAGATTCCTGCCGGCGCCTGGATCCGCATCCGCAACCTCAATGGCCCGATCACCGTCTCCCCGGCCTCCGGCGATAACGTGGAGGTGGTGGCGACCAAACACTGGCGACGCGGCGATCCGGCGGTCGTCCGCTTCACCACGGGAAAGTTCGGACCCAACGACGCCAGCGTCGTCGTCTGCGCCCTCTGGGGCGAGCGCTCGACCTGCGACGAGCGCGGCTACGATACCCGCAGTGACCGCAGCACGCGCAACAACGACGTCCGCGTCGATTTCCGCGTGCTCGTGCCGAAGGGGGTCAAGGTGGGCGTGAATACGATCAATGGCGCCGTCACAGTTGACGGTGCCACGTCGGAGATCGACGCCAGCACCATCAACGGCGAAGTCGACGTCGCGACGAGCGGCGGGCCAGTGAACGCCAGCAACATCAACGGCGGCGTGCGCGCGCGCATCGGAAACGTTGACGCCAACGCCGACATGGACTTCACGACGGTCAACGGCAGCGTGAGCGTCGAATTCCCGTCCGACTTCGGCGGTGACGTCGACTTGGCGACGGTCAACGGCTCACTCAATACCAATTTCGCGATGACGCTGAGCGGCCGCCTCGATCCGAAACATCTGCGCACGCACATCGGCAAGCCCGGCGGCCCGCGGCTCAAGCTCGAGACGGTGAACGGTAGCGTAGAGCTCCGGCGCCGGTAACTTTTCCCGTCATCGGCCCGTATCTTCTGGCGGGCGCACTGCTTCGTTTCGTGCGCCGATCGCCAGGAGGTCGCCTGAAACGCCCGCTCGTCGTACTCGCTTCGTTGGCCGTCGTCGCCTGCCACCGCGGCGGCGTCGAGGACCACGCCTTTGAGTGGAGCACGCCGCTCCCCGCCGGCGCCATTCTCCATCTGCGCGACGGTACGGGAAACATCACCGTCCGTCGAGGTAATGGCGCCAACGTCCACGTCGTAGGGAGCCGCAGCTGGCGGCGCGGCCGCGCCAAGGACATCGACTTCGTCGTCACCCAAAACGGCAACGACTACTACGTCTGCGCCATGTGGCAGAGCAGCGGCCACTGCGGCGCGTCCGGGTACCACGGCGCGAGCGACGGCGGGCTCCTCGAGATGATCAATCTCTTCCACCATAAGAGCGACGCCATGGCAAGCTTCGTCGCCGAGGTGCCGGCCAACGTCGCCGTCGACGCCCGCACAACCCTCGGCAGCGTTCACGTCGACGGAGTGGTTGCCGGCGTCACGGCACGGAGCGTCAACGGCATCGTTGAGGCGACCAACGTCTCGGGCCCGGTGGTGCTCGCGACCACAAATGGAAGCGTCCACCTCCGCGCCGACTCGCTCGCCGCCTCCGATTCCGTCCGCCTCATGACGACCAACGGTTCGGTGAGCGCAGATCTGCCGGCCGACGTGCAAGGCGTCTTCGACCTTTCCGTTACCCACGGCAGCGTCTACAGCGACCTCCCCATTCCGTCGCTATCGAGCGGCCGCGCCAATCGTCATTTACAGGGTCAGCTGGGCTCGTCCCCGCGCATGATCCGGATGCGGTCGGTGAACGGGATGGTCTCGCTCGTCACGCACGGAGCGACGCTGGCACCGCACCCGTAGCCGCGGGTATTATTCAGAACACCGTATCCTCAATCCCAACGGGAGCTTGGCCGCGCCATGGGCTACTCATACGCACCGTCAGTTCAGGTCCGCACCGGCGTCGAGCGCGCTACGCTCGTCCGCCGCACCTACGGACTCGTCTTCGCCAGCGTCCTCGTGTCGATGCTCGGCGTCTGGTTCACGAACGCTCAGCCCGGTCTGCTCGGCGCGGTGTCCGCGCATCCATTCATCACGTGGATCTGTTCGTTCGTTCCGCTGATCATGGCGCAGCGCTCCGCGCGCGTCTTTCCGAGAAACCTGATTCTCACCTTCCTGTTCACGTTCATCACGGGAATGTGGCTCGCGCCGGTGCTGAACTATACGGAGCAGGCCGCCCCGGGCATTGTCGGCGAAGCCGCGGTGCTCACCTTCGGCGCATTCGGCGTGCTCTCGCTGTACGCGGTGCTGAGTCGGCGCAACTTCAGCGCCTGGGGCGGGTTCTTCATGGTCGGGCTGTTCGTGCTGATCGCCGCCATGGTCCTCAACTTCTTCTTCGCCAGCGCCGCGGCCGGACTCTTCATCTCGGCGATCGGCGTGTTCGTGATCAGCGGCCTGCTCGTGTTCGACACCTGGCGCATCATGCGCTCGGGCACCTACGGTCCCGATGACTACGTCGTCGCCGCGGTCGCGATTTATCTCGACTTGCTCAACCTCTTCATGTTCATCCTCAGCCTGCTTGGCGGCGGTCGCCGCCGCTGAGCGCGCTCGGTTCGGCGAGCTTGGCCCGGTCGCGGATCGAAGCTGCTACGTCCGCGCCGTCTCGATCGCGTGGGCCAGCTTGAGGTCAGCCTGTGTGATCCCGCCGGCGTCGTGGGTCGAGAGCGTCGTCGTCACCTTGGTGTAGCGAATGTCGATGTCGGGATGGTGGTCCATCTCGTCCGCCGCCCGCGCGATCCGATCGACGAACGCAATGCCGTCGGCGAATCGATCGAACGTGAAGGCCTTCGTCAGCACCTCTCCCTTCCGCGACCACCCGGGCAACCCGCCGAGCGCGCGTTGAATTTCCAGATCAGAGAGCTTTTGTCGCATGCGGCGTCCGAGTTGCGGGTGCGTGCTGCGGTGACGGACATACTAC
>JBIOHX010000016.1:0-22097 GCA_044449465.1 Gemmatimonadales bacterium | reverse complement strand
GTATCGCCGAGCACGATGCGCGGCAGAGTATTCGCCACGCCGCGGATGATGAGCTTCCCAAGCGGGCCGCCGTTGGTTTGCAAGTCGCGGAAATACGCGGTGACCTCGGCCCGCGCCGCGCCGGGTGTGGCGCGGTCAGCGAGTCGCCCGACGAGGTTCACGTCGGCGACGACGGAGTCTGGCTTGGCGACCGTTCGTGTAGGTACCAGCGGAGCCCAGTACTCCGTGGCGGCCGGATACTCGAGGCCTTGCGGCATCACGCCCACGACGGTGAACGAAACGCCGTCGAGCTGCGATTGGAGCTGGCGGCCAATGACGCTCGAATCTCCGCCGAACGCGCGCCGCCATCCATCGTAGCTGAGGACCGCAACCGGCGCCGCGCCGACGACATCGTCGCTCGGATTCAGCGTGCGGCCGATGATCGCGCGCGTGCCGAGCAGGTCGAAGTAGTTGCCCGAGACGACGGAACGGCGCAGGCGAAAGAGGCGGCCGCGATCGACCACGGGCACCGGCTGCGCGCCTTCATACGTGACGAATGCGACTTGCTGCAAGACGCGAGTGCGCCTGGTAAACTCGCGCGCCTCCCGATAGTTGAGCGGGACGTCGGGGAAGTGGCCGTCCGCGGTCTCACCCGACAGGACGAGGATGCGCGCCTGGTCGCGCACGGGGAGGGGCCGGAGCAGGAGCGCGTCGGCGACGGTGAACACTGCGGTAGACAGTCCGATGCCGAGCCCCAGCGTCATGACCGCCGTCAACGCGAAACCGGCCGACTGCCTCAGGTTGCGGAATGCGAATCGAACGTCGCCGCGCAGGCGCTCGATGCCGATGCTCCGAAATGCAGCGCGAAACATGTACCCCTCCTCGTCGCCGATGTCCGACCACGGCAACAAGATACCGCCGCGACGCTACTCTCCGCGCATCGCGATCACCGGGTCGACGTGGCTCGAACGGCGCGCCGGCAGGTAGGCGGCGAGCATCGCGGTGGCCAGCGCGATGAGTGCTCCGAGCAGGTATGTGCGCGGATCGAGTCGCGACACGCCGTACAGCGTCGCCTGGAGATATCGCGTCGCGAACGCGCCGCCCGCGATGCCGGCGATGATTCCCCCAGCTGCCATCGCGGCCGCTCCGGACAGAACTTCCGTGCGCACCCTCCCTGCCGTGGCACCAAGCGCCATGCGGATGCCGATCTCGTGCGTTCGCGTGGTGACGATGTACCAGATCACGCCGTAGATGCCGATGGCGGCGAGCAGCAGCGCGACCGCGCCGAAGGCGGTGAGCGCGAGCATCGCGAAGCGGCGGTCGGCGGCGGACCTCGCTATCCGTTCATCCATCGTCCCGATCTCCGCTGGCGACGTGGGCAGCAGCTGGCGCAGCCGGCCGCGCAGCATCGGTATGGCCGCCGTCGGGCTGCCGGCGGTACGGATCATGGCGATGAGTTGGCCTTCGACCGACTTCGGATGCTGGGCGAGTGGCACGTAGATCTCGTTCTGCGCGCCGCGCGGCTGCGACCAACTCGACGCCTCAGCTACGACACCGACGACCGTCAACCAATCCTTGAATAAGTAGTTCGTCGCTATCGTCTTGCCGATCGGGTTCTGCCCGGGCCAGAGCTTGGCCGCGATGCCCGCCGTGATGATCGCGACTTCCGCGGCGCCGTCGCGATCGGCCGGCGTGAATGCGCGACCCTCGAGCACCGGCTGGCGCAGCACCGCGAAGTAGTCGGTGCCCACGACGCGGAAGCCGGCCATTGCCGGCCAATCGCGATCGGGCGGATCGCCGGGGCGGCGCAGCGGGGCTGACCCGCTTCCCCATTGCAACGGCAGATGGTTCGTGAAGGCCGCCCCTTCGACGCCAGGCAGGCCGCGAATGTCGTCGAGCGCCTGGAACAGTCGCGGAGCATCCTCGTCGCTCGAGCTGATGGCCATCGTGACAATGCCGCGGGAGTCGAAGCCGGTGTCGGCCGCGAGGATATTGTGGAGCGTGCGAATCAACAGCGCGGAGCCGACCAATAGGACCACCGCCAGGGCGATCTCGAACCCGATGAGCACGCGCCACACGGACCGCCGAACGGTCATGCCGGCCGTGCGCGTGCGGAGCACGAGACCTGCCTCGCGGCCCGCGAGCCGCAGGGCCGGGTACACCCCGACGAGCAAGGCAGTGATCGTGGCGACGAGCGCGACAAAAGCGAGGACCCGTCCATCGACGTGCAGCTCCACGAGCCGCGGTACGAGATTGGCGCCGACTGTTCGCACGAACACCGTCGCCGCGAGCGCGAGCGCGATGCCCAGCGCGGTGCCGCCAGCGACGAGTACGCCGCTTTCGAGCAGCAACTGTCGCACGAGCCGCGCTTTCGAAGCGCCAAGCGCGGAGCGGACGACGATCTCGTGCTCGCGGCTCCTCCCGCGGGCGAGCTGCGCGCTGATCAAATTGGTGCAGGCAATGAGAAGGACAAGCGACGCCGCGCCAAAGACGATGGTGAGCATCACGCGATAGTCGGCCACGAGGTAATCGCGAAGCGGCATCACATCGGCGTCCGCGGCCTGCGTGTCGGTGCCGAAGTCGGCGCGGAGGCGCTTGGACAGCGCGGTCATATCTGCGCGCGCCGCGCCGATCGTCAGGCCTGGCTTGAGCCGGCCCACCACCATATAGCTGTGCGCGGAACGGATGGTGCCGGGATACCGCTCGTTCGGGAAGTAGATGTCGGCCGGCGCGACGAAGCGAAAGTTTGGGGGGGCGACGCCGACGACGGGCGTGGCGCGATCGCCGTAGCGGACGGTGCCGAGGGGCAGCCGTCCGCCGAGCTTGGATTGCCAAAACTCGTACGACACCATCACCGCGGGCGCGCCGCCCTCGCTGTCCTCATCGTCCGTGAACTCGCGTCCCGCAGCGAGCGGAACTCCGAGCGTCGTAAAGAAGCGGCGGGACACGCCGAGCGCGGGAACTCGGACGGCCTCCGCGGCCGAGGATCCAGGCCACACCGTGCGCAACGAAGGGAACGTGGCTGACACGACGGCGTCGAACGAGCGCGCTTGGTCGCGCCAGCTCACGAAGTTGGGATACGACGGAGGCAACAGGTCCTGCTTGTCGGTGCGCTCGCGGAGGTACACGAGTCGATTGGCGTCGTGAAAGGGCAGTGGACGCAACAGCACGGTGTCGAGGACCGTGAACGCGACTGTCGTCGCGCCGATGCCGACGGCGAGGGTGGTGACGGCGAGCGCGGTGAATCCGGCGCTCTTTCGAAGCGATCGAAAGGCCCACGCGAGATCTTGCATCGTGCTCTCCACGGGTTGTCCGCCGCGCTCGTCGCGCGTGGCTTCGGTGATGATCGTCGGGTTGCCGAAGCGCGCGAGGGCCCGCGCGCGTGCGATGGCGGGATCGCAACCGGCCCGAATGTGTCGAGCGGTCTCGAGCTCCAGGTGATGCGTAATCTCCTCGCGAAGGTCGCGATCGCCGCGGCTCGGAGCGAGGACGTCTCTCACTCGCTGAAGCGCGGCGTCGAGCAGCGACACCTCAACCCTCCTGGCCGAGCGCGCGCAGCACCCGATCGACGCCTCCGGCGGCACGACGCCAACGATCCATCTCGGCGGCGAGCTGCCTCGTTCCGGCGGCTGTGAGTCGGTAGTAGCGTGCGCGGCGGTTGTTGTCGCTCGCGCGCCAACCGGCGACGACCCAGCCGCGGCGCAAGAGACGGAGGAGGACCGGATAGACGGTACCCTGTTGGATCGCGCATGCGCCGGCCGACAAGCGCTCGATTCGCTCGGCGACGCCCCAACCGTGCATCGCCCCGAAGCTCAGTGCCTTGAGGACCAGCATGTCGAAGGTGCCCGGGAGCAGATCGCCGTCGTTGTTTGGCATTCGCGCCGTCCAGTATGCGGCATACTGGGTCGGACAGCCAGGGGCGCGAAAAGGTTGGACGTGGCCGAGGGTGCGCCGACGTTCAGGGCAGGGCGGTCACCGCTCCAGAAGCGTGTCCGAGGGCGCTGAGATCCGGCATGAAGACGAGGAGGCCATTATCGGACAGGGTGCGATGATATCCGGCGACGAGCTGCTCGCGATAGCGGCTCAGATCGAAGTCGAACGGATTGCCGGGGGCGAGATCGATGACCTGCATGTTCGTGTGGACCATGAACAACTTGCCGAACTGCAACGTGCCGCCGCGGAAGAGCATGTAGTTCGGCGCGGCCGAATCCGGTTGTGTCGCGGCCGCGTCGATTCGTGACGTACCGCCGCCGAAATATTGAAGCACGGCGCCCGAGTCGAGCCGAACTTGCACGAGCTTGCCGGCGATGGCCGGCGGTGGGAGCAGGTTCGTCGGATCGAGGAACAGGTCGTTGCCGGCGACGCGGATGCCCTTCGCTTGCCGCAAATCCAACAGCTTGGCCAGCGTGACACCGAGCGCATCCATGAGCCCCTTCCCCGGGATCGAGCAGATTTTCATCGACAGGGGATGGATGCGGATCTCGTTGCCCGGCGTAACACTGACATCGGCCGTCAGCTCGAACGGGATGTCGACGACCTTGTGCAGGATGCCGCGTTGGACGAGGTGGCCGCCCTCGATCGAAAAGGCGAGATCGCGAAGCGGTGCTCCGCGATAGGCGAACACGTACGTGTTCATGAGTCGCGACAGGTCGCCGGTCGGAAGGGCCACCGACGCGGTGTCGATGTCCAGTACGAAGGACCGAGGATCGTCGAACGACACGACGCCATCGGCGCGGCGGCTGCGCATTCGACCGAACAGCTCGTCGATGCGGAGTGCGACACCGGGCCAGAAGTGAAAGCGCACGTTCCTGAAGTGCGCATTGATGATGGTGTCGCCGGTCCCCGCGCTCATTACCGCAGCGGTCGCCGGATATCCGGCGCCTGGCGCCGGAGGCGAAATGAGGAACGTGGTGCCCCCGCGACAGGAGCAACCGCTCGCCACGAGCGTCACCGCGGCGACGACACGGAGGGACGCTCGGATTGCGCCGGCACGATTCAACGAACCACGGTTCTCCCCGCCACCCGTCACCCCGCCCAAATCGATACCTCGCTAGTCCCCGTCTCTATGACCAAGGCCGAGTCGGCCGCGGCGGTTCCTACGCTTGGGCCCGGTGCGGCACGAATCGCGATGAGATCCGGGCCGAGCTGGTTTGCTGGACAATGAGCTCGGCGCGTCGAGGTGGGCTCCATCATCGACGCCGACACCAAGGCGATCCACGAGCTCGCCTCCGAGCCAACCAGTCACGAGACTGAGCGCCGCTCCGACGAGCATGAAGCAGAGCGCGACAACTGACGGGCTGCCGGGGTCGGCTTGGCGCAGCCACCAGCTAATCGCGAACAGGATGACGACCACAACATTGCCGAGGCCGTGAAGCATGCCCAAACGATAGGCCCGCGTGCCGCTGGCGCGCTTCCATGGCCGCCACCTCTCCGCAATCGTCGTGATCGCCGGTTGTGTTTGCTGCCGGCCGGCCGCGAGTCGGTGCCAGGGTTGTGCCAGACGGCTTCGGCCGTGGCGCGATACGTGGACATCGTTCCTTACTCGGATGTTTCCTCGTTGGCGCGAATGCGAACTGGTCGCGTGACGCGCTTCTGGCGATGTTGAACAACCGTTCGCCTAGCTGAGGCGCCATTTCTCCCGACGTGCCGGATACGACCATTCGTCCCGCACAGCCCGCCGATCTCGCAGCGATCGGGCGGCTGGGGGCGCTGCTCGTCCGGCTGCACCACGACTTCGATTCCGAGCGCTTCATCGCGGCTACACCGCAAACGGAGCGGGGCTACGCGTCGTTTCTTGGGACACAGCTCGATGAACAGAACGTGGTCGTGATTGTGGCCGAGCGCGGCGGAAGAGTACTCGGCTACGTCTACGCCGGCCTCGAGGGGCGCGACTATATGTCGCTGCGCGGGCCTGCCGGAGTGCTGTACGACATCGTAGTCGACCCAGCGCATCGCGGGCACGGCGTGGGCAGAATGCTGCTCGACGCTACGCTCAGGGCGATGGCGGCCCGCGGCGCGCCGCGCGTCGTGCTTTCGACCGCAGAGCGGAACGAGGCGGCCCAGCGACTGTTCGAGCGCGCCGGATTCAGGCGAACGATGATCGAGATGACTCGCGAGCTCGCGGCGGAGGAGCCGTGAGCTTCAAGCCACGGACTGGCGCACGCGGTTACCGCGGCCGGCGATCGCCGCGCACTCGATGGCGATCGTCGACACCGCGAAGTTGTGCGCGCCCATGCCTTCGCCGGGATTCGGGTTGAAATATTCTCGAAAGCCCGATCGCCGAATCAGCGCGAGCGTGCGCTCGGCGAGGTGGCGGCTCTGGGGTTCGTAGCCGAGGCGCACGAGCCCGCGCATCATGAACCAGGTGGAGAACAGCCAGGTCGGGCCGCGCCAGTAGCGCTCGATCCACAGATACCGATCGCTTCCGGGGACGAACGCAGGCTCGCAGGCCGCGATGCTCGGCACGGGATAGTCGAGCCAGTAGCATGTCGTATTCAAGAGATGCTCATTGACGAGCCGATGCCCGATGTCGGCCGGCAGATGCTCGATCGCGAGCGGCGCGAGGCCGGCCCAAGTGCTCACCGGCAGCAATGCGCCGTCTTGGGCTTGGGCAAAGAACATCCCGGCGACGCGATCGTAGAGCCGGCGCACGAGTGAGTCCGTCAATCGTTCGGCGCGCGTCGCGGCGCCCGGCACGCCGAGCCTGGCGAGGCCCTCCCAACCGAGAATCCACGCCGTGTTCACGAGGACATCGGTCGCGTGAAAGCCGCCGTCGGCAACGACGCGCCGGTACTCGTACCCGCGCCGTCGATTGAACGCTCTGAGGGCGAGGAAGCCAAGCTTCGGGTGACAGCGCCAACCGAGCGGCGCGTCGTAGGCCGGCGTGGCGTCGAGGCCCGTCTCGTCGGGTTGCAGGATGCCGAGCAAACCATCGGCGTCGGCGCGTTCACGATCGAGATAGGCATGGAGGCGCTGAATGACCGCGCGGCCTTCATCGGCGAACGCGGCGTCGCCGGTACGCTCGGCGAGTTCCGCCCACACCCAGCCGAGAAGCGGCGGCTGAATCGTCGCAGTCTGAAAGGCGTGGCGATGGAGGAGGTTGTAGGTGAGCGCGCGGGACAGGCGCACTGGGCCGTCCCAGAAGGTCGTGTGCCCGATGAGGCCCGATGGCTGCTGTGCCGCGCCGAGGGAGCGCAGCTCGCGCATGGCGCGAGCCGGGTCGAGCCGGCTCCACGACAACGCGTGAAAGCAGGAGTCCCAGAAGAACTGGTCCGGGTATTTGGATGCGTCCGGACAGGTGTACCCGAAGACGAGTCCGCCAGGGGTGCGGCCTTCTCGCCAATTGCGTTCGAGGACTTGCCTCGCGCCGATCGTTACATCGGAGTTGGAGCTCACGGCCCTGAAATACGCCTTCGAAGCTGGTTCTTTCTGTCGAGTTTGAAAGGCACAACCTGCGCCGCCGCGCGGACGGGCTGGGCAGCGCAGCGCCTTGCAGGCAGCGCGGTCATTCCGACGGGTTCGGCATTGCCCGGCCGTGACGCATCAGCTAGATTCATCGTACGAGGCGGAGCAAGGCTCGCCGCGTTCCGTGCGGTCTCCTCGCCCACCGTTTCACCAACGAACGCTTCCACGGGTCCGGCGCTGTCCGGGCCTTTTTTGTTATCAGCGAATTCAGCGTTCGTGGCGTGCGCGCACGCGCGCTGTTCGACCGCAATGGGGCCAGGCGCCGCCCGGCCCGGGGGCTTTTCGAATGCATGAAGCAACGGCGCGCGCAGACTCTGGCGAATGGCGCGAGATCATCTCGCGCTATCAGCGGTCGAGCCGGCCCCGCGCGTTCGCTCAGCTGGCGACGACGCTCATTCCGCTCGGCATCGTATTCTATTTGATGTACCGCTCGCTCGCGCTGCCGTACTGGACAACGCTGCTGCTGGCGCTGCCAGCGGCCGGGTTTCTGGTTCGCACCTTCATCATCATGCACGACTGCGCCCACGGATCGTTTCTCCCGTGGAAGCGGGCGAACGCTGCCATCGGCTGGATCACCGGGGTGCTGACGATGACGCCGTTCGGTCAGTGGCGTCACGATCACTCCCTGCACCACGCATCGTCGGGGGATCTCGACCGTCGCGGACACGGAGACGTCGACACGCTGACGGTGCGCGAATATCTGGCCCTCCCACGTTCGGCGCGTCTGCGCTATCGGTTGATCCGCAACCCGTTCGTGCTGTTCGGCCTTGGGCCGGTTCACTTCGTGATCAATAATCGGTTCCCGCCGAAAGGCGGGTACGCGAATTCGCGACTTCGCGCCAGCGTCTGGTCGACGAATGCGGCGATTGTAGCGGTGTACGTGGCGGCGTCGATCTGGATCGGTTGGAGCGCGGTGCCGCTCATCTACGGGCCGGCGATGTACCTCGCCGCGGCAGCGGGGATCTGGCTGTTTTACGTGCAGCACCAGTTCGAGGACAGCTACTGGCAGGAGCACGAAACGTGGGACTATGCGACGGCCGCCATTCGCGGAAGCTCGTACCTCAAGCTGCCCAGCGTGCTGCGCTGGTTCACCGGCAGCATCGGGGTGCACCACGTGCACCATCTCGGCCCTCGCATCCCGAACTATGCGCTCAAGCGCTGCCATGACGAGAACAGCGTGTTCCACGACGTCACGGTGATCACGATGGCGCGGAGCGTCCGGACGCTCCGGCTCACGCTGTGGGACGAAGCACGCGGAAAGCTCGTCGGCTTTCGAGACATCCGCGCGTGAATCTTCTTCAAGGAGCAGGAATGGACTTCCTAGAATTCGAGGACAACGGCCGCAAGCTCACCTGCCGCAGCGCATCGTCGCCAGCGACGCCGGGCACCACCTGGTGGTGGCTCGACGTGACGGGCGAATCGCAGCGCTACGCCGCGTTTCGCACGGCGCCCGATGACACGCCCGAGAATTTGCGGCCGCGCATCGTGGCGAGCTACGAGCAATTGCTCATCGACCGCGCGCGCCCTCGCGAGTTCAAGCCGCGGTGGTCGCGACCGGCGGCGAAGCCCGCCGAACCGGAAAACGGCTCGGCCGGCCAGGCCTGAACTGCGAGCGCCGAGCCCGCGAACTAGACCGGATCCTTCGCCGCGGGCTCGCCCTCGCCAGCGCCTTCGCTGACGACGATGTAGATCACAGTGTCCCACGCGTTGTGGATCGCGATGAGGAGCAAGCCGAGGGCGGCGGCGGCGATCACGAACAACGGCACGCGTGGCGACGGCCGGAGCAGCACCGCCGCAAGCGTTAGCGCCAGATAGGCGCAGCCGGGCAGGATCATGTGCCAGAGCCAATCCTGCCACACCGGGGCGTAGGCGGTCTGACGGCGCGCATGCGCGATCACGGTCGCGGAGTAGCCGAGGCCGACGAGGCCGCAGACCGCGAGCGCCAACGAGACGGCGAGCAACGTAGGCCAGGGCGCGCTCATGAGCGCGGAGACGAGGAGCGCGCCGCCGAGGTGCACGACGGTCGGTGTGCCGAAGGCGCTGATCGAGCCGGAGCTCGTGCGCATACGGGTGTCCTTGACCAGCGCGATGACGACGAATTGCAATCCGATGAGCGCGGCGGCCGACGAGCCGACGATCACGTAGAAGTTTTCCCAGCCAGCCAACGCTGGATGCACCGGGTCGATCATGAGGAGTCCTCCGCGTCGTCGGCAAATCTACGGGGCGACCCGCCGACGTGTCGTGGCGCCGGTGCGGTGGCGCCGGAGGCGGCAGTGGCGATAGCTTTGCCTCCACATTCCCCTCGCGAGGGTTCGACGATGACCCGCATCACGCTGCTCGGCGCGCTGTCACTGGCCGCCGCTGCGTTGCCGGCGCAGCAGCCCGTGTCGTTTACCGAAACTCCGTATCACGTGCTGAGTCGAGCGCGCGTCGGGGGGGAGGGGCGATGGGAGTACATCTACGCCGACCCGATTGGACGGCGCCTCTACATTCCGCGCAGCCCCGTCCGCGCCGCCGCCGCGACCGACAGCACACCGGCGCGCGAGGGCGTGCCGGCGCGCATCGAGGTATTCAACCTCGATGACCTGAAGCCGGCGGGCGAGATTCTCACGGCCCCCAACTCGAATGGCCAGGGTGTGGCCGTCGACCCCAAGTCGGGCCATGGGTTCTCGAGCAGCCGTCCGCAGATCACGATGTTCGATACGAAGTCGTTGCAGCTGCTCAAGAGCATCCCGATCGACTCCGGTGTCGGGCCAGACGGCATCCTGTTCGACTCGTTCAACGATCGTGTCTACATCTTCAGCCATCCGACGCACGACGCGACGGTGATCGACTCCAAGGACGGTGCGGTGCTCGGCAGAATCGACCTTGGCGGCACGCCGGAGCAAGCCGTGTCGGACGGGCATGGGAAGCTGTACGTCGTCATGCAGGACGTGCCGGGCGGCGTGGCGGTGGTCGACACGAAGACGATGAAGACGATCGCGCACTATCCGTTCGCCGACGCGGGCCGATGCAACGGCCTGGCCATCGACACCAAGAATCACGTCCTGTTCGCCGCCTGCGCGGTGTCGGGCAATCCGCCGGCCCAGCCCCCGGCGCCTGTGATGGTCGTTCTCAACGCCAACACGGGATCCATCTTGACGCCGCTGCCGTTGGCGGGCGGGTCCGATGGCGCGGCGTTCAACCCGGCGACCATGGAAGCCTTCACCACGCAGGGCAACGGCACGCTCACCGTGGTGAAGGAGAAGAGCCCGACCAGCTTCGAGGTCGAGCAGAATCTTCAGACGATGAACGGCGCGCGCACGATTGCGTTCGATCCGAAGACTGGCCACCTGTTCACGATGAGTCAGGAGCGCGGACCGGCGCCGCCACCGCCGCCCGGCGGCGGACGCGGGCGTTTCGCTCCGGCGATTCCCGGATCGTTCACGATTCTGATGATCGGACGGTAAGGACCTCCGTCACGCGGCCGCTGGTCCGCGGGGAATCAGACGTAGGAGGGCGATACCACTCGCCACAAACAGCGCGACGCAGACGACGGCGTTCGCGGTGTGGCCGTAGATGATGTTGCCGGCGCCGAACAGGCCGGCGTAGACGAAGGTGACGCCGGCCGTCCAGCCAAGCAGCATCTGGGGGATGCTGTCGGGTGACGGCGGGAGCGGGGTGTGGCGACGCACGGCGTCCCATCCCGGTCCGGCGGGGCGGGTTCGCTCGTAGAACCGGACGAGCGTTTCCTGATCGGTCGGCGGTGTGAGCAGTGTGACCGCCACCCAAACGACGGTCGTGACGGCGACGCTCATGATCAACGCGGTCGAATCGCCGATCGAGACGCCCGATCGGCGCGCGGTCAATAGCGCGACGGCGACGACGAACGAGGTGACCATCGCGGCGATCTCGCTCCAGGCATTGATCCGCCACCAGAACCAGCGGAGCAGGTAGATCAGGCCGGTGCCGGCGCCGATCGAGAGCAGCAGTTGGAAGGCGTCACTGGCCGTCGTCAACGCGAGAGTGAACAGGCCGCAGGCAGCCATGAGAAAGGCCGCCGCGGCTCGCGAGACCCAGAGGTAGTGCCGCGTCGAGCGGCCGGGCATGAGAAAACGCTGATAGAAATCGATCACCAGATACGACGATCCCCAGTTGAGGTGCGTCTCGATCGTCGAGCGATAGGCGGCAAAGAGCGAGGCGACGAGCAGCCCGAGCGCGCCGTGCGGGAGCAGCGTCAGCATCGCCGGATAGGCGAGGTCGTTGCCGATGAGCGCCGGGTCGACGTACGGCAGCGCGCGCCGCAGGTCGGCGAGGGTCGGAAAGACGAGCATCGACGCGAGGGCGACGATGATCCAGGGCCAGGGGCGCAGCGCGTAGTGCGCGACGTTGAACCAGAGCGTGGCGCCGAGTGCGTGCCGTTCGTTCTTGGACGCGAGAATGCGCTGGGCGATGTAGCTCCCGCCTCCGGGTTCGGCGCCCGGATACCAGACCGACCACCATTGAACCGTGAGCGGGATGATCAGCACGGCCAGCGTCAGCCGCCGATCGCTGAAGTCGGGAAGCAGCGAGAGGGTGGCCGGCGGCGTCTTTTGGAGCAGAGCGTGCAGTCCGCCGACCGCGGGATGATCGAGCGCGACATAGGCCGCAATGGTGACGCCCACCATCGCCAGCGCGAACTGTACGAGGTCGGTCGCGAGCACGCCCCATAATCCGGTGAGGGCGGCGACGAGGACACATGCCGTGCCGGCGACGGCGATCGTCTCGGCGCGGCCCCAGCCGAGCATCACGTTGGCAATCTTGACGGCGGCGAGGGTGACCGTCGACATGATGGCGATGTTGAAGAACAATCCGAGGTACACGGCGCGAAAGCCGCGAACCACAGCGGCCGACCGGCCAGAGTACCGCAGCTCATAGAACTCGAGGTCGGTGAGCACCCCGGAGCGTCGCCAGAGTCGCGCGTAAAAGAACACCGTCGCCATGCCGGTGAGCAGGAAGGCCCACCAGACCCAGTTGTACGATACGCCGTGGGTGCGGACGAAATCGGTGACGAGATTCGGCGTATCGGTGCTGAAGGTGGTCGCGACCATCGACGTCCCGACGAGCCACCAAGGCGCGGCGCGCCCGGAGGTGAAGAACTCGGCCGTGCTCTTGCCGGAGCGCCGAATGTAGAACGCGGCCGGCGCGTAGCAGGCGACCAGACTTACGACGACGACGAGCCAATCGAGTCCGTCGAGGCGCACGCCGCGCGTCAGCTGGGCGTGAGATCCAGCGTGACCACCTGAAACGGTGCGAGGTCGAAGCGATGCACCGTGCCCGCGCGCAGCGAAAGAGGGGCGCGGCCACGATCTTCGGCCCACGGGCTGCGGGCGGAGAACGATGCGGCGGCCGACTGCGGCAGCTCCAGGGTGCGTTCGAGGTCGAGGTCGATCGACTGGGCGCGATCGCTCGGGTTGCGGAGCGAGAGCACCGCGCCGGCGGGCGACCAGGCGGCGTGCCCGTACACCTCGAGCTGGCGGGGGTCGCCGCCGACCCAGTGCGTGTCGACCAGCGCGACCGCGTTGCGCCGCGACCAGCGCGCGGCTTCGGCCAACATATCCCAGTTGCGTGGGGTGAGGAGCGATGGCGTCACGTACATCTCTTGCAGCTGCGTACCGGTGCCGAAGTAGGCGCGGATCTCATCGCCAAAGTCGTCGTGCGGATCGGTGTTCAACTTGTTCGCGTGCGCGGCGTAGATGAGACCGTGGAGCATCAACGCATTGAGCGGGAACAGCGGGCCGCGGCTCACCACGCCGCGGAAGGTGTCGCCGTCGCGATAGGTGATCCACTGCTGCCGGTCGGAGCCGACTCCCGCGAACGAGTGATCCTCGCCACCGCGCCAGATGGAGTCGGCGTAGCGAAGCCAGAAGGGCGACGGATACGTGCCGGTCGTCAGGTTGACGTAGAGATCGGGCTCGGCGGCGCGCAGGTCGCCGATCAGCGCAATCGCGGCGTCGAAATCGCTGTCGAACACGCTGCCGGGAAAGGCGCTGGCGGCGTTGCCGGTGCCGTCGATCTTGAACTGATTCACGCCATAGTCGTGAATCATCTTCAAACACGTCTCGCGAAAGCGCGCGTAGTACTTAGGCCCCGAGAGGGCGAAGCCGCGCGCGTTCGTCTCGAATCCCTGAGCGCGGCCGGTCGCGAGACGCTCCTCCTTCGGTTTGCCGTAGCCTCCCCAGGGCGACAGCCAGACACCGGGTGCGGCTCCGTACTTGGCCGCTTCGGCGCGTACGCGTGTGAAGCCGTCTGGAAAGCCGGCGTGGAACGCCCAGAGCGTGGCCGCGTCGTCCCAGCCGTCGTCGAATAGAAAGGAGCTCATGACGACGCCGCGCTTCTTCACCAACTCGGTGCCGAAGGCGTCGATGACAGCAAGCGCGCCCGGCTCGCCGTATTTCGAGAAGTAGCCGAGGTCGTACCAGGAGTTGTAATGCAAGAACGTGCGATACGGGTGCGCTCGCTCGCGTTCGACGTAGGCGAGAAAGTCGCGGCGCAACTGTGCTGGCCGCGCGTTGCCGACGACGGACGATGCGGTGACCGGCGCACCGGGCCTGAGTGGAAGCTCGCGATCGAGAGCGGAGAGCGCCTGACCGCCGTCGGCCGTACTCGCGGCGAGTGGGTGCTCGAAGGCCAGGTACCAGTTGCCGGCAACGATTGGGCTGCCGCGCACCGAACCGGATACCACCGCGCCGGGCAAGGCTCCGTCTACCATCGCTATCCGGCGCACGGAGAGCGGTGATCCGATCGCCTCGAGCGTGACTTCCTGGCGCAGATAGCGAGAGCCGTCGCGCAATTCCGCGCGCCAGGTCGCGCGGACGCGGGCGTCGCGATCCTCGAACACGGCGACGAGCGCGCGGCCCGGATGCCGCGCCGCTTCGCGCGATGTGCCAGCGCGCGGCGCGATCGCCTCGGCGGCGGGTTCGCGCGTCAGACGCATCCCCGCCGCGTCGAGGCGCGTACCGTCGGCCAGCATGAGCGTGAACGCGGACTCGGGAAGCCGAATCGCCTCGCCGGATAACCCATCGACCGCGCTGACGCCTCGGAGTGCGCCGCCATCGAGTCGCCAGGTTGCCGAGATCGCGTCGTTGTAGAGCGTCAGGTCGCCGCCGACAGAACGGAAGCGCGCGGCCGACTCCGGTGCGGCGCCCGTCGACACGAGATTCCGGCAAGCGCCGGCGACGCCGAGCGTGAGGCCCGCCTGAACGGTCTGTTCGACGAAGGTGCGGCGAGAGATGCGGCGTGATGAGCTCATGGCGACGACAGTGTACGCCGCCGACCGCGCTACTGCTAGGGAGCGGAGACGGCCGTTGGCGCCTTACCGCCAGGCTCGGGCGCTATTCGGCTCTCAACGCCTCCATTGGATCGATGCGCACGGCGCGGCGTGCCGGGAGATATGACGCGAGGAGCGCGACGACGACGACGAGCGAGACGACACCGGCAATGGTGAGCGGATCGGTGGTGGTGACGCCATAAAGCATGTTCGTGAGCGAGCGAGTCGCCGCGACTGCGGCCAGCGCTCCGATCACCACGCCCGCGGCAACACGACGAGCGCCGTCGCCGAGTACGAGTCTGGCGATCGCCCGCGGCTCAGCGCCGAGCGCGACTCGAATTCCGAATTCGCGCGTGCGCTGCGTGACGGCATACGCAACGACGCCGTACAGGCCGACGGCCGACAGGACCAGCGCGATGATTGAAAACGCGGCGAGCAGCGCGAGCGCGAAGCGAGTCGGGGCGAGCGCGTCGCGGATGTAGTCGTCGCCGACGGTCACCGTCTGTACGATCGCGAATGGGGCGACGTCGGCGAAGGCATGGCGAATCGCCGCGACGGCGGCGGCGTTCGACCCGGTGATCCTTGCTAGAAGCGGCACTTCCACGGGAACGGGCCATTGGTAAATCGTCGGCTCGGTCGCGGCGCCAGGGAGTCGAACGTCGTCGACGATACCCACGACGACCGACGGAGCCTCGGGTGCGGCGGGCGAAATCAATCGCCGGGGCGGTCCGAACGAGTTGTGCGCGCTGACGGAGTGGACGCGAGCGCCGAGCGCGCGCCCGTCGGGCCAGAGTTGCCGGGCGAGCTCACGGTTGACGACGACCTCCGCCGCGTTCGCGCCCGGTCCATCGAAGCCACCGCCAAGCGTCGAATCCGGCAGACGGCCGGCGATGAGCGTCATACGCGCCGTGCGAAAGTAGCTCGGCGTCATGAAAACGATGCCGTATGCGGCGCTCCTCGATTGCCCGGTCGCATCCGGATCAGCCGCGAGCGACGCGCCGAACGCGTGGTACGCTTGCGCCGGCATCGTACCAATGGCGGCGTCCGTCACGCCCGCTGTCGCGCGCACCCTATCGATGATCGAGCGCTCGATGGCGAATCGTGCTTCTGGTGACATGCCGCGAAGGGCGCGCGGCGCCAGAAGCGCGTCGAAAGACAGAAGCCCGTGCGGCTCGAACCCGAGAGGCGTGTGCGCGAGGGCGATGAACGAGCGCGAAAGCAGCCCGGCGCCCACGAGCAGTACGAGCGACAGCGCGATCTCGCCGACGACGAGCACAGAGCGCAGGCGGCGCGACCGCGTATCGCCCGACCCGGCGCGCGTCTCGTTGCGCAGCACATCGCCGACGGACCGCGCCCCAGCGAAGAGCGCGGGCGCGGATCCGAAGAGGATGCCTGTGACCAGCGAGATCGCGACGCTCCAAAGGAGGACCGGCGTCTCGAGGTGTACGCCAGCGAGGTTGGCGAGTGCGGGTGGTCGCAGGGCGATGATGACGCGCAACGTCTGCCAGGCGATGCCGACACCGAGCAGTCCGCCCGCGAACGCCAGGGCGACGCTTTCGGTGAGCACGAGTCGCGCGAGTCGCGCGCGGCCGGCGCCGAGTGCGACGCGCACGGCAAACTCGCGGCGCCGAGTCCAGGCGCGCGACATGAGTAAATTGGCAACGTTGGCACAGGCGATGAGCAGGAGGAGGCCGACGGCGGCAAAGAGCACCTGCACCGCGCGCGACTCATTCGGATCGAGAAAGTCCTGGGCGCGGAGCGCGCGAGCGCAGCACCTCGCCGGTTGCGCGAATGGTCCGGCGCGTGCCTCGGTGGCCGGTACGCTTGCCAGAATTGATTGCAGCTCGGCGGACGCCTGTTGCGCCGATACGTGCGGTCGAAGCCTCGCGAACAGGTCGCCGCCCACAGAGTCGAGGCTGGCCGTCAGCCAGATGCTCGGCGCGGCTTGGTGCAAGGTCCCGCGCCCGTTGAGCGACATCGGAATACCCATCTCGGGCGGAGTGACGCCGATGATGGTGTACGACTTGCCGTCAACGCCGAGCCGCGAGCCGACGACGCTCGCCCGCCCGCCGTAGTGCCGCTGCCACAATCCATAGGTGATCATCGCGACGGGCGGGGCGCCGGGCCGTTCCTCGGCGCGCGTGAAGTCGCGGCCGATGGCGGGGCGGAGGCCAAGCAGCGAAAGGTAGTTCGACGTGACGGTCGCGGTGATCGTATCCTGCTCCAGCGTGTCCTGCACGAGAAGCGCGTTCACGCTGACGGCGGCTACGGCTTCCAGCGAGCGTGCGCGCGCCTGCCATGCGCGGACGACGGCGCCGTTCGGCGACCCCCGGCCGCGGTCGCCCCGCTGGATCGCGAGCAGGACGAGGCGATTGCCATCGGGATAGGGAAGCGGCGCGAGCAGCAGCCGGTGGACGACGGTGAAGATCGCCGTGTTGGCACCGATGCCGAGGGCGAGGGTGAGCACCGCCAGCGTGGAGACCGCTCGGTTGCGCGCGATCTGCCGGCCGGCAAAGCGAAGATCCTGTGACCAGCCGTCGAGCCAGTCGCCGATGCGCAGGCGGCGAGAGCGCCGCGCGGCGCGGTAGGCCGCGTACGCTTGGAATTCGTCGGTGCTGCCGAATCGCCGCCGCGCTTCGGCTTCAGCCTCGAGCTCGTTGAGGCCGAGGGCACGGAGCTCAGCGACGCGCATGGCGAAGTGGAATCGCACCTCATCGTCCATTTCGCGGATGAGGCGTTGGCGGGTCGGCTGCAGGCGGAGCAGGCGGCGCACCCCGCGGGGGACCATCGATGAGAGTATCGACATACGAATCCTCACGTGGCCTCGAGCACGCCAGACACCGCGGCAACGTAGCGGCGCCAGGTCGCGAGCTCGGCGCGCAGGAGCTGGCGTCCGCGCGGGGTGAGGGAGTAGTACTTGGCGCGGCGGTTGTTGTCGGAGACGCCCCACGCGGCGTCGATTGCGCCGGCGTCTTCCAAGCGGTGGAGAGCCTTGTAGAGGGCGGAGTCGACGATGGCCAGCTCGTGGCCGGCGCGCTGCTCGATCCACTTGCTGAGTGCATAGCCGTGCATCGGCCCCCACGACACGGCCTTGAGGACGAGGACGTCGAGGGTTCCGTGCAGGAGATCATTGGCGTCGCGCGGCATCGCTTCCTCCACTAGGTTAGTGGAGAAGCTGTCGCGCACCGTGCGTGGCGTCAAGAGTCGACGGACCGCTGAAGCGCATCCTTCTTGCGCATGGCTGGCGCCCGTGACCACACCAACGCCACCGGGCTCGCCGGCGTCGCTCGGGCACAAGCAGGTGCTCGTCATCTACAGCGGCCTCGTGCTCGCGATGCTGCTGGCCTCGCTCGACTCCACGATCGTCGCCACGGCGCTGCCGACGATCGTCGGCGAGTTCGGCGGCCTCGGCCACCTGTCGTGGGTGGTAACGGCGTACATCCTGGCGCAGACCGTCGTCACGCCCTTGTACGGCAAGCTCGGCGATCTCTACGGACGCAAGAGCGTCTTGCAGACGTCGATTCTGCTCTTCCTGATCGGGAGCGCGCTGTGTGGCATGAGCCGCGGCATGACGCAGCTGATCATCTTTCGCGCGGTGCAAGGTCTCGGCGGCGGCGGATTGGTCGTCACGACGCAGGCGGTAATCGGGGACATTCTACCGCCGCGCGAACGGGGCAAGTATCAAGGAATCTTCGGTGCGGTGTACGGTGTGGCGAGCATCGCGGGTCCGCTGCTCGGCGGGTACTTCACGACGCACTGGAGCTGGCGCTGGATCTTCTACGTCAATCTGCCCGTCGGCGTCGTGGCGATGGTCGTGATCGCGGCGACGCTGCCGCCGACGCTGCTGCGGTCGCGCCATCGCGTCGACTACGCGGGCGCCGGTTTGCTCGCGGTGGCGCTCAGCGGAATCGTGCTGTGCGCGGATCTGGGTGGCACGGCGTACGCCTGGTCGTCGTCGACGATGTTGCTGCTGCTCGCGGCGACGCTCGTCAGCCTCGCGTTGTTCCTGCTCGTGGAGCGCCGCGCCGAAGAAGCAGTGCTGCCGCCGCACCTTTTCCGCGATCGCACGTTCGTGGCGGCGACGGCCGTGGGCTTCGTCGTCGGCTTCGCGATGTTCGGCAGCGTGACGTACATGCCGGTGTTCCTGCAAATCGTCACGGGGTCGAGCCCAACGGGCTCGGGCCTCGAGCTAGTACCGATGATGGGCGGCATGCTCCTGACGTCAGTGGTGTCTGGGCAGCTGATCAGCAAGTATGGGCGATACAAGGTGTATCCAGTGGTCGGTACCGTGGTGATGTGCGTCGGCCTGTATCTCCTTTCGCGGATGTCGGCGAGCACGACACGCATGGTCGCCTCGCTCGACATGCTCGTGCTGGGGTTGGGCATGGGCATGGTGATGCAGGTGCTGGTGATCGCGGTGCAGAATGCGGTCGACTACGCGGATCTCGGCGTTGCCACGTCCGGCGCCACGCTCTTTCGCTCGATCGGCGGCGCGGTCGGTACGGCGGCGTTAGGCGCGGTGTTCGCGGCGCGCCTGACGTCGGCGCTCGCCGGCATGCCGGGTCTGTCGGCGAGCGCCGGCGCCGGAATGACCGCCGGATCACTGGCGGCGCTACCGGTCGCGGCGCGGGCGGCGTATCGCGCCGCGTTCGCCGTGGCATCCGATCGAGTGTTCCTCATTGCGGCGATCGTCGGGCTCGTCGGCGCGGCACTGACGCTGCTTCTCCCCGAGCAGCCGCTGCGGGCGACGGTGGCGGCGCGGGCGGGCGAGCCAGGCGAGGGGATGGGCGAGGCGATGGCGAAGCTGTCGAGCCCAGAGAGGTCTGACCAGCTACTGCGCGGTTTGCGGATCATCGCCGACCGTGACGTGCAGCGGCAATTCATCGCCCGCATCGTCGAGCGCGCGGGCGTGAATCTGTCGCCGGCGGCGGCGTGGCTGCTCGTCCGCATCGATCGGTATGGAGAAGCGAACCCGGCGCAATTGGAGCGCGAGCATGCCGTTCCCGCGCCGCGGATCGAGGAGGCGCTGCGCGACTTGACGGACCGCGGACTGATCGCGCGAAAAGACGAAGCAACGCACTCTCTTCAGCCGACGGATGCGGGATGCGAGGTGCTCGACCGGCTGATCAGCGCGCGGCGCGTTCGCCTGGAAGAGCTCGCGGTCGACTGGCCGGAGAGTCGCCGCGCCGAAGTTGCGGCACGGCTTCGCGAGCTGGCGACCGAGCTGGTCCCGCCGCGGCGCGCGGCGTAACCGCGCGCCGCGTCATGACACGAGGCTGCGAGCCACGAACCACAGGTTGGCGGGGCGCTCCGCGAGACGGCGAACGTACCAGGGGAACCAGTGGGTGCCGTAGCTGACGAGGACGCGCAAGCTGGCGCCCTTGTCGCGCAGGGCGCGCTGCTCGCCGGACTTGATGCCGTAGAGCATGTGGAATTCGTGCGCATCGGCGCCGACACCGAGCACGCTGGCGCGCGCGCGAACGCGCCCGATCAGACCGAGATCGTGGGTGCCGAACACGGGGAACGCGCCGCCCTTCGCGGCGGCGGTGAGCAGGCGGTCGCTGAGCGCGTAGTACGCGTCATCCGTGTCCTGCTTCTTCGGGTATGCGACCTCGGGCGCCTCGCGATATGCGCCCTTCACCAGGCGAATGGCCGGCGCTAAGGGCAGGAGCGAATCGAGGTCGGCGGGAGTACGACGCAGATAGGCCTGCAGGCACAGGCCGACGCGCTGATGCCGCGCGCGCGTCCGGCGAAACAGCTCCAGCGTGGGATCGACGTACCACGATTCCTCGATGTCGATCCAAAGGAACGAGCCAGTCGCCTCGGCTTTTGTCGCCAAGCGGTGCAGCCGTTCGGCGCACGCGTCGCGATCGATGTCGAGACCGAGGTGTGTCGCCTTGACGGAGATGTGGCTCGGCAGGCCGCGGTCGTGGATCCGATCGAGAAGCTCCACGTAGTGTTGCTCGACGGCGTCCGCCTCGGGCGCATTCGTGACCCGTTCACCGAGGGTGGTGATGACCGTACCCAACGACGCGCCCGCAAGCGTCGATGCGGCATCGAGCGCGGAGCCGACGTCTTCGCCGGGCATGAATCTCCGCACGGCCCGTTTGGCGAACGAGCGTCGCCGAAATTGGTCGGCGAGCCAGGGACTGCGCGATGCACGCAACAGCATCGATCGGACGATCGGCATGGAGCCAGCATTCCGGAGAGGAGACGCCTAATTCTATCGCGGAGGGCTGGAGGGGCCAGCGGTCCTGGCGCGGGCGAGTTCCTGGATGCGAGTCGGTCTCCGCATTGGCACACTGCCTGCCCTTCCGGTCATGATCAACCCACCCGGCTGACAGCGACCGAATGCGATTCGCCCTTCCGACGACGTTCTACGCCGGCCTGGGGTTCGCCATGAGACTTCAGAGCGAGGGCAACGAGGTGGTCTCGCGCCGCGCGGGACCGACGATCGACGGCTGGCCTGCCGACCGGGCCGGCGATCTTGGCGACCTCGCGCACCCCAACGTCTTCTGGAACCTGAACCGCGAGCCGCTCGGCGACACGTTCGCTCGCTCGTCGACGGCACCTTTGTCGCCGACTTCGCGCCCGGGTTCGGCGCCCCGTGCTCGATGTACATGGATCGACCGGCGCCGGGGCGGGTCGTCGACTTTCCAGAAACGCTCGAGAAGGACCTCTATTTCTACGATGTGTATCGGGCGCGCGATCAACTGTTGACGGCCGGCTACTACGACAACGTGCGGCGATACGAGGCGCTGCGGGCGATGGGGTACTTGTCGCCCGCCTACGCGTCATCCCGGCCGTACAGGCGGCGTAGCTCATCCTTGGCCCTCTCGAGCACGCGGCGCTGCCCTTGTCCGAGCCCCTTGCCCGCGCGATTGATGTAGAAGGTGAGCATCGACATCGCCGAGCGGTATGGCTCCGACTTCCGCCGGTGGCTGTGCTCGGCGGAGCGTTTGAGCGAGCGGGCAATGCGACGCGGGTCTTTCCAAGTGAAGACGCTCCGGTCCAGGTCGAGCGCGTTGCTTTCCCTGGTGACGCGGGACGACCAGCGCTTGGGCTTCGACGTCCGTGGCGAAGATTTATGAACTGGCAACGCGAGCCTCCTGTGAATCTGCTTGGTGCGCAGTAAGCCTCGCAGAACCCATTCCGCACCCGCGGCCGAGCGCGGCGTGCTTGTCGCGCGGCGTCGGGCCGCTCAGTTTGATGGGTGCCGGCGAGTGCAATCGCCCCGCGTCTTCCTTCCTCCAAATCCGTCAATGCCACGAGCCGCCTGCATCACGCGCGTGTTGTCCATCGTCCCGCTCGCCGCGACAGTCGCCATGTCGTCCGCGAGAGCTCTCGCGGCGCAGTCGCCGAGGGG
>JBIOHX010000015.1:0-22259 GCA_044449465.1 Gemmatimonadales bacterium | reverse complement strand
GCAGCGGAAGTCCGCGCTCGCCGGCGAGCGCCGCCAGCTCCGCCGCTGTGGCCGCGGCCACGAACCCCGATTGCTCGAAGTTGCTCCGGTGGACTTTGACGATCGCGCGCGTCTCGGCGCCGAGCGCGCGCCGGTAGTCGTCGAGGTGGGTGCGGTTGGTCGTGCCGACTTCGACGAGGCGCGCGCCGCTTTTACCCATGATGTCCGGAATGCGAAAGCTGCCGCCGATCTCGATCAGCTCGCCACGCGACACGATCGCATCGCGGCCGTCGGCCAGCGTGTTCAGTGCGAGCACGAGGGCGGCGGCGCAATTGTTGACGACAAGCGCATCCTCGGCCCCGGTGAGCTCGCGAAGGAGGCCTGCACAGTGCATGTAGCGCGAGCCGCGCTCCCCATTGTCGATATCGTATTCGAGATTCGAAACTCCGCCGGCGACTCGGGCGATGGCGTCGACCGCGACCTTGGCTAGCGGGGCCCGTCCGAGGTTCGTGTGTAGCACGACGCCGGTGGCGTTGATCACTCGGCGGAGCGACGGCATCGTCGCCTCGTCGACGGCGCGCGCGACGGCGGCGGCCCAGGCATCGTGGTCGGCCGGCGCGCCGCCGATCGACGTGCGAGCGGCCTCGATCGTGCGGCGAATGGCGTCGACGACGACGCCGCGCGGCGCGCGCTCGAGGAGCGGGCGCAGGCCGTCGCTCTCGAGGAGTGAGTTGACGCTCGGGAGGCCGCGCCGCGCGTCGGGCATCAGCGCGGCGGCGGGCGGCGACGCGCCGTGTCGGCGGGTGTGCGGTGCGTCGTGTCGGCCGGGGTGCGGTGCGTCGAGTCGGGCTTGGGCTTCGGAGGCTTGGGCACCGTGAAGGTCCGCGTGACTTCGTGCGACTTCCCGAGCAAGTTCCGCACACCGCGCGCCGTGATCCGATAATTATGATCGACCAGCAGCGGCGTCTTGGGGTCGATGCTCAGTACCACGGCTCGTTCGGGCGCGGGCGCGCGCGGCTTCGGCGCGGGCGGTGGCCCGCGTGGGCCTCCAGGCACCGGTGCGGCAGCGGGCGGCGGCGGTGCGCGCCGGGCGGCCGACGTGTCCGCCTTGCGAAGAGAATCCTCGAGCGCCGCCTGACGAGCGCGATCGTAACCCGACGCCCACTGGACTTTGGTTACCTGCACGGTCGATGAATCCGCCCGTTGCACCGTGAACAGCGCCGGTTGGAGCGGCAATCTTGGATCGAGCGGTTTGTCGAACGCAAGGCGAACGGTGACGCTGTCGTCCACGCGCACGTCGGCGATCGTGGCGGGAATCGTGTCGCGCTCGATGGCGTCGAGCTCGACGCTCGGGACCGCGGCCGTAACGGCGACGGTGGTCGAATCCCACTTTTCTTCGCGGTCGAGCGTTCGGTTGTGGTTGACGTCGATGATCGCCCGCACCGTGTACGTACCTGCCGGCAGCGGCCCGACGTCGAACTGGCCGGTGCTGTCCGTGGCACTCAGGTACACGACGTTCGTGTCGGGATGTGAAATCGCCTCGACGTAGGCGCCGGTCGCGGCGCGTTGTAAGGCCCAGTCGAACACGCGGCCGACGATGCCGAACGGCGGAAAGGTCGGCCCCGTCGAGAAGAGCACAGTGAGTCCCGTCTTCCGCACGTTGCCGCGTAGATCCGCGAGGCCGGGCAGCATCGTGATCCGATACGCCGTGTTGGGCCGAAAGCCTTTGTTCGGCTTTACCGAGATGCGGCTGCGGTGCCAGGACACGTTCACGTCGCCGCTCCGCGGCGAGATGAGAAAAAGCTGATCGAGCGTCGACGCACCTGACGGGCGGTCGTTCACCGTTTCGTCGAATTGAAAGTCGACCTGCTTCGGGTGAACGTTGACCGCGCCGGAATCGGGATGTATCGCGGCGATCTGCGGCGGCGCGTGGTCCTCGGGTCCACCCGGAATGGCGCCGGCCGACGCGCAAGCGACCGCCGCCGCGACTGCCGCGACTTGCACCCCGGCGCGCGTCACCCGCACAGCGAGTGGACCTTGCCCAGGAGCTGGGCGTGCTTGGCTTTCATCTCATCGAGAATGGCGCGGTCTTTGGCGACGACCTGCGCCGGCGCGCGCTCGAGGTATTTCGCGTTGCCGAGCCGCTGCTCGCGCGACGCGATCTGTTTCGCCAGCTCGGCGGCTTCGGTGCGCAGCCGGGCGCATTCTTTGTCGACGTCGATCAGGCCGGCGAGCGGTAGGATCACTTCGGTGCCGCCGCCGAGAACGGCGTGCGCCGCGGCCCCGGCTGGAGCGGCGTCGGCGATCTGCACGGTGCTTCGCGTCAGACGGCTGATCACCCTGGCCTCGCGGTCGAGCACCGCGCGCACGGCGCGTCCGTCCTTCGCCGGCGGGCGGAGGATGACGTCCACCGATTGCCCGGGCGGCACGTCGTTGTCTGCTCGAAGTTGGCGAATGCCGAGCACCGCTTCTCGCACCAGGTCGAACTCGGCGGCGAATCGGGCGTCGACCGGCACCCCATTGCCGCCGGCGGCCGGCCACGGCGCGCGCGCGAGGAACTCGCCTTCGCGATGATCCGGTAGGCGCTGCCAGAGCGCCTCGGTCACGAACGGCACGATCGGGTGCAACAAGCGCAGCGCCTGATCGAAGGCGTAGAGCAAAACGGCGCGGGCCGTGTCGCGATCGACGCCCGGCGAGTCCAGTCGGCCCTTTACCGATTCCAAATACCAATCCGCCAATTCGTTCCATACGAACCGCCGCGCGGACTCGGCATACTCGTTCAGGCGGAGCCCGGTCGTTCGCTCCGCCTCGCTCCAAACGTGCGCCCCGCGCGTCGCCCCGGCCGCGGACCTGCTCGGGCGCAACGGCCCGAGCGCGCGGTCGCACTCGTCGATCGCCATGTCGAGCCGCTGGAGGATCCACGCGTCGGCCCGCGTGAGCTGCCCGGCGGGAATGTGCCCCACCGACTGCACTCGCTCGTCCCCCACGCGCTCGAGCAGGAAGCGGCCGATGTTCCAGAGCTTGGTGCCGAAGTTGCGCCCCGTAGCGAACGATTTGTCGATGTCGCTCGGGTCGAGAATGACGTCGGCACCCATGCCCATCCCCGCGACGAGCGTCCACCGCAGCGCGTCGGCGCCATACAGACGCACGACATCGAGTGGATCGATGCCGTTGCCCAGCGACTTCGACATCTTGCGGTGCTGCGTGTCGCGCGCGGTGCCATGCAGATAGGCCGTGTGAAATGGTGCGCGTCCCATGAACGCGTAGCCCGACATCACCATGCGCGCGACCCAGAAGAACAGAATCTCTGGCGCGGTCACGAGCGTGTCGGTCGGGTAGAACGCCGCGAGCGACGCTGACTGCTCATCCGGCCAGCCGAGCGTCGAGATCGGCCAGAGCCACGACGAGAACCAGGTATCGAGCACATCCTCATCTTGCCGCACCGGCCCTTCGCAGTACGGACACTTCACGATGTCGTCGCGGCTGACGATGATGTTCTGCGGCGGATCGCAATCGTCGCAGTACCACACCGGCACGCGGTGCCCCCACCAGAGCTGCCGCGAGATGTTCCAGTCGCGAATGTTGGTGAGCCAGTTGACGTACACCGCCTCCCACCGCTCCGGCAGAATGCGAATCGCCCCGTCGCGCACGCCCTGGAGCGCGGGCCGCGCCAGCGGTTCCATCTTCACGAACCATTGGTCGGAGAGGCGCGGCTCGACCACCGTGTCGCACCGGTAGCAGTGCCGCACGGCGTGTTCGCGCGCTTCGATCCGCTTGAGCGCGCCGCTCGCTGTGAGTCGCTCGACGATACGCGCCCGCGCCTCGAGCCGGTCGAGGCCCGCGATGTCGGCGGGCACGCGGCCTTCCGCGTCGGCGACCTCGCGCACGATCGCGTGTTCGTCGATCACCACCGGCATCGCCAGCGAATGACGACGGCCCACCTCGAAGTCGTTCGCGTCGTGCGCGGGCGTGATCTTCACGACGCCCGTGCCGAACTCCGGATCCGCGTATTCGTCGGCGATCACCGGGATGGCGCGATCGACGATCGGCAACCGCACCGATTTGCCGACGAGATCGCGGTAGCGCACGTCGTCCGGATTCACCGCCACCGCGACATCGGCGAGCATCGTCTCGGGACGCGTCGTCGCGATGACGAGCGAGCGTCCCGGCTGCCCCTCGACCGGATAGGCGATGTGGAAGAGCTGCCCGGGCTCATCCCGGAACTCCGCCTCTTCGTCGCTCAGCGACGTCAGACATCGCGGGCACCAGTGTATCACGCGATGCCCGCGGTAGATCAGCCCGCCTTCGTACAGCCGGACGAACGCTTCGCGCACCGCGTGCGACAGATCGGGCGACAGCGTATACGCCGTCCGCGACCAGTCGGCGGATGCGCCGATCGCCCGCAACTGTTCGAGGATCACGCCGCCCGTCTCGGCGACGAACGCCTCCGTGCGCCTCACGAACGCGTCCCGGCCTACGTCGAAGCGCGTGCTGCCTTCGGCAGCGATCATTCGCTCGACGACGTTCTGCGTCGCGATGCCGGCGTGGTCGGTTCCCGGAACCCAGAGTGCTTCTGCGCCCTTCATCCGCGCCCAGCGGATGATGACGTCCTGGATCGTGTTGTTCAGCCCGTGGCCGACGTGGAGGATCGCCGTGACGTTAGGCGGCGGCATGACGATCGTGTATGGCTCGCGCTCCCCGCCCAACCTCGCCGAGTCATTTGCCGGCGCATCGAAGCACCCGGCCTCGAGCCAAGCAGCGTAGGTCGCCGGATCGGAAGCGGCGAAATCGTAGCGATCGGGGAGGGGCATGACACAAAGAT
This sequence comes from Gemmatimonadales bacterium, assembly GCA_044449465.1. Taxonomy (GTDB): domain Bacteria; phylum Gemmatimonadota; class Gemmatimonadetes; order Gemmatimonadales; family Gemmatimonadaceae; genus JAQBQB01. The sequence goes on along the minus strand of JBIOHX010000015.1, from coordinate 17,458 downwards.
ACCGCGAGAAGGGCGAGGAGGTCCCACCCGCCGCACCGAGCAATCCCCGTGCGTTGCTGCGCGGCTGCGCGCTCGCTGCCGCGCGTCAGCCGTCGCTAGCCTTCGGTTTCCGGGTGCGCGACGTGATCGGCCTTCGGCACTCCGCTCGGCGTGGCCGGCGAGCCGCTTGCACGGTCGCCGCGCGCGCTGCGCTTGACCGTGACGCGGCGCTCCGCGAGGCCGGCGGTGTCGTCGGCCGCATTGCGGACGGCGTCGTCGACCTTGAGCCAGCGATCCTGCAGCTCGGCCTTGGGATCCGCATGGCGATCGGGCTCGTCGGAGGTCCCTTGGCGCCGGCGTCCGATGCCGACTTGTCGGCCCTCCCAATGCGCTTCCGTCAGCGACGGGTCGCCGGCGCGCGCACGCCGCGCCGCTTCGTCGAACCGCCGCTCCTCGTCGCCGAGCGCGACGCGATTGATCACCGTGTCCACGCCCGGCACGCCGCGAGCGATGGTGACCGCGTGCTCCGACTCCGCCTCGTTCTCCACCCAGCCGGCGAGCTCGATCACGCCCTCGTTCAGCGAGCCGATGTCGATCGCGCGCTCGGAGAGAATCGGATCATTGCGGAACGCCTCCAGCACGCGCTCCTCGAGCGTCTCGTCGACATCCTCCGACTCGAGCTCGTCTTCCTCGAACTCCTCCTCGTCATCGGCGGTGTCGCGGGCACCTGCCCGAGCTTCGGTACGCGGTGTGCTGCCCCGACGACGGAGCTTCGACGTGAGTCCACTGAATCCGCCCACGCGTTGCGCCACGAACATGCCGACGGCAAAACCGGCGACCGCTCCCACGACGACGCCGAGCACCGTGCCGGTGGAAGACGAATCATCGTCTCGATAGCGAAGCGGTGACATAGTGGGTGAGCCCTGTGGCGGAGGTTATTGCAAAATGATAAGTTACGCTGTCAGTGAGCGCGAGGGGCAATGACGCTCGCGGTGCAAGAAGAAGGCCATCCACCGACCATGATCGATCGTCCATCCGACGCGACACTCACGCTGACGCTCCCCGACGGAACGCAGCGCTCCGTGCCCGCGGGCACGCTCCCCGCCGACGTCGTGCGCACCATCGGCGAGCGCTTGCTCCAAGCCGCCGTCGCCATCGAAGTCGACGGCAAGATTCAAGACTTGATGACGCCCTTGCGCGCCAGCGGCGCGTTTCGCGTGCTCACCGATCGCGACCGCCCGTCGCTCGACGTGCTGCGCCATTCCGCCGCGCACGTCCTCGCCACGGCGGTTCGGCGCCTGCGTCCCGATGCGAAGATCGGCTTCGGCCCGTCGATCGACGACGGCTTCTACTACGACTTCGAGGTCGCCGAACCGTTCACGCCGGAAGATCTCGCCGCGTTCGAGGCCGAGATGCGAAAGGTCGCGGCGGAGAAGTACCCGTTCGTGCGCGCCGAGGTGAATCGCGCCCAGGCGCAAGAGCGCTTCGTTGATGATCCGCTCAAGCTCGAGCGCCTCTCCGAGCTCGCCGACGATGAAGTCATCTCGACCTATACCGACGGCCCGTTCATTGACCTCTGTCGCGGGCCGCACGTCCCCGACACGTCGCGCCTCAAGCACTTCAAGCTGACGCACACCGCCGGCGCCTATTGGCGTGGCGACTCCAAGCGGCAGATGCTCCAGCGCATCTACGGCACGGCATTCTTCAAGAAAGAAGACCTCGACGCCTACCTCACGCGCATCGAGGAGGCGAGGAAGCGCGACCACCGCGTCGTCGGCAAGCAGCTCGACCTGTTCATGATGCATCCGTACTCGCCGGGAGCCGTATTCTGGACCGAGCGGGGCACCGCCATCTTCAACGCGCTCAACGACTACATTCGCGAACGCCAACGCGACGATTTTCTCGAGATCAAGACGCCGCTCCTCTACAACAAAGCGCTGTGGGAGATCTCAGGCCATTGGGGCAAGTACAAGGAGAACATGTTCCTCGTCCTCGATAACGACACGGGCGAGCACGATTTCTCCCTCAAGCCCATGAACTGCCCGTCGCACTACCTGCTGTATCAATCGAAAAAGCATTCCTACCGCGAGCTTCCGCTCCGCTACGTCACCTTCGACGTGCTCCATCGCAACGAGGTGACTGGCGCGCTCGCCGGACTCACCCGCGTGCGGCAGTTCCAACAAGACGACTGCCACGTCTTCTTGCGCGAGGACCAGATCACGAGTGAGGTGCATTTTCTGGTGCGCTTCATCCTCGACTATTACCAAACGTTCGGGCTCGTGGCGAAGCTCAAGTTCGCCACGCGCCCCGAAGTTCGCATCGGCTCCGACGAGATGTGGGACCGCGCGGAGTCGTCACTCCAGGCGGCGCTCGAAGCGACGGGGATGGAGTACGAGCTCAAGCCCGGCGACGGTGCCTTCTATGGACCGAAGATCGATTTCGACGTGCTCGACTCGATCGGCCGGCCCTGGCAGCTCGGCACCATCCAGCTCGACTACGGCAATCCCGAGCGCTTCGACCTCTCATACGTCGGCGAGGACAACTGCGCGCATCGGCCGGTGATCATCCATCGCGCCGTCAGCGGCTCGCTCGAACGGTTCATCGCCATCCTCATCGAACACTTCGCCGGCGGGTTTCCACTCTGGCTCGCTCCCGAGCAGGTGCGCGTGCTGCCGATCACCGACGAGTATCGCGCCTACGCCGAACAGGTCACGAAGCGCCTGCACGACGCGAAACTCCGTGTCCACCTCGACGCACGCGCCGAAACGCTCAAGTATCGCATCGCCGAGGGAGCTCGAATGAAGGTGCCGTACATGCTTGTCGTCGGAAAGCGCGAGGCGGAGCAGGGCACCGTCGCGGTCAACGTGCGCGGCGAAGGCAGGGAGCAGAAGCCGAACTCCGTCCCGCTCGAAAAATTTGTCTCGCGAGTCATGGGGGAGAACGCGTCTCGGGCTCTGACCCTGTCGGCCCACGCGGAAACGTGACGACGCGCGAACGCTAGCCGCTCCGACATTCGCCGAAGCCGAGCGTGGGATCAACCGACACCTCATCCCAACCATTTCCTGCGAGCCCCAGTAACTTTCGGAGCTCATGCCAAAGGAGCTCCAGCCCATGCCTGACCCCGCTCGCCAACCCGTGATCGTGTCGGCCGCCCGCACGCCGATCGGCAAGTTCCTCGGCGGCCTCGCACCACTCACTGCGCCGGAGCTTGGCGCCGTCGCCATTCGCGCCGCCGTGCAGCGCGCCGGCATCGACGTCGCCGACGTCGAAGAGGTGATCATGGGTAACGTCATCCAGGGAGGCGTTGGCCAGGCGCCGGCCCGACAGGCCGCGCTCAAGGGCGGCATACCGGCCGCCGTCTCTGCCCTCACCGTGAACAAGGTCTGCGGCTCCGGTCTCAAGGCCGTCATGCTCGCGGCGCAGGCCATCAAAGCTGGCGACCGCCAGGTCGTTGTTGCCGGCGGGCAGGAGTCGATGTCGAACGCGCCCTACTACAACTATGGAATGCGCGGCGGCGTGAAGCTCGGCGATCAGACGCTCGTCGACGGCATGATCAAGGACGGCCTGTGGTGCGCCTTCTGCGACGTGCACATGGGCAGCCACGCCGAGTACACGGCAAAGAAGGCCGGCGTGTCGCGCGAGACGCAGGACGAGTTCGCCGCTCGCTCGCACGCCAAGGCCGTCGCGGCGATCGAGAGTGGACGATTCAAGGACGAGATCGCGCCGGTGCAGATCGCCAGCCGCAAGGGCACGACGACCGTCAACACCGACGAGGGCCCGCGCAAGGACACCACCGTCGAGACGCTTACCAAGCTCCGTCCGGCGTTTCCGCCGAAGAGTGGTGCCGCGAACGATCTCACCGTGACGGCCGGGAACGCGTCCAGCCTCAACGACGGCGGCGCGGCACTCGTCGTTACGTCCGAAGAATACGCGCGCGCCCACGGTCTCACGATCATGGCACGCATCGACGCGTACGCCACCGGTGCCACCGAGCCGCAGGATCTCTTCTTCGCACCGATTCGCGCGGTGGAGAATCTCATGCGCAAGAGTAATTCAAAGATTGGCGACTACGATCTCATCGAGGCGAACGAAGCATTCGCGTCACAGGCGATTGCCGATGGCCAGGGCCTCGGTTGGGACTGGGATCGCGTCAACGTGAACGGCGGCGCGATCGCGCTCGGCCACCCGATCGGCGCGAGTGGCGCGCGCGTGCTCACCACGCTGCTCTACGCGATGCGGCAGCGCGATGCACAGCGCGGGCTCGCCACCCTCTGTCTGGGCGGGGGCGACGCCGTTGCGCTCAGCGTCTCGCGGTGGAATTGACATGACGAGCATCGCGCAGTCGTTCGTCGCTCGCTCGCTCGCCGGTCGCTCGCGGTCACGCCGCGTCACAGCGCTCGGCATCGTCGCCTTTGCCGCTGCCGTAGCCGCGGCGTCGCAGATCGCGATTCCGCTTCCGGGCACGCCGGTGCCCCTCACACTGCAACCGCTGCTCGTAGTGCTCGCCGGTATGTGGCTGGGCCCAACGGCCGGCGCCGCGAGCCTGCTGCTCTATCTCGCAGCCGGTGCCGCGGGGCTTCCCGTGTTCACGCCGCTCGGAGCGCCGGGGGTGGCCCGCTTCCTGGGACCGACGGGCGGGTATTTGCTCGCGTATCCCGCGGCGGCGTTCGTCGCCGGTGCGGGGGCTCGACGAGCGCGAGCGCTTGGCGGTCGATGGATTGCCGCTGCGGCGGGAATGCTCGTCATCTACCTCGGCGGCATCGCGCAACTCTCGGTGTTGACCGGGAGTGTGACGCGCGCGGTCGTGCTCGGCGCAGCACCATTCGCGGCGCTCGATCTGATCAAAGCGTTCGTTGCCGCGGCCGTGAGCGACCCGAGGTTGGCACGACGAGGAGCATGACGGCGCGCGCTGCCACGCGGAGCGCGCCGGTCGCGTGAACCCAAAGGGAATTTTCTTCGGCGAGAACGGGGCGCTTCGCGCGCCTTGGCGAATCGCCGTCTTCTGCGCGCTCTCACTCATCGCGGTGATCGGGCTGTCGTGGTTCGCTCAGCCCGTGATGGACCGCTGGCTTGGACCGGTCGCGGCGGTGAGCGCCACGAGTCAGTCGTGGGTCGAGACGCTCGGTCTGCTCGCCGGCACCGCGATCACGCTCCGGCTCGTCGACGGTCGGTCCTGGAGCGACGTCTGGCTTGGGCGCGACGCGGCGCGTCCGACGCTCCTTGCGTTCGGCTTCGCGATCGGCGCGCTCGCGATCGGTCTGCCGATCCTGCTGCTCCTCGCATTGCATTGGCTGAGGAACGGCGGCGGCGCGGCCGGCTCCTGGTTCGCTGCCGCCGCGCGGCTCACGATCTTTCTCGCGCCCGCGGCGCTCCTCGAAGAGCTGCTCACCCGCGGCTACATCCTGTGCGTGCTGCGTGATGCGTGGGGTTGGCGGTGGGCCATCGCCGTCACGAGCGTTGCATTCGGCCTATTGCACGTGGCGAACAACGGTGCCACTGCCGGCTCCGTGCTGCTCGTGACGCTGGCCGGGTTCTTTCTGGCGACCGTGTTGTACGTGACGCGCAGCCTGTATGCGGCGTGGATGGCCCACCTGGCCTGGAATTGGACCATGGCGGTGGTCTTCCACGCCGCGGTGAGCGGTTACCCGATGGAAGCGCCCGGCTACCGTTATGTTGATGCGGGGCCGGATTGGGCGACCGGTGGCCCCTGGGGCCCGGAGGGAGGAGTCCCGGCTGGCCTCGGCATGTGCGCCGGCATCGCGTACCTGCTGGTTCGGCGCCGGCGGTCCGCGTGGACGCCCCATTCCGATGATTCACGCGGTAGTAGCAGGGAACTAGCTGACCAGGAGACGTAACTGATGGCCGAACGCGTGGCCGTGATCGGTGCAGGACAGATGGGCAATGGAATCGCGCACGTGTTCGCGCAGAACGGGTTCGACGTCGCGATGATCGACCTGTCGGCCGACGCGCTCGAGCGCGGCAAGTCGACGATCGCGTCGAACCTCGACCGGCAGATCAAGAAGGGCACGCTCCAGGCCCCCGACAAGGATGCGATCCTCGGCCGGATCGCCGTGGCCCGGTCGCTTGATGCCGCCGCGGGGGCGAGCCTCGTGGTCGAGGCGGCGACCGAGAACCGCGATCTCAAATTCAAGATCTTTGGCGAGCTCGACGCGGTGGCCGACAACGGTACCGTGCTGGCCACCAACACCAGCTCGTTCTCGATCACCGAGATCGGCGCGCGCACCAAGCGGCCGGCGCAGGTGATCGGGATGCACTTCATGAATCCCGTCCCCGTGATGCAGCTCGTCGAGGTGATCCGCGGGCTCGCGACGTCGGACCAGACGACGCAGCGCGTCTTGAAGCTTGCGGCCGCCGTCGGCAAGACGGCGGTCGAGGTGCAAGACTACCCTGGCTTCGTCGCGAACAGAATCCTCATGCCGATGATCAACGAGGCGATCTATTGCCTCATGGAAGACGTGGGCAGCGCCGAGTCGATCGACACGGTGATGAAGCTCGGGATGAACCACCCCATGGGCCCGCTGGCGCTGGCCGATCTGATCGGCCTCGACACCTGCCTCGCGATTCTCGAGGTGCTGCACGACGGCTTGGGCGATCCGAAGTATCGCCCCTGTCCGCTGCTCAAAAAGTACGTTGCCGCCGGCTGGCTCGGCCGCAAGTCGAAACGCGGCTTTCATGCGTACTGAGTTGCGCACCAGCCGCCGGTCGACGCGCGGAGCCTGACGGATGGCCTGGGCACTGACGCCGCTGACCGAAGAGCAGCGCGAGATTCAACGCTCGGCACGCGAGTTCGCGCTCCGCGAGATCGCCCCATACAGCGCCCAATGGGATCGCGACGCGTACTTCGAGCCGGCGATCGTGGCCAAGCTCGGCGCGCTCGGATTCCTCGGCATGATGGTCCCGGAAAAGTACGACGGTTTGGGCCTCGATACGCTCACGTACCTCGTCGCGCTCGAGGAGATCGCGACGATCGACGCGTCCGTCGCCGTGATGATCAGCGTGCACAACTCGCTGCCAACGCAGATGCTGCTGCGCTGGGGAACGGAAGAGCAGAAAGAGCGTTTTCTCAAGCCCATGGCGCGGGGCGATCGCTTGGGCGCGTTCGCGCTGTCCGAGCCGGAAGCCGGTTCCGACGCCGCCTCCCTCCGCACGCAAGCTCGCCGCGATGGGGATGATTGGATCCTCAACGGCACCAAGGCGTGGGTGTCGAGCGGCACCGCGGGAGACGTCATTCTCGCCATGGCGCGCACCGACACGCCCGAAGACCGGCGTGGCGCGCGCGGCATCAGTGCGTTCATCGTCACCCCGGAGCTTCCCGGCTTCAGCGTCGGCAAGAAAGAGAACAAGATGGGCCTCCGCGCCTCGCCGACGGTGCAGCTTCATTTCTCCGACATGCGCGTGCCGGGCGACCGGCTGCTCGGGCACCCGGGCAGCGGTTTCATTTACGCCATGCAATCGCTCGACAACGGGCGGTTGGGGATCGCGGCGCAAGCCGTTGGCATCGCCGAGGCCGCGCTGCGTGCGGCCGCGGCGTACGCGGGGGAGCGCAAGCAGTTCGGCAAGCTGATCAAAGAGTTTCAGGCGATCCAGTTCAAGCTCGCCGATATCGCGACGCGCGTGTCGGCCGCGCGGGCGCTGCTGCACGCCGCGGCCACGGCCAAGGATCGCGGCGAAAACATCCGCCAGTTCAGCTCGATGGCCAAGTTGCTCGCCAGTGAAACGGCCATGTGGGCGACCACGCAGGCGATCCAAATCTTCGGCGGCTATGGCTACGTGAAGGAGTACCCCGTGGAACGGCTGTTCCGCGACGCCAAAGTCACGGAGATCTACGAAGGCACGTCCGAGATCCAGCGCATCGTCATCGCGCGGGAGCTCTACTCGCGACGCCCGCAGTGAACACCCTGTCCAGACTCACCAATTCACCAACTCGCATTTTCCTTTCGCCACAACTCCAGCTAACGATATGAAGCTCTTCGATACGATCGCCGACATGGGGCACGAGCAGCTCGTCCTCTGCCAGGACGCGGCGTCCGGCTACCGCGGCATCATCGCCATCCACAGCACCGTGCTCGGGCCGGCGCTCGGCGGCACCCGCTTCTGGAAATACGCGAGCGACGGCGATGCGATCGTCGACGCGCTGCGCCTCGCCCGCGGCATGACCTACAAGAACGCCGTCGCCGGCCTCAACCTCGGCGGCGGCAAATCGGTGATCATCGGCGACAACAAGACCACCGACCGCGAGATGATCTTCCGCGCGCATGGGCGCTTCGTCGAGAGCCTCGGCGGACGGTACATCACCGCCGAAGATGTCGGCACCAGCACGGCAGACATGGACTACGTGCACATGGAGACCGATTACGTCAGCGGTCTCGCCGGTCGGTCGGGCGACCCGTCGCCGGTTACGGCGCACGGTGTCTTTCGCGCCATCCAGGCCTCGGCGAAAGAGCGCTGGAGCTCGGACGATCTCAGCGCCAAGACGGTCGCCATCCAGGGGTGCGGACACGTGGGCTACTACCTGGCCAAGGAGCTGCACGAGTCGGGCGCCAAGCTCATCGTCACCGATATCGACGGCGAGCGGGTCAAGCGCGTCGTGACCGAGTTCGGCGCGCGCCCCGTATCGTCAGACGAGATCTACAGCGCGCAGGCTGACATCTTCGCGCCCTGCGCGCTCGGCGCCATCATCAACGACGCTACCATTCCGCAGCTCAAGGTCGAGATCGTGGCCGGCGCCGCGAACAATCAGTTGCTCGAGGAACGGCACGGCGACGAGCTCGAGAAGCGCCACATCCTCTACGCGCCTGACTACGTCGCCAACGCCGGCGGCGTGATCAACGTCTACAGCGAGCTTGCCGGCTGGACGCCCGCGCGCTCGTTCCGCAAAGCGGACGAAATCTACGACACGGTGCGCAAAGTGTTCGAGATCGCCCGGGCGGAAAAGGTGCCCACCTATCTCGCCGCCGACCGCCTCGCCGAGCAGCGCATCCGCGCTGTGGGCTCGATGGTGCGCACCTGGCCGCAGTGGCCGAACAAATGAACGAGCAATGAGCGAGCGCATCGCCATCGCTTCCGATCACGCCGGGTTCGCGCTCAAAGAGAAGCTGGAGCGCGCGCTCGGCCAGCTCGGATACGCCGTCGACGACTTGGGCACGAACAGCGAGGAGTCGGCAGATTACGCCGACTTCGCGCATCCGCTGGCGCAGCGCGTCTCCGACGGCGAGGTGCGCCGTGGCGTTCTGCTCTGCGGCACCGGGCTTGGTATGAGCTACACCGCAAACCGCTATCCACACGTCCGCGCCGCGCTGGCATGGAGTCCCGAGATTGCCAAGCTGGCGCGTGAGCACAATGACGCCAACGTCCTCGTGCTCCCGGCGCGCTTCGTGACCGAATCCGAGGGCGTGGCGATTCTCGAGACGTGGCTGGAGACGCCGTTCGAGGGCGGCCGCCACGCGCGCCGCGTCGACAAAATCGAGCGCACCGAGCAAGTCGACCACGATTCGCCGGGCCAATGAGCGACTACACCAAGTATCCACTGTGCTCGCCCGGGCCGGCGCTGCGCGCCGTCGACCCGGACATCGCGGCGCTCATCGACGATGAGACACGCCGCCAGAACGAGGGCCTCGAGCTGATCGCCAGCGAGAACTTCATCTCGCCGGCGGTGCTCGAGGCGATGGGCACGTCGCTCAACAACAAGTACGCCGAAGGGCTTCCGGGCAAGCGGTACTACGGCGGCTGCGAGATCGTCGACAAGGTGGAGCAGCTCGCGATCGAGCGTGCCAAGGAGCTGTTCGGCGCCGAACACGCGAACGTGCAGCCGCATTCGGGCGCCCAGGCGAATTACGCGGCGATGGCGCCCTTCCTCAAGCCGGGCGACACCTTCCTCGGAATGGATCTTTCCAACGGCGGCCATCTCACCCACGGCTCGCCGGTCAACTTCTCGGGAATGCTCTATCGTCCGATCTCCTACGGCGTCACCGACAACGGGTTGATCGATTACGACGATATGCGTCGTAAAGCACGCGAGCATCGGCCGCGGCTGGTGCTTGCCGGGTACAGCGCGTACTCGCGGGTGATCGACTACGCCGCGTTCGCCGACGTCGCGCGCGAGATCGGCGCCGTGTTCATGGTCGACATGGCGCACTTCGCCGGGCTCGTCGCGGGCGGTGCGTACCCATCGCCGGTGCCATTCGCCGATGTCGTCACGACGACCACGCACAAGACCCTGCGCGGTCCGCGCGGCGGCATGATCCTCTGTAAAGCCGAGCACGCGAAGGCGATCGACAAGTCGGTGTTCCCCGGTTCGCAGGGCGGACCGCTCGAGCACATCATTGCTGCAAAGGCCGTCTGCTTCAAGGAGGCGTTGTCGCCGTCGTTCAAGGGCTACGCGGCCAAGGTCGTCGCCAACGCGCGGGCGCTCGCCAAGTCCCTCGCTGAGCGCGGCTTCGATATCGTGTCACACGGCACGGACAACCACCTCATGCTCGTCGACCTGCGCAACCGCGGGCTCACCGGCAAGGTCGCTCAAGCTTCGCTCGACGAGGCGGCGATCACCGTGAACAAGAACACGGTGCCCAAGGAGACGCAGTCTCCATTCGTCACGAGCGGCGTGCGCATCGGCACGCCCGCGGTGACGACGCGCGGCATGAGTGAGCGCGAGATGTCGCGCATCGCCGAGCTGATCGATCGCGTGCTCCGCGCACCGGACGACGCCGCCGTCAAGGCCGCGGTGCGCGCTGACGTCCGTTCGCTGGCCGGAGCGTTTCCGCTCTACGCGTGATCGGCGCCTGAACGAACGGCGCCCGTCAGTCGGCCGCCGGCAGCCGGCGCACGACTGACGCGACGCACTGGGCGGCGAGATCACGCGTCGTGTAGGAGCAGAGATCGAGATCGGTGCGGCGCCACTGCCAATCCTCCGGGCTCGTGGCATGCGGCTGCAGCACGGCCTCGAGCGCTGGTTTGGCGGTGACGGTATCGGCGACCGGGTGCTGGTCGCCCAACTGTCCGCTCCACTCGATGACGAGCAGCTGCCCGTCGGCGATCGAGTTCGAGCGGCCTCGGATCCATGAGAAGCTGAGTCCGACCGGCCCGATCTGCACGGTGTATCGGTCGGGCGTGCGACGCGCTTCGGGCGCGAAGCCTTCGGGCAGCGTCCCCGGCGTTTCGCACAGGCGCGACACCGTCGCCGAGAGCGAATCCAGCTCGCGGTTGATCAGCGCGAGCGCGCGCTGCGACGAGAGGAACGAGGTGCGAGCGCGGGCACGCTGCTCGTCATCCGCTTTGCGGGCGGCGAGCGCCGAGTCGGTGACGCGCTTGGGCGCTCCGCCGGCCGCCGTCACCGCGGCGACGATTGCGTCGACGACGGCGGTCCCCGTGGGAGCGCCACCCGCGCGAAGGACCGTGCCCTTGAGCCAGCTCGGCACGGGCGACGAATCGAGCGGCACCACGACGACGTCCTTGTGCTTGACCTTGCCGATGCGCGCTTTGAGCGCGGCGGCCTCGGCCGCGCTCGTCGACGTCGCGCCCCACAGCCGCTGGAAGAGCACCACGACCACGCGCGCGTCTTTCTCGATCGTTTTCGCGATCGAAGCGGTCGCTGCCGGCGTGCGCGCCCGGTCAGCCGTCTGCGGCGGCGCGAACACGCCCTTGGTCAGGCGCGGTTCGAGTCGTCGCTTGAGCTCCACGACGGTGAGTGCGTCGAAGTCGGCGGCGGTGATCGCCACGTCGTACTTGAAAGCGCGCGTCATTCGACCCGGGTTGCGAGTGTTGGAATGCGCCGCGTACGGCCGGCTGCAGGGAGGTCGGTTCCCCCGTCCATCTGTCCGAGATCAATAATCTACTAACGGAATCGCCGCGCCGCTTGGGTGCGGACGCACATGAGCCAATCTTTGCCGTTAGGGCGGGGGGAGTTGTGGCGGCGCGGCTCAGCGTTCATTTTCTGACTGCGGTGGCACTTACGCTCGGTCCGCCGCACGCCGTGGCTGGGGGCTTACCGGCCGGTCAGAACGACGGAACGCGAGGTTAGGGTGGCGGAACTGGCATTTCGAGACGGCATCATGGATCGGATCCGGCTGCGTGAGCCGCGGTTCGACGAGCGCGCCTATCTGTTTGCCCTGGCGGCCCTCGAGTACTGCCAGCAGCATCTCGACGAGCGCCGGCACATCACCGGCCGCGAGCTGGCCCTCGCCTGCCGCGACCTGGCCCTGGAGCGCTTCGGCGTCATGGCCCGAGTGGTGCTCGAGCACTGGGGCGTCCGAAGCAGCGCCGACATCGGCGATGTGGTATTCACGCTGGTTGATCTTGGTTTGCTCATGAGTCAGGCGACCGATACCCGCGACGAGTTCGTGGATGTGTTCGACTTCGATCGCGCCTTCGAGCGGGAGTATCCGTGGGGCGGTGCGCTGACCGTCTGACGCCAATCGTGCACGATCATGCGGACTTTGAGCGCGTCGCGCTCGGGTCGGTCGACGTGGTGAAGGGAGGAGTGGGTGCATGGAAAAGCCGATCGAATGGCCCAGCTGTCAGAAGTGCCACACGGGCGTGCTGCTGCCGTTGAGCGACTATGGCCGCGACGGCGCGCCGATCACCTACAAGGCCTGGGCGTGCAGCAATCCCGAGTGCGGATTCAACATCCGCATCGACAACGGTGAACTGAGCTACGGGCGCACCGTCGGGACGTCCCAGAAGTAAGCGCGTTCGGCATCTCACACCGCTACAACTCGTGCGCGACCTCGTCCGCGTCGTCACCAGCTCGGAATCGGCGGCGCGCGACGCCTCCGCGATCGGCGAGGGCATCCCCCCGCGCGCGCTCATGCAGCGTGCCGGCGCCGCGGCGGCCGGCGAGATCGCACTTCGCTGTCGCGACCGGCTGGCGGGGGGCGTGCTCGTGCTTGCCGGTCCGGGGAACAATGGCGGCGACGCCTGGGTCGTCGCGCGCTCGCTCGCCGCTTCTGGCGTTCGCGTTCGCGTCGTCGAGCCGGTCCCGGCCAAGACGGCCGACGCGGTCGCCGAGCGCGCCCTGGCGCTCGCGGTCCCCGCTGTACGCCTCGAACACGGGCTTCCCGATTCCCTCGATGCGGGCGAATCGATCGTCGTCGACGGCCTCCTCGGCACCGGCGCCAATGGTGCGCCGCGCGGCGACCTTGCCGCGGCCATCGACCGCCTCGGCCCGCTCGCCGAACGTGGCGCCATCGTCGTCGCCCTCGACCTTCCGAGCGGTGTCGATGCGACCACCGGCGGCACGGCCGGGTCGTTCGCCACCGCCGACCTCACCATCACCTTCGGCACCATCAAGCGCGGCCAACTCGTGGCTCGCGATGCCTGCGGCGCGATCGTCGCCGTCGACATCGGTCTGGGGCGGCACGCGGCGATCGACGACGGGGCGCCGGAGCTGGTCGACGAAGCCTGGGCGGCCGGCCGTCTGCCCAGGATATCAGCGAATGCCAATAAGGGAACGCGAAAGAAGCTCGCCATCGTCGGTGGCGCGGCCGGGATGGCCGGCGCCGCGGTGCTCGCGGCGCGCGGTGCCATGCGGAGCGGGGCAGGGATGGTCAAGCTCGTCGTCGCGCCGGAGAGCCTCGGGCCCGTCCAGGAGAGCGAGCCCGGCGCCCTCGCCGCCGCCTGGCCGCTGGACGACGACGGCGTCGAGCGCGACGTCGCCTCGTGGGCCGACGCCGTCGTCATCGGAGCCGGCCTCGGGCGGCACGTGGCGAGTCGCGCGCTGCTCGAGCGCGTACTGCGCAAGTGGACCGGCCCGGTCCTGCTCGACGCCGACGCGATCACCCTCTTCGAGGGCCGCGCCAACGACCTCGCCGCGCGCATCGGTGATCGGCCCGCCCTGCTCACGCCGCACCCGGTTGAGTTCTCCCGCCTCGCAGCCGTCGCGGTCGACGACGTGCTCGCCCAACGATTCGATATTTCACGCCCGCTCGCCGCGACGCTCGGCGCGGCCGTGCTCCTCAAGGGTGTGCCGACCGTCGTCACCGCGCCAAACGGGCGCCGCCTCGTCAGCGCCACCGGCACCCCGGCGCTCGCCACCGGCGGCAGCGGCGACCTCTTGAGCGGCATCGCCGGCACGCTGCTCGCCCAGCTCGGCGATCCGTTCGAGGCTGGCGCGATCGGGGCTTGGGTGCACGGCCGGGCTGCCGAACGCGTGCCGTCGACCAGCGGCGATCCTGTCCGCGGAATCGCCCTCGACGATGTCGTCGCGGAATTGCGCGACGGTTGGACCTTCGACCTCCGGCCCGCTCGCTACCCGGTGCTCGTCGAGCTGCCCGCGGCCGGTGCACGCCGATGGCAGCTCGGATGAGAGATCTCTCACTCGGCCCCGGCCACGAGTTTGACATCATCCGCGAGCTGCGCGCGCGATGGGGTTCGCTCGCCCGAGGCATCGGCGACGACGCCGCGGTCCTCTCACTCGCGCGCGGCGATTCCCTGGTCGTCAGCGTCGACACGGCGATCGCCGGCCGCCACTTTCGCCACGAATGGCTCACGCCGCGCGAGATCGGCTACCGGGCCGCGGCGGCGGCGCTGAGCGATCTCGCGGCGATGGCCGCACGCCCTATCGGGGTGCTCGTGGCCCTCGCCATCCCCGACGCAATGCGCGATCGTGTGCTCGACATCGGCGACGGCATCGGCGAGGCCGCGGAGCGGGCCGGCGCGCGGATCGTCGGCGGAAATCTGAGCGGCGCCGGTGAGCTCTCGATCACTACCACAGTGCTCGGCAGCGTGTTCACGCCGCTGTCGCGCGGCGGCGCGCGCGTAGGCGACCGGTTGTTCGTGACCGGACGCCTCGGCGGACCGGCGGCGGCAATCCGCGCGCTCTCGAGCGGTGTGCGCATCACCGATCTCGATGCCGCTCTGCGTGAACGATTCGTGCGTCCGGCGCCGCGCCTCGCCGAGGCGCGCTGGCTCGCCGATCGCGGAGCCACCGCGGCGATAGATGTCTCGGACGGTCTCGTCGCCGACGCCGGCCAGCTTGCCGCCGCGAGCGGAGTGCGCCTCGAGCTCGACGCCGAACGGGTTCCGTGCATCGCGGGCGCGGAGCTCGAGGCCGCGTTGACTGGCGGAGAGGAGTTCGAGCTGCTCGTCACCGCGCCGCCGTCGGCGAGGTTGGATGCGGCCGAGTTCGAACGCCGGTTCGCCCTGAGTCTCACGGACATTGGACGGGTGTCGTCGCCCGATCCTCCGGGCGGAGCGGCTCTGGTCGAGGTGCGCGGGGCGCGCATTGCCGGCGCGCCGGGCTACGATCACTTTTCACGTTGATGCGATCGATCGTCGTCGCCCTCACCGCGTTCGTCATGACGCTGGTGCTCGCTCCCTGCGTCATCGTCGCACGTCTCTTTCGCGTCCCGCAAGGCCCGTCGTCGATCTATGCACGCGCCATTCGTACCTGGGCGCGCGCCATCAGCCGCTCCGCGGGCATGCGCCTGCGCGTCCATGGTGCCGAGCGGCTCCACAACGAGCACGGCGCCGTCTTCATTGCCAACCACGTGAGCTGGTTCGACATCTTCGCGCTCGCGTCAGAGGTGCCGTGGTGCAGCTTCATCGCCAAGGCGGAGCTGCGCCGAATTCCCCTGTTCGGCTTCGCGGCCGAGTGTGCGGGGATCGTGTTCCTGGACCGGGACAACCGGAAGCAGGCGTTCGAGTCGTACCACGGCGCGGCGAAGGAGGTGCAGCGCGGCCGCGCCGTTGTCGTCTGTCCCGAGGGTACGCGCGGCCTGGACTATCATTTGCGGCCATTCAAGAAGGGTCCGTTCGTCCTCGCCATCGCGGCCCAGTCGCCGATCATTCCTTCCATCGTGTACGGCGCGCGCGAGATCATGCCCAAGGGTTCGTTTCGCGTTCGGCCGGGACCCGTCGACCTCCATTTTCTCGAGCCGGTCGAGACGACCGGAATGGACTACGAGCGCCGCGCGGCGCTCATGACCACGGTCTGGACGCGGATGGCCGACACCATGTATCAGGTCTACGGCGTCGGCACGTCCGAGCAGTCGATCGCGGCGGCGGGTGAACGGGTGGAATGATCCGGATTCGATTATAATCCGGCGCCAGGGGCGCGTTGCTCAGCCGCCCTTCCCACCCTGGTCCTTTAGACAGCCAGCCTCTCAGCCCCACATGGTCACCATCAGCGACATCACGGCCCGCGAGATTCTCGACAGCCGCGGCAATCCAACCATCGAAGCCGATGTCCTTTGCTCGAACGGCATGCGTGGACGCGCCGCGGTGCCGAGCGGCGCCAGCACCGGCGAGCACGAAGCGATGGAGTTGCGCGACGGTGATGCGACCCGATACGGCGGCAAGGGCGTGCTCAACGCCGTGCGCAACGTCGAGGAATCGATCGGCCCGGCGCTCCGCGGTCGGAACGTCACCGATCAGCTCGGGATCGACGCCGCGATGATCGAGCTCGACGGCACGCCGAACAAGTCCAACCTCGGCGCGAATGCTATCCTCGCGGTGTCGCTCGCTAGCGCGCGCGCCGGCGCGGATTCGGTCGGCCTACCGCTCTATCGCTATCTCGGCGGGCCGTTGTCGCGCGTGATGCCCGTGCCGATGATGAACATCCTCAACGGCGGCGCACACGCCACCAACACGGTCGACTTTCAGGAGTTCATGATCGTGCCGATCGGTGGTGAGACGTTCGCCGGCGCGCTGCGCATGGGCGCCGAGGTCTTCCACGCGCTCAAAAAAGTGCTCGTCAAGCGCAAGCTTGCGACCGGCGTCGGGGACGAAGGAGGTTTCGCCCCTGACCTGCGCGACGACGAAGAGGCGATCAAGGTCATCCTCGAGGCGATCGAGGCGGCGGGCTATGCGCCGGGAAAGGAGATCGCGCTCGCGCTCGACTCCGCGGCGAGCGAGCTCTTCGCGAACGGGGTGTACACGTTCAAGAAAAGCGGCGGAGACAAGCGCGACGCCGACGGCATGATCGAGTTGTACCAGTCGTGGATCGACGAATACCCGATCGTGTCGATCGAGGATGGCCTCGCCGAGGACGACTGGGAAGGCTGGGCCAAGCTCACCGCCGCGCTTGGCGACCGCTGTCAGCTCGTCGGCGACGATCTGTTCGTCACCAACACCGAGCGCCTGGCGCGTGGCATCGAGAGCTCGGTGGCGAACGCGAACTTGATCAAGGTGAACCAGATCGGCACGCTGAGCGAAACGCTCGAGGCGATCGAGATGGCGCGGGCGGCGGGCTATCTCTCGGTGATGTCGCATCGGTCGGGTGAAACGGAGGACACCTTCATCGCCGACCTCGCCGTCGCGACCGGTGTCGGCCAGATCACGACGGGCTCGGCGAGCCGTACCGACCGCAACGCGAAGTACAACCAGCTGTTGCGCATCGAGGAGGAGCTGGGCGGGGGCGCGCGCCGCTACCGGCCCCGGGGGCGGGGAGTAATCTGCGGCGCGGGCGGGCGGGGGGGGGAGCAGAAGAAAAAGCAGAAAGCGGGGGCCGTGGGGGTGTGGGGAG
>JBIOHX010000014.1:0-22815 GCA_044449465.1 Gemmatimonadales bacterium | reverse complement strand
GTCGGGATGGTCCCAGTTGATCTTCCGGCGTTCGTCCAGCGGCACGTGCGCGTAGTTCCGGTAGTAGGCATCCATGTCGATGAACGCCACCGATCCCGCGTGCAGCGCGTGCGCGATGTTGCGCGCGACGGTCGACTTTCCCGAGCCCGAGCCGCCGGCGATGCCGATGAACAGGGTCTTCACGGATTCACGACCAGCCCGATGCTTCGCCGCTGAACTTGTCGGCGTCGCGCCATGAAAAGAAGGTGGGACACTGTCACAATCTGGTATCGGATCATGCACCGCCGCTAGCTTCGTTGGATGACACTCCGTGCATGGTACCGCACCTCGCGCTCATCGCTCGCCGCGCTGGCGATCGCCGCCGCCGGCTGCACCACGCTACCCAAGATCCAGGTCGTCGGCCCGCTCGACCTCGTCGTCGCCGCCACGACCGACGTGCACGGGCGGCTGCGCGGCTGGGATTACTACACCAACGCCCCCGACTCGCTGCGCGGCCTGTCGCGCATCGCGACGATCGTCGACTCGCTGCGCCGCGTGTCGCCCGTCTTCCCGGTGCTCGTCGACGCCGGGGACTTTCTCGAGGGCAACCCGCTCGCGTACGTCGCCGCGCGCGTCGACACCGTGATGCCGCACCCGATCATCGCGGCGATGAACCAACTCCAGTACGACGCCGTCGTCGTCGGCAATCACGAGTTCAACTACGGGCTCGCCACGCTCGACCGCGCGCAGCGGCAGGCGGACTTTCCGCTCCTCGCCGCCAACGCGTACACCCCCGACGGCCACCGCCGATTCGCGGCCTGGTCGGTCTCGACGCGGCGGGGCGTGAAAATCGCCGTCGTCGGCGCCACGACGCCCGGATCGATGGTCTGGGATCGCGACAACCTCGCCGGCCATGTCGTGCTTCGCGACATCGTGCCGGAGGTCCGGACGGCGGTGCGCGACGCCCGGAACACGGGCGCCGCCGTCGTGATCGTCGTCGTCCACTCGGGACTCGACGAGCCGTCGAGCTACGACACGGTCGGCACCACGATCGGCAGCGAGAACGTGGCGGCGCGGCTCGCGCACGAGGTGCCGGGCATCGACCTGCTCGTCTACGGCCACTCGCACAAGGAGATGGCCGATACCGTGATCGGCACGACGCTTCTCATGCAGCCAAAGAATTGGGCGACGAGCCTCGCCGTGGCACACCTGCGGCTCGAGCGGCGCGGCGGCGAATGGCGCGTCGTGGCCAAGCACAGCCAGCTCGTGCAGGCGGTCCATCACCGCGAAGATCCAATGGTGGTCGCGGTGACGCAGGAAGGGCATCGCGCCGCCGTTCACTACGCAACGACGCCAATCGGCACCACCGATGTCACCTGGCGCGCCGACTCAGCCCGGGTCGTCGACACGCCGCTGATCGATCTCATTCTCGAGGTGGAGCGCCGCGCGGCCGGCGCGCAGCTCGCATCGACGGCGGCGTTCTCGCTCGACGCGACGCTCGCCGCCGGCCCGATCACCGTGGCGCGGCTATCGGCGCTCTATCCGTACGACAATACATTGCGGGCCGTGAAGATCTCGGGGGCCGCGCTTCGTGCGTATCTGGAGCAGAGCGCGCGCTACTTCAAGCCAACGCCGGACGGCGGCGTGGAAGCCGACCCGACGATTCCGGGCTACAACTACGACATCGTCTCGGGGGTCGACTACACGGTCGATGTGTCGAAGCCGATTGGCGAGCGGATCACCTCGCTCGAGTTCCAGGGGCGCGCGGTCGCGCCGACCGACAGCTTCACGCTTGCGCTCAACAACTACCGCCAATCGGGCGGCGGCGGCTTTTCGATGCTCCATGACGCGCCGGTCGTCTACGACCGACAGCTCGAGATTCGCCAGCTGCTGATCGACGAGGTTCGCCGCGCCGGCACCCTTCGGCCCGCCGATTACTTTCATCCCAACTGGCGAATCGTTCCGCCTTCGGCCATCGGCCGACTCCTTCAATCGATGAAATGACAGTTCGGATGGTCCGCGTGTTCGTAAATGGCAAAGGCGTCGACATTCCCGCGGGCTCCGCCGCGCTCGACGCCGTGCGCGCCTGGGACGCCGTGATGGCGGACGAGGTGAGCGCCGGCGGCCGCATCATCACCGACAGCCGCGGTCTGCCGCTCGACGCGGCGGCAGCAATGAGCGCCGGCTCGATCCTGCGCGTGATCGTGCGCCGTGAGCGCACCGCTGCCGACGACGACGAGCCGTAGCCGACGCATGCCGATGCTCGATTTTGAGTTGCTTCGCCTGCTTCCGAAGGCGGAGCTCCATTGCCACCTCGACGGCTCGGTGCGCCCAGAAACGCTGCTCGAGCTCGCGCGCGAGTACAAGCAGCCGGTGCCGCGCGACGACGCGGAAGCGCTGCGCGAATACATGCGTGTCGACGACGCGCGAAGCCTCGAGGACTACCTCGCGCGCTTCGACGTCACGCTCGGCGTCCTGCAGACCGAAGCCGCGCTCGAGCGCGTCGCCTACGAGCTGGCGCTCGACGCCGCGCGCGACGGCGTGCGCTACATCGAGGTACGCTACTCGCCGGTGCTCAACACACGGCGCGGCCTCTCGCTTGGCGCGGCCGTCGAGGCGCCGCTGCGCGGCCTCGAGCGCGCGGAGCGCTCGGGCGGCGCGATGGCGCGCGTGATCGTCTGTGGCCTGCGGCATCTCGCGCCCCATGTCTCGCTCGAGCTTGCGCGGCTCGCCGTGAGTTACAAACAGAGCGGCGTCGTCGCGTTCGACTTGGCGGGCGGCGAGCTTGGGAACCCCGCGTCCCGCCACGCCGCGGCATTCGCCTACGCGCGCGAGCACGACCTCGCTTGCACCTGCCACGCCGGCGAGGGTGCCGACGCGACGTCGGTGCGCGAGGCGGTACACCTGTGCGGCGCGCACCGCATCGGACACGCGACGCGGCTGATCGAAGACGAATCGCTGACTCAGTACGTGAACGATCGGCGCATCGCGCTCGAGATCTGTCTGACGAGCAACGTCCAGACGCGCGCGGTCGAATCCTACGAAGCTCACCCGCTGCGCGACTATTTCGATCGCGGCATGAACGTCGTGCTGAACACGGACAACCGGCTGATGAGCGGCACGTCGCTCACCGACGAGTACGGGCACGCCGCTCGCGCCCTGGGCTTCGACTTCGACGAGCTGGCGCGGATAGCGCTCAACGGATTCGAGAGCGCCTTTCTCCCCTGGGCCGAGCGGGCGCGCCTCATCGAGCTGGCGAGAGGCGAGATCGCCGCTCTCCGCAACGGCGAGGCGGCGTAGTGGCTTCGCACTCGAGCGCCGGTACACCGTCGTCGTATGGCGCGCGTGAAGCGCGCGACGCGGCCGAGGCCATTCGGCCGCGCCTCGGCTCGCTCACGCCGACGGCGGCGATCGTGCTCGGATCGGGCTTGGGCCAGCTCGCTGAGGACATCGACCGGCCCGTGACGATCCCGTACAGCGAGATCCTCGGCTTCCCATCGGCAACGGTGGCGGGCCACGCAGGCGCGCTCGTCGCCGGCACGCTCGGCGGCCGGCAGGTTCTCGCGCTCGCCGGTCGCTTTCATGCCTATGAGGGCCACGACGTCCGCTTGGCAGCGTTTCCCGCCCGTGTCGTGCACGCGCTGGGCGCGACGACGTTGATCGTCTCCAACGCGGCCGGCGGGGTGAACCGGCTCTGGCGGCCGGGCGACCTGATGCTGATTCGCGATCACATCAACTTGATGTTTCGAAGTCCGCTCACCGGCCAGCTCGAGTCGGGCGACGTTCGCT
This sequence comes from Gemmatimonadales bacterium, assembly GCA_044449465.1. Classification (GTDB taxonomy): domain Bacteria; phylum Gemmatimonadota; class Gemmatimonadetes; order Gemmatimonadales; family Gemmatimonadaceae; genus JAQBQB01. The sequence goes on along the minus strand of JBIOHX010000014.1, from coordinate 19,047 downwards.
TTCCCGACATGTCCGACCCGTACGACCGCGAGCTCGCCGATTTGGCGCGCGCCGTCGCGGGGGAGCAGGGGCTACCGCTGCGCGAAGGGGTCTACGCCGCGCTCCTCGGTCCGGCCTATGAGACGCCAGCCGAGGTCCGGATGCTCGCCGCGTTCGGCGCCGACGCGGTCGGCATGTCGACGGTGCCGGAGGTCATCGTCGCGCGCGCGATCGGCATGCGCGTGCTCGGATTCAGCTGCATCACGAACCTGGCATCCGGACTATCGAATACGCCGATCACGCACGCCGAGGTCCTCGGGACGACCGCCCGCGCCGCGGGCGCCTTTCGCGCACTCGTCGCGGCGATCGTTGCCCGGTTGTAGCCGGCGGCGCTGCCCGTTGGGAGAAGCTCAGCGGCTCGCGACCGGCGGCGCGGGAAGCGTGCGTACGCGCGCCTTGAAGTCCTGGAACGCGCGCGTATCCGACGTCAGCGTCCGGATGATCGCCGGCGGGATCTTGGCGATCTGGTCGCGTGAAGCCTGGATGCGGTCTTCCTCGAGCGGATGGTCCGTGAACCAGGCGTCGAGACCTGACGGCTTGGACTGTCGTTCGGCCAGCAGCTTCTCGAACATCTGCGGCATGCCGTTCGGGTTGATGCCCGCGCGCACGAGCTCATCGATCCCGGCCGCGTCGGCCTCCGCTTCGTCCTGACGGCTGAACTTGGCGAACACCGCGCTTCCCGCCACTTGAATGCCCGCCTGGCCCAGCCCGGAGTTGCAGATGCTGGTCAGCACGCAGGCCACCGTCACGCCGACGTTCGCCCCTTGCATCTGCTCCATCTGCTTGACCGAGTGCCGCAGCACGACGTGTCCGATCTCGTGGCCGATCACCGACGCGAACTGGTCCATGCGATCCGACCGCTCGGCGACGCCCCGATTGACGTAGATGTAGCCGCCGGGCAGCGCGAACGCGTTGAAGTCGTTCGTATTGACCATGTAGAAGTGCCAATCCAAATCGGCGCGCGAGGTGACGTGGGCCAGTGAATCGCCGAGGATATTCAGGTAACGGTTCACGACCGGGTCCTGAACGATGGGCAATTGTGCGTTGACCTGTTGTGCCTGCTGCGCTCCGATCTGAACTTCCTGTTGCTGCGAGATGCCGCAGCCCGCCGCCGTCACCACCACGGCGGCCATTGCCGCCCCCGCAACGAATCGTCTCATAAGTCGTATCCGGTCGCCTGAAAGAAATCGCCTCCGAAAAGGCAAGAGATATTCCCGCATGCGGCTTCTCACCCTGGCACGCCGACTTCGGCAGCGCAAAGCACGCGACGATGAAGGGTTATTCGTCGCCGAGGGCCTGCGCGCCGCGAAAGAAGCGCTGCGCGCCGACGTCGAGCTGCGCGGCGTGCTCGTCGGTCCGCAGCTGAGGGCCGATCCGCGCGCGGCCGAGTTGCTGGCGCTCGCCGAAAGCCGAACGCTCACCGTCGAAGAGGTCGGCGCGCACGAGTTCGAGTCGGCCGCCTCGACCGAATCGCCGCAGGGTGTGCTCGTGGTCGGCGTCGTGCCGGCGCAGTCGCTGTCCAATCTAGCCCCTCCAGCGTCCGGCACGCTTCGCCTGCTCGTGCTCGACGCGGTTCAAGATCCAGGCAACGTGGGAACGATGCTCCGCACCGCGGCGGCTTTCGGCGTCGCGGCAACTTTTGCCCTGCCGGGCACGGTTGACCTCTGGAACGCCAAAGTCGTCCGTAGCGGGATGGGGGCGCATTACCACCATCTCTGCCTCTCTGGTACCTGGGATGAGCTCGACACGTTCCGGCGGCACGAGGCCGTCGCGGTGTGGGCCGCGGAGGCCACGGGCGATCCGCTCGGCGAGATCGAGCCACCGGATCGGTTGGCCCTGGTCGTGGGGAACGAGGGCGGGGGCCTCTCCTCGACGACGCGGACGCGCGCCGACCGGTCGGTCGCGCTCCCGCTGTCGTCGGCAGTTGAATCGTTGAACGTCGCGGTCGCGACTGGAATCCTTCTTTACGAGCTTCGTCGGTGACTACATCAGCAGCGCCCTTCCTCGCGCAAGTGTACGCGTTCATCGTCGGCGCCTGCGCCGGCTCGTTCCTCAACGTGTGCATCGTGCGCTGGCCGCTCGAGCGCTCGATCGTGAAGCCGCGCTCGCGATGTCCCAAGTGCGGCAACCAGCTCGCCTGGTTCGAGAACGTGCCGATCCTGAGCTGGGTCGCGCTGCGCGGCCGCTGCCGGTGCTGCGACGAGTCGATCTCTGCCATGTACCCGATCATCGAGCTCGGCGTCGGGCTCGGATGGCTGTTCGCCGTGCATCAGTACGGGATCACGCTTACGGCGCTCCGGCTCGCCGTCTTCGGCACCGTGCTGCTCGGCGTCGCGGTGACCGACGCGACGCACTATCTGATCCCCGACGGCTTCACGCTGTTCGGCCTCTCATTCGCGCTCGTGACGTCGGTGCTCGCCTTCTTCCACGGCGAAACCCAGGTCTTCGCGTCGCCGTACGATGCGTTAGTTGGAGCGTGCGCCGGGGCGGGGATGATCGCCATCGTCGGCTGGCTGGGCGAAGTGATGACGAAGCGCGAAGCGATGGGCCTGGGCGACGTAACGCTGATGGCGTTCGTCGGCGCCGCGCTCGGACCGACGCGGGCGCTGATCACGGTCTTTCTCGGGGCGACGCTCGGTGCGGTGACGTTCGCCGGCGTCGTGATACCGGTGGCCCTCCTCCGCCGCGGCCACGCGCGCGAGCAAACGGAGCTCGCTCTCGGCTCGCCGCCGTTCGAGACGCCGTTGGTTCCGTTTGGTGTGTTTCTGGCACCGGCGGCGTTGTTGACGTTGTTTTGGGGGGATGCGTTGTTGGGGTGGATTACGCGCGCTTAGATCGTGGATCGTGGATCGTGGATCGTGGATCGTGGATCGTGGATCGTGGATCGGGGGTTCAGGGCTTGGTGATGGCGCGGCGTAGTTTCCAAATAAGCCGCATTATGTGGTCGAGTCGCTCGTGAATTGACGCCCAGGCTGCGTCGTCGAGATAGCCGAGGCGGTTTGCAAGCTCGAGTTCTGTGTCCAGTTCTACCGCTGAGCCTTGAGCGATGCGAAGGAACTGAGCGAAGTAGGGCGGACTCTCACGACCATGCCCTTCTGCGATATTTGCGGCGATCGACATCGCTGCGCGCCTGCACTGAATGGTCAAGCCGAACCGCTCATCCGGCGGGAAGGATTTCGTCAATCGATATACCTCTTCGGCCGCGCTCATCGCCTTTTGCCATGCGACCAGATCCCTCAGCGTGTGCCCACCGCGCGCCTGTCGCTCCATGGCGGATTGATATTGCCCGACTGACGAGTGCGCACCGGCCTTTCATTCCCGCGAGTATCTTTCCAGCGCGATTCACGACCTACGATCCACGTCCCACGATCCACGTCCCACGATCCACGTCCCACGATCCACGCCCCACGATCCACGCCCCACGATCCACGTCCAACCGCATGATCACCGAATACCTCTCCAACCAAGCCGCCGGCGGCGCGCTGGCGCGATTTACTCGCGATCTCACCGCTGATGCGCGTGCCAATCGGCTCGAGCCGGTGCGCTGCCGTGAGCAGGAGGTGTCGCGGGTGATCGACATCCTGCTCCGGCAGGGGAAGAACAACCCGACGCTCGTCGGTCCGGCCGGCGTGGGCAAGACGGCAATCGCCGAGGGGCTCGCGCAGCGCATCGCGAGCGGCGCCGTGCCTGTCGTGCTGCGCGACGTGCGGCTGCTCTCGCTCGACCACGTCGGCCTGCTCGCCGGCACGACCTACCGCGGGCAGTACGAGGAGCGCGTGCGTCTCATCGTCGCGGAGACCACGTCGGCGACCGACGTCATCCTCTTCGTCGACGAGCTGCACAATCTCATCGGGCAGGGGACGGCGATCGGCACGGCCATGGACGCCGCGAACATGCTCAAACCGGCGCTCGTGCGCGGCGACTTTCGGGTGATCGGTGCCACGACGAGCGACGAGTACGAGAAGTGGGTCGAGGGCGATCCGGCGCTCGAGCGGCGCTTCCAGAAAGTCGTCGTGCGCGAGCTGGGCGAGCTGGAGACGATGGAGATTCTCACCGTCCGCAAGGAACGGCTCGAGCGCCATCACAACGTCCTCATCTCCGACGAGGCGTTGCGGGCCGCGGTCAAGCTCACCGACGCCTACGTCTCCGACCGTCTGCGTCCCGACAAGGCGATCGACGCCATCGACGAGGCGTGCGCCCACATGCAGGCGGTCACGACCTATCCGCCGAGCCTCGAGGAGCTGATCCGCCGGCGCGTGGCGCTCATTAAAGATCTCTCGCGCGCCGAGCAGGAACAGGAGCAGAAGCGGGGCCAGGAACCGCAGAAGCCACGCGAGCCGTTCGCCGCCTTCGAGCGATTCGGCGCCGAGATCGAGGCTCTGTTCGTGGGCGCGCCGGCGGGTGTGGCGAACGGCGCCGCGGGCGCGCGCGCCGAGCCCCAGGCGCCCGCCGTCCCTCCGCGCCCGGCGCTGGCTCCGCTCGAGGCCGAGCTGGCGCGCGAGCTGATGGATGCCGGCATCGTCATCCGCGGGCACGACATCGCGCGGGTCGTGGGACTCATGGCCGGCACCGCGGTCGAATGGCGCGACGACGCGGCCGCATGATCGACACGCCGCGGGGCCTAAAAGGCATCCGCGTCATCCGCGTCATCCGCGTCATCGCGTTCGCCTGCATTGCGGCCACCGTGGCCTGCGGGGGGCGGGCGCCCGTCGGCACCGGTCCCTACGCCGACAAAGTCGCCGAGGACGTGCCGCTCATCGAGCACGCGCTCGGCGTCAAGTTCAAGCGGCCGCCCAAGATCGAGGTGCGCTCGCGCGAGCAGGTGCGCGAGTTCCTGCTCGCCAAAGTGAAGACGCCCGAAGCACAGAAGGAGCTCGCCAACGAGGAGACCATCTTCAAGCTCCTCGGCATGATCCCCGACACGATGCACCTGGCGAACTTCTACGTCCGCGTGCTGACCGAGCAGATCATCGGCTACTACGATCCGTCGACCAAGATCCTTTACGTCGTCGACGGCGCGCCCGAAGAGTACGTCGGCATCACGATCATGCACGAGCTCGTGCACGCGCTGCCGGACCAGTACGTCAATCTCGACTCGCTCGAGCACATCACGGGCGACGACGACCGCGCCGCCGCGGCGCAGGCCGTCGTCGAAGGCGAAGCGACCTACGAGCAGGTGTACATCACCGTCGGCGGCGCGGGGAACATCGCCGCGCAGCTCCCCGGCGGCTGGGAGTCGATGCGCCAGTCGATTCGCGATGCGCAGGCTACGCAGCCGATCTTCGCGTCGGCGCCGATGGTCATCCAGGAGACGCTGCTCTTTCCCTACATCAACGGCGCCGACTTCGTGCGCCGCTTCAAAGAGCACGTCAAGAACCGCCTGCCGCTCGACAGCCTCCCGATCAGCACCGAGCAGGTCATGCACGACTCGGCGTACTTCACGCCACAGCGCGACGTGCCGAGTGAGATCGTGCTGCCGCCGATCGCCGGCACCGTCGACAGGAATGATTTTGGCGAGTTCGGTACGCGCCTCTTCCTGTTCCAGCACACCAAGGATCGCGAACAGTCGATCCGCGCCTCGAACGGCTGGGACGGGGACCGCTATGCGCTGGTGAAGACGCCCGGCGGTCACGCGCTGGTGTGGGTCAGCGTGTGGGACACGCCGACCGATGCCGCCGAGTTCATGTCGGCCATCGATGCGGTCATGAAGATGCGCTTCAACGTCACGCCGACGGTGCACGGTGAACGGCGCCACTACGACGCCGGCACGCGCACGATCGAGACCGACGTACGCGAAGTCGGTGGCCGGCCGGTCGTGCTTTACGTCGACGTGCCGGCCGGCGAGAGCACGGCGCTCGTCGACTTCGCCAAGGTCAAGGTCACGCCACGGTGACGCTGCCCGCGCCGGCAACGCAGGGCGCCGCCGGGCCGCGCGCCATGCAGATCATGCACGACGAGGCCGCGCGCCAGGCACAGCTCGACGCCATGAAGCGGCGCGCCACGCTGCTCCTCGTCGCCGCCACGGTGCTGTTCGTCGTCGCGCGCACGTTCGAGGTGCGCTACCACTGGGTCGGCATCATCCGCGCGACGATGGAGGCGGCGATGGTCGGGGGTCTCGCCGATTGGTTCGCCGTGACCGCGCTCTTCCGCCACCCGCTCGGCATTCCGATTCCGCACACGGCCATCGTGCCGGCGCGGAAGGACCGCGTCGGCCGCACGCTCGGCGCGTTCGTGCAACGGAATTTTCTCACGCGCGAGGTGATCGAGCACCGGCTCCGCACGATGGAAGTAGGCCGCAGGCTCGCGGAGTGGCTGGCCGACCCCGAGAACGCGCGGATGATCTCACGAAACGCGGCGTCGGCGATGAGCTCGGCGGCGGTGATGCTCGACGACGAGGACGTTCAGGCCGCGATCGACCGCGGGCTCGCCGATCGCGTGCGTGCGCTGCGCCTCGCGCCGCTCATCGGCCGCATGCTCGCGGTGATGACGGAGGACGACCGACACCAGGAAGTGGTCGACGAGGTGATCCGCCTCGCGTCGCGCACGGTGGACGACAACGCCGAGCTCATTCGCGAGCGCATCGAGCAGGAGACGCCGTGGTGGATTCCCGCGGCGGTGGACGACAAGATCTTCAAGCGCGTGCTCGGCGCGATCCAGCGGCTGCTCGGTGAGCTGAACACGGAGCCCGAGCATCCTCTGCGCTTGCGGTTCGACGAGGCGCTGGACCGGTTCATCGAGCAGCTCAACACGTCGCCCGAGTTTGCGGCCAAAGTCGACGCCTGGAAGGAGGATTTTCTCGACAACGACGCGGCGCGCCGTTTCTCGGCGTCGCTCTGGCACGACGCGAAAGAGGCGCTGGCGCGCTACGCCGCCAACCCGGAGTCGAAAGCGCCCGGCGCGATCGAGCACGCGCTCACCGGCTTCGGGCAGAAAGCGCTCGAGGATCCGGAGTTGATGGCGAAGATGGACGAGTTCGTGGTCGACGTCGCGGTATTTCTGGTCGCGCGGTATCAGGACGAGGTGGCGGACTTGATCGCGTCGACGGTGTCGGCGTGGGACCCCGAGCTCACGTCGCGCCGCGTCGAGCTCGCGATCGGCCGGGATCTGCAGTTCATCCGGATCAATGGAACGATCGTCGGCGGATTGGCGGGGACGGCGATTTATTTGTTGTCGATGTTGTGGTAGTGGATCGTGGATCGTGGATCGTAGGGTGACGCTCCCGCCATCACGTAGCCCGACGCGATGTGACCCAGCCCATGGCCCCAAAGCCTTTTGTCCAGGCGAAGTATCGGGACGCCGGCGGTAGGAACGAATCGGCGCGAAGGGCGCGAGAGCCGCGAAAGTACGTCTCTCGGAAGCTCCGCACGGACGTTCCATCGCGGTAACGATCCACGACCCACGACCCACGACCCACGATCCACGACCAATACCTATCCCGCCATCGTCTCCGCCGCCCGGTCCGTCGTGACTGGCGGCAAGACGGCGACGGTGTCGGATGGTTGGAGTTGGTCGGCCAGCTCGCTGCTCACCGATGGGAGCAGTGCGTGGTGCAGCACCTCGTCCATCCGTTCGACGAAGGTGAACGCCATCTTCTTCTTCACGTCCTCCGGCACTTCGCGCAGGTCCTTTTCGTTCGCCTTGGGCATGATGATCTCGCGCAGACCGGCTCGGTACGCGGCGAGCACCTTCTCTTTCACGCCGCCGATCTCCAGCACCTTGCCGCGCAGCGTCACCTCGCCGGTCATCGCCAGGTCGCGGCGCACGGGCCGGCCGCTCAAGACGCTCGCGATCGCGAGCGTGAGCGTGATGCCCGCGCTCGGCCCGTCCTTCGGGATCGCGCCGGCCGGGAGGTGGATGTGGAGGTCGTTCTCGCGGAACACGCTATCGTCGATGTCGAGCTGGTTGCCGCGCGAGCGAACGTACGAGTACGCGGCGTCCACCGACTCGCGCATCACGTCGCCAAGCTGCCCAGTGACGGTGAGGCGGCCCGTTCCCGGCATCTTGAGCGCCTCGATGATCATGATGTCGCCGCCCGTCGAGGTCCACGCGAGCCCCGTGACGACGCCGATCTCCGGCGTCTTCTCCGCTTCTTCGACCGCGTAGCGCGGAATGCCGAGCACCTCTTCGACCTTCTCGACGTCGACGACCCACGCGCCCTCTTCGCCTTCGGCCTTGGCGCGGGCGCGCTTCCGCATGATCGCCGCCATGTTGCGCTCGAAGTTTCTCAACCCCGCCTCGCGTGAATAGCGGTTGGAGATGAACGACAGCGACTCGTCGGTGAATTGGAGATCCTTGTCCGTGATCCCGTGCTCCTCGAGGAGCCGCGGCAGCAGATAGCGCCACGCGATCTCGACTTTCTCCTCCACCGTGTAGCCCGCGATCTTGATGATCTCCATTCGGTCGCGGAGCGGCGCCGGGATGTCGAACAGGTTGTTCGCCGTGCAGATGAACAGCGATTGCGACAGATCGAAGGGCAGGTTCAGATAGTGGTCGACGAACGAGTTGTTCTGGCTCGGGTCGAGCACCTCGAGCATCGCCGCCGTGGGATCTCCGCTCGCCCCGCCGCCCGACATCTTGTCGATCTCGTCGATCATCAATACCGGATCTTTGACGGCCACGCGCCTGAGCGCCTGGATGATCAGCCCCGGCATTGCCCCGACGTACGTCCGCCGATGGCCGCGAATCTCCGCCTCGTCGCGCACCCCGCCGACCGAGATGCGGTAGAACTCGCGGCCGATCGCCTTGCCGATCGCCTCGCCCAGCGACGTTTTGCCCGTGCCCGGCGGACCGACGAAGCAGAGGATCGGCCCGTGGGGATCGCCGCCGCGCAGCTTGCGCACGGCGAGATACTCGATGATGCGCTCCTTCGCTTCGTCGAGCCCATAGTGCCGATCGTCGAGCGCCGCTTCGACTCTCTTTAGGTCAATCTCCTCTTCGCCGGTTCGCTTGTTCCACGGCAGCGACAACACCCAGTCGAGGTAGGTGCGCACGACCTGGTATTCGCTCGACGCCGGCGACAGCATGCGCATGCGCTCCGTCTCGCGCCGCGCCTCCTGCGCCACTTTCTCGGGAAGCTTGGCCTCCTCGATCTTCTTGAGGAGGTCGATGGCTTCCTTCTCGCCCGGATCGGCTTCGCCCAACTCGGCCTGGATGGCGCGCAGCTGTTGCCGCAGATAGAACTCGCGCTGGTGCTGCTCGATCTTGATCTCGGTTTGGCGCTTCACGTCCTCCATCACCCGCGCCCGCGCCACCTCGCGCTCGAGCCGCGTGAGGATGAACCGCAACCGCTGGCCGACGTCGAGCCGCTGCAACACCTCGTCCTTGTCGGCGATGCGGAAGTTCATGTTCGTCGCCGCGAGATCCGCGAAGCGCCCCGGATCGGAGACGTTCATCTTGAGGATCGCCGGAACCTCGTCGGGAATGCGGTCGACGAGCTCGGCCAGCGTTTCGGCCGACGCGACGACGCGCGTCACCAGGTCGTCGATCTCGCCGGGATCGGCGGGCGTCTCGCGCGCCGCGCGAACCTGCGCGACGGGGTAGGGCTCGGTCTGCTCCATCTCCTCGACGACGATCCGCCGCAGTCCCTGCAGCGTGATCTGCACCGTGTCGCCCGGCAGGTTGATGCGCTCGTGTACGCGCGCCGCTACGCCGACCCGCCCCAAGAATCGTGACGAATCAATCGGCTCGTCGTGATCGCCGCTCGCCACGACGAGCGCCACGATCAACCCCGATTCCTCGTGCTCGCGCAACAGCGCCAGATTTTCCGGCGCGCCCATCTGTACCGCGATCGTTCCCAGCGGGTACACGATCGTCGAGCGGAGCGCCATGAGAGGCAGCGTCGGAGGCAGCTCCGACTTGAGGATGTCGTCCTTGCGCTGGGTTTTGGCCATGACCTAAGCGGGCTGCTGTACGCGTGCAGGCGGTCGGATGGGGCGACCGTCGATTTGGCGTCTCGGGCCGGCCGCGGGACATCGCCGAGCCAAAGCAGCCGTAAGTATAACACCGGGTAGCTGTTAGCATATAGCGAACAGCTTGAAACGCGCCACCTTCTGCTCTATCTTTGCCAGTCTATGTTCGACGAGCTGTCTGAAAAACTCGAAGCGACGTTCGCGCGGCTGCGCGGGCGTGGCGTTCTGACCGAAGCCGACATCAAGGAAGGGCTTCGCGAGGTTCGCCGCGTCTTGCTCGAGGCCGACGTCAACTTCCAGCTCACGCGCGAGTTTCTCGAGCGCGTCGAGAAGAAGGCCGTCGGTGTCAGCCAGCTCAAGACCGTCTCGCCCGGCCAACAGCTGGTCAAGATCGTCTACGATGAGCTCGCCGCGATGCTCGGCGAGCGGCGCGAGGGCCTCAAGCTGAGCTCCGTGCCGCCGACCGTCGTGATGATGGTCGGCCTTCAAGGATCCGGCAAGACGACCACGGCGGCCAAGCTCGCCCTCCGTCTCAAGGGCGAGAGTCGCCCTACGCGACTGGTGGCGGCCGACGTCTACCGCCCGGCGGCCATAGACCAGCTCGAGACGCTCGGCCAGCAACTCGATGTGCCGGTGTACGCCGAGCGGGGCACGCAGGACGTCGTGCGCATCGCCAAGGCCGGCATCGAGCAGGCGAAGCGCGCGCGCGACCGGGTCGTCATCGTCGACACCGCGGGCCGCCTGCAGATCGACGACGACATGATGCAGGAGCTCGAGCGGCTCAAGGCGGCGATCCACCCCGATGAGATTCTCCTCGTCGCCGACGGCATGACCGGTCAGGACGCGGTGAAGATCGCGCAGGGCTTCGACCAGCGGCTCCACATTACCGGCGTCATCCTCACCAAGATGGACGGCGACGCCCGCGGGGGAGCGGCGCTCTCGATCTACGGCGTCACGAAGAAGCCAATCAAGTACATCGGCGTCGGCGAGAAGCCGGAGGCGCTCGAGGAGTTTCATCCCGAGCGCATGGCCGGACGCATCCTGCAGCAGGGCGACATCGTCTCGCTCGTCGAAAAAGCGCAGACCGCGTTCGACGCCGACGAGACCAAGCGCCTCGAGAAGAAGGTCCGCAAGGAGGGAATGGACCTCTCCGATTTCCTGACGGCGATGAAGCAGATCGAGCGTTTGGGTCCGCTCGAAGGCGTCCTCAAGATGCTGCCGGGCGTCAATTCGAAGATGCTCAAGCAGGCCAAGCAGGCCGACCCCAAGCGCCTCAGACACGTCGAAGCGATCGTGCTCTCGATGACCCACGAGGAGCGCCGGAAGCCCGACGTCATGAACGGCTCCCGCCGCGCCCGCGTCGCCAAGGGCTCCGGCCGTCCGATCAGCGAAGTGAACCGCCTGCTCGAACAGTTCCGCGAGATGCAGAAGATGATGAAGAAAGCCTCTAACGCATCTGGCGGGGGGGGGAAGTTCAGGCCGAATTTGTTTATGCGTTAAACGTGGAGCGTGGAGCGTGGAGCGTAACTGCCGCGGGTTTAACGATCCACGATCAACGATCAACGACCCACGCTCCGGCAATGTTCCAGGTGCGCATGGCCGATTGGCCACGACGCGATGAGCCTGGAGTAGGATCAGAACCCTTATGAGGACAGTTCAATGGCCGTGAAGATTCGCCTCCGTCGCACTGGTCGGAAAAAGCAGCCTCTCTACCGCATCGTCGTCGCCGACTCCCAGAGCCCGCGCGATGGCCGATTCATCGAGATCGTCGGCCAGTACGCTCCTCGTCAGGGCGAACAGGCGCTCAACCTCGACACGGGCCGCGTCAACTACTGGCTCGACTCCGGCGCCCAGCCCACCGACACCGTGCGGTCGCTCCTGCGCAAAGCGGGCGTCCTCAAGGCTCGCCACGAACAGCGCCTCGGCCGCAAGCTCACCGCGACCGCGGTGCCCGTGAGCGAAGCGCCGGCGGAAGCGTAGCGCGCAGGGCGCGGGGCGGTGGCCGCCTCGAACAGTGATCGCCCGCCCGAGCTGATCATCGTCGGGCGGGTCCGCAAGGCGCACGGTGTGCGCGGCGATCTCGTCGTCGAGCCGCTGACCGACGAGGCAGACGTCGTCTTCGCCGCCGGCCGGCGCGTCGTCGCCGGCACCGTCACCGGCGACGCCGCCAAGGGGCGTCCCGAGCTCCACATCGCCTCGGTGACTCCGTTCAAGGGCGGCTTCATCGTCCACTTCGACGAGATCGCCAACCGCGATGCGGCCGACGCGTGGCGCGAGCGTTTCCTGCTCCTGCCGAGCGACGAGCTCACGCCGCCGGCCGAGAACGAGGTCTACCTGCACGAGCTGAACGGCATGCGCGTCGAGCTCGAGTCGGGCGAACCGGTCGGCACCGTCGTCACGATCTACGAGCTGCCCCAAGGCATCACCCTCGACGTCGCGCGGCCATCCGGGTCGGGGGTTGGGTCGGTGCTCATTCCGTACGACCGCGTGGTGACGGCGGTCGATCGCGGCGCACGCGTCATTCGTATCGCGCCACCCGCCGGCCTCCTCGACTGACGCATTCCGTGCTCCGTGTCAACGTCGTCACCATCTTCCCGGACTTCTTCGTCGCGCCGCTCGCGTTGAGCATCCCCGCGCGCGCCGCCGAAGCGGGGAGCGTGAGCTATCGCGTCGTCGACTTGCGCGACTTCACACACGATCGCCACCGCACCGTCGACGACTATCCGTATGGCGGCGGAGCAGGGATGGTGATGAAGCCCGAGCCGTTCTTCGAGGCCGTCGAGTCGCTCGGCGCGCGCTCGCCCATCGTGCTCATGTCGGCGCGCGGGCGTACGTTCACGCACGGAGACGCGGTGCGGTTCGCCGGCGGCGCAGAGCTCACCCTCCTCTGCGGCCACTACAAAGACGTCGACCAACGCGTCGCCGACTTTCTCGCCACCGAAGAGATTTCGCTTGGCGACTTCGTGCTCAGTGGCGGCGAGCCGGCGGCGCTGGCGATCATCGACGCGACGGTGCGCCTCCTGCCCGGCGGCATGTCCGATCTCGACAGCGCACGCGGCGATTCGTTCTTCGACCGGGAGCTGAGCGCGCCAAGCTACACGCGGCCCCCGGAATTTCGTGGGCACACGGTTCCCGACGTCTTGCTCTCAGGCGATCACAAGAAGATCGCCGAGTGGCGCGCGTCGCGGGCGGCCGAGCTGTCGGGAGCGCGGCGAGACCGGGGCGAGCCGCGCTAGCGCGCGGCTACCGCTCTCGCGTCCAGAGCCAGAGCGAGCCGCATCCTTGGTCGTTCGAGTGCATGCCAGCGGGCGCGCTCGCACCGTCCGCGTAGAATTCCGCGCCGGCGAATTCCGATGGGTTCAGCGCGTGGCTCAAGTCCGGCGGCGGCGGTCCGGTCCCTCCGCCGCCCGGCTGTGGCGGGGGAGGCGTGTAGTACAGCACTCCATCCAGATAGATCGTGACGAAACAGTCCGGGCTTCCCTTCTTGCACGTGTCGCTGTGCAAGAAGGTCAACCCACTGCACTGCTTTTTGGTCGAAACCAGCACTTGGCTCGATTGAACCTGCAGCAGGGTGACGCCCGGAACCCTGCTCTCGATCAAGTTCGCCAGCGTCGAACTCTCGGAGCGCCGGAAGACGCTGTCCGAGATGAAGTAGCCGCCTTGCTGGGAAAGCCGCCGCTCCTCGAATGCCCGCAGCCTGGTGGACAGGTACTTCTGGCCCGCGGCGACGGTGCGCACCGTGTCAAGCTTCTCGGACTGCGGGGCTAGCGCGTACGTTCTGACGTTCTCGTGGTCGACGGACAGATTCACCGTGTCGCGCTGCACGTCGAAGCCGACATGGCGCACTTGCACCAGCGCGATGCCGGCGCGGAGTCCCACGAACCGGTAGGCGCCGGTGCTGTCCGTCGTCGCGTGCTGGTCCGCGGGGACGAGCAGAATCTCCGCGCCGGCGACTGGCGAGCCGTCCGCTTGGCGAACGACCCGCCCGCGCAGCACCGCGCCGCTGTCGGCGTGGGCCGACTGGGCCGCCGCCTGGGCGCACGCGCTCGAGCCAAGCATGGCCATCGCGCCGAGGCCTGCCATCGCAAAGCCCGCGACGGTCGTGCGACTGAGCAGTCGCCGAATGCGCGTTGACGGATTCATGTTTCGAGTCCTCGCACCGGAGAAGCCTGCTTTTGCCAGCCGGCCGCTGCGACACCTCATTGGATACAGAACGTCCATGAGGTTGGGCCGATGGCGAGCGCGATGTCAAGAGCGGCGATCCCGTCGCCGACGTCGTGGTCGCCAATTCGTTCAACAGCCACACGGCGCAGACCACGGTCACCGGCACGCTCTCGCTCTTCCTCGACGACGCGAGCGGGGGTTCTGGTTCGAATGCAGAAGATCGGCTACCGTCCGACCCTGATCGGGACCAAGTAGAGACCGCCTCCAGCGCGTTGCTTCCAGACCCGTAACCCGCGCCCCGCACTAGACTTCGGGTTTGTCAGGCCTTAATATCAGCGGTCTACCTCCGAACACGTCCCTCCCGGGCCGGACCCTGGCCACGAGCGTCATATGCATGTCTTCATCGAAACCCAGAGAGAGTGGCTCCGCGACGTTCCCGCATTTCGATCCGGCGACACCCTAAGGGTCAACGTCCGCGTGCGTGAAGGCGAGAAGGAGCGCATCCAGGCGTTCGAGGGTGTCTGCATCGCCCGCCGCGGGAGTGGTGTGAGCGAGACGTTCACCGTTCGGAAAATCTCGAACGGCGTCGGCGTCGAGCGCATCTTTCCCGTGCACAGCCCGATGCTCGCCGAGGTGATCATCGTGCGCCGCGGCCGCGTGCGTCGGGCCAAGCTGTACTACCTCCGCAATCTCACCGGCAAGGCGACGCGCATTCGCGAGAAAAAGGTGCGCGTCCCCGAGACGGGCACTCCCGCCGCCGAGTAGACGGCGGCGGATCGGCCGATGACGCGGGATCGGTGGAAGCCGATCGAGCGAGAGCTCCGCGTCATGGTTGGTCCGTTCATCGCCGGAGTAGATGAAGTCGGACGGGGGCCGCTGGCAGGCCCCGTCGTCGCATGCGCCGTTGTCATGCCTGCAGACGTGCGCGCTATTCCGGGAGTCGACGATTCCAAGCAGCTCACCGCGGCGGAGCGCGAGCGACTCGCCGTGAAGATCCGCGAGCGCGCCGTGAGCTTTGGCGTGGGCGCGGCGTCGGTGCGAGAGATCGACCGCGTGAACATCTACCACGCCACGGTGATCGCGATGCGCCGCGCGCTTCGACGGCTCACCGTCGTGCCGCATCAGGTGCTGATCGACGGGAAACCGATTCGTACCCTCGAGATTCCGCACACTGCGATCGTCGGCGGCGACGACGCCTGTTACACGATCGCGTGTGCGTCGATCGTCGCCAAGGTCACCCGCGACCGGTTGATGCGCCGCCTCGCGACCCGCTACCCGCTGTATGCGTGGGAACGGAACGTCGGTTACTCGACCGAGGCGCATCTGGGGGGCATCGCGGAGCACGGGGTCACGCCCCACCACCGGCGGTCGTTCATACCGGTGCGTCAGCTCGTGCTGGATCTCGCGGCGCTTCCTTCGCCGGTGTCGCCGTCGTCGGGCGAGGTCGCCGTCGACCCCCAAGCAGTGATGGAGCGCTGAGACTCTCGGCGCTACGCAGTGACCGCCGCGGGCATCGTACCACTATTTGTACGGCGTGCATCGTAGCGATGCACGCGAACCGCCGCTCGGGCTGGCCATAACAACCGGACGCCCGAGGGGCCGCTCGGGGGCCGTACCAACCGGACACCCAACGGGCCGCTCGGGGGCCGTACCAACCGGACACCCAACGGGCCGCTCGGGAAGCCCCACCGACAAAGGGGGATGCGGATTCGACGGATCGCCACGGATCAAACGGATCGGTCGTAGCGGCGCTCGAGGGTGACGAGGCGGGGCTGTGATTTTTTTAGTCGCAGGGTGGGTGCATTGCGCCTTGAAGGCTTCACACGACCCACGATCCACGATCCACGACCCACGTCCAACGTCCAACGTCCCCTGCATACAGTCATCACTAGGGTCATCCGCCTTGCGGCGGTCTGATATACCCTATACAATCGTGCTTCTCGAGCACCGATCCTTATGTTGGCGTTGCCGTGCCGGATGCGAATGTGCTCCCTACCGATCGGTCTGATGTGACTTTAGGGCGCCCCGCAGGGGTTAGTGGGTCGGGCGTCGTACGACCTTACCGACCTTCCGCACGACCGCGAGATGTAATGCAGTCGGCATGTAGGCCCGTAGTCGCGTTAGTTACTCCTCCTTGAACTACACGAGCGAAGTTTGGCAGGTGTGCAGGGCAGCCCTCTTTCGCGCTGGAGCCGCCTGATCACAATCGCTCGTCCGCTGTCGTTCGCGTACGCCGCGCCGGCCAGGTGCGGCGTACGCCTCCGAACGTAGTGCCCAAGTGTGTCGCGGGTGTCAGTGAAGTCGCATGTGTAGGTGTTTCGCAGTCCGACGAATTTGTGGTGTTTTGAGTGTTGTCCTTTACCTCCCGAGGGTCGAACACATGAGAGCAACCAGGACGTGGGGCGTTGGAACGTACGTTCGTTCCGCACTCGCCACGCTCGCGCTAGTCGCCCTACCAGCGGCGGCGCAGGCGCAGCAGGCGCTCACGACGATCACCGGCCATGTCACGGCGACCGGGTCCAACGAACCGCTGGGCGAAGGCCGGGTCATGCTCGTCGGCACGAGCATCGCGGTGACGACGAGCTCCGACGGCAAGTACACCATGCGCGGCGTGCCCTCGGGCACCGTGGAAGTGCGCGTGATCCGCGTCGGCTACACCGAGCAGAAGAAGGCGGTCACGGTGGCCGCGGGCGGCACGACGAATCTCGACTTCTCCATGGAAGCGGCGATCGTCAAGCTGCAGGAGATCGTGACCACGGCGACCGGCGAGCAGCGCCGGGTCGAGCTGGGCAACTCGGTCACCACCCTCGGCGACGTCACCAACAGGGTCGAGACGGCACCGATCACCAACCTCTCCGACCTGCTCGTGGCCAAGGCAGCGGGCGTCACGGTGCTACCAGGCGCGATGACGGGCGCCGCGCCGGTGATCCGCATCCGCGGCCTCGGCTCGCTGGCCACGAACGGCAGCGGCATCTCCAATGATCCAATCTACGTGATCGACGGCGTGCGCATGTCGAACGCCACGATCGGTCTCAGCACCGGCGGCACCGTCGGCAGCGTGCTCAATGACATCGACCCGAACGAGATCGAAGACATCGAGATCGTGAAGGGACCGTCGGCGGCGACGCTGTACGGCACCGACGCGGCGAACGGCGTCATCGTGATCACGACGAAGAAGGGCCACGCCGGCGACACGCGGTGGACCTGGTACGGCGAAGGCGGCACGGTCAACGACAACAACACCTACCCGACCGATTACGCGTCGTGGGGTCATGTCACCGCCGCCGGCGCCACGTCGACGCGACCGGTTGGCACGACCGCCCGTTGCACGCTGGTCACCGAGAGCCAGGGCACCTGTGGGCTCGACAGCATCACGTCGTTCAGCGTGCTGATGAATCCCGCCACGACGTCGATCAAAACCGGCAACACGAATAACATTGGTGGCAACGCCAGCGGCGGCACGGACCAGGTTCGCTTCTTCGTCAGCGGCGATGCGCGTAACGAGATGGGCCCGATCCAGATGCCTGGTTTCGCCAAGTCGCAGCTCGACTCGGCGGGCGTCGCGCTTCGCGGCGACTGGACGCACCCCGAAGCCTTCCAGTCCGAGAACTTCCGCACCAACCTGAGCGCGGCGTTCAGCCCCAAGTTCGACTTCAACGCCAACGCTGGCTTCTCGAACACCAATCAACGCCTGCCGCAGGTCGACAACAATACGTTCAGCTTCATCTACAGCGCGCTGAACAACCCCGGCTTCAACTACACGAGCGCTCCGCTCAAGTACAACGAGCTCGGCACGCTGAACGAGTACCGCAATGGCTACGGTGGCTTCAGCCCGGCGCAGATCTTCCAGGTCGACAACCAGTCGGGCACGCAGCGGTTCATCGGCTCGAGCGACGCGACCTGGCGCCCGTTCGAGTGGATGCAGAATCAGGGCTCGGTCGGTCTCGATCTCTCGAACATCGACGGGTATGGGATCTGTCGGTTTAATGAATGCCCCAATTCCGGCACCCGCCGTCAGGGTACGGTGAACGCGAGCCAGGACAATTTCCGCAACATGTCAGCGAAGATTGTCAGCAACCTCACCTGGAATCCGCGCTCCAACCTGAACATGAAGACGACGCTGGGCTCGGATTACTCGAACCTCGAGAACGATAACGTCCGGAGCAACGGTTCCAACCTGCCCCCGGGCGCGCAGAACGTCGGCCAGGCAGCGACGCGCAGCGGCTCGAATACGCTGCAGACCGTCAACAAGACCCTCGGTCTGTATGCGCAGGAACAGGCGTCGTTTCGCGATCGGATGTTCCTCATCGTCGCGGCCCGCTCCGACCAGAACAGCTCGTTTGGTACGAACTTCCAGCGCGTCCTGTATCCCAAGGCCAGTCTTTCCTGGGTGATCTCGGACGAGAGCTTCTTCCCGCACCAGGATTGGCTCAACTCCTTCCGCCTGCGCACCGCGTACGGCGCCTCGGGCGTGCAGCCGGGCGGCACGGTGGCGCTGCAGACGTTCAATGCGTCGACGGCAGCCATTGCCACGGGCACACAGGGTTCCATCACGGGCACCGACACCCCGGGCCTCGTCGCGAACGCGCTTGGCAACCCCGACCTCAAGCCCGAGAAGTCGGCTGAATGGGAAGGCGGCTTCGAGTCCGGCGTCTTCAGCAACCGGGTTCACCTCGACTTCACCTACTACAACAAGAAGACGCACGACGCGATCATCAGCCAGCCGATCGCCGCGTCGTCGGGTGCCTCGAACCTCAGCGTGCTCCGGAACCTGGCATCGGTTCAGAGCTCGGGTCTCGAGCTCAACGTCAACACGACGATCATCCATCAGACGTCGAGCTCGGCGCGTGTCTTCGAACTTGACCCCGGCACGGTCGGCAACGTCGCCGTGTCGTTCACGGGCGTCACGATCTCCGGGGGGAGCGCGCAAGCCTTT
>JBIOHX010000013.1:0-22824 GCA_044449465.1 Gemmatimonadales bacterium | reverse complement strand
GTCTGGAGCTCGGCGTAGCTCGGCATGCGTCCCCGTCCGTAGGACGGCCGGTGCGGCGAGTAGTTGTAAGTGATGTCGGGGCCTGCGCTGACGAAGGCTTCGTATACAGACGCTAGCGTCGCCAGATCATCGCTCGACAGCGCGAAGCCGTGGACCTTGATGAGCTGGTCGCGGATGCCGTCGAGGCCGCGGTGAAAGCTCGTGCTGTCTGGGGCCACGCCGGCGAATGCCGTGAAGATCGCGTCGGCCGTCGACGTCGTGTCGAGCCCTGCCGGACGTGGACGCGCGAACAGCCGCGCGACGAAATCCGCCCGGTTGGCCGACTGCTCGATCAGCGCCTTGTACATCAGGTGGGTGAGCAGGTTCTGTCGCCGAATGTCAAAGATGAACGCGATCTTCGGCTGGAGCGCGACGAGGTAGGTGAAGTTCTGATCCGGCCCCACGCCGAGGTAAACGCCGCCGGGCTTCGTCGTGCGCAGCAGGCCGGGAATCACCCACTGATACGTGCTCTCGTTCGACACGTAGTTGTCCGAGCGAAAAAAGCCATTCGTCTCGGAGAAATCAGAAACGAGCTTCCAGAAATCCGCGTTGCTGAGCTTGGAGGGTATGCCGGCTGGCGCGGCCGTCGCCGCGGCCGTCGCCGCGGCCGTCGCCGCGGCCGGCGCCGTCTGGGCGACGAGCGGTCCCGCTCGGGGCGCGAGCGCGACGATCGCCATCGCCACAATGCCGCGCGTGATTCGAGCGAACCGGGGAGATTGGGTCATGCGAAATCCGGGGAAGGAGACGCCGACTCCAAGATGCAGACGGACGCGCCGTAGGGAAACGGTCCGGCGGTCCGCAACGCCCCGCTCGAACAGCACGAAGGGCGGCCGGATCGTTCCCGGCCGCCCTTCGTTTGCTTCCAGACCGCGTCGGTCAGCCGTCTAGGGGCCGGCCACCCGACACGATCGCCCGGTCTTGCTCCGGGCGACTACCGCGCGACTACTGCCAGTACAGGTCGAAGTCGTAGTAGGAAGCACCGCTCTGCGGATCGCTCACGCGGAGGACCGTCGTGTAGCCGTTGTACGACGAAGGTTGCTGCACGACCGTGACCGAGCCGCGTCCCTGATTCTGCGACACGCTCACCAACGCGTTGCCGCGAGGAATCCCGACGTTGCCGGCGTTGGCCCGGATGGCAGTCGGCTGCGCGCCGCTCAACGTCCGATAGTTCACGCGACCGTTCTGGATGCGAATCTCGAGCAGACCATCGACGTTGCCGCTCCAGTGCAGCATCGAGTTGCCGACCTGTCCGTTGCCGCGATTGCCATAGGCGCCGCGGTCACCACCGTGGTCGCGACCACGGTCACGACCACGGTCGCGGCCACGTGCGTCGTAGTCGCCATTGGCGTAACTCTGCCAATAGGCGGCCACACGGTAGTTGCCGACGCCGCTCTGCGTGTCGCGAATCCGTACGACCGTCGTCCAACCGTTCGACGCCGACGGCTGTTGAATCACATCGACCGAGCCACGCCCGCTCTCGAGCTGGGCGACGACCCGGCCGTCCTGCCGCGGCAGCGGCGAAATCACGCGCGACCGCTCACGGGTCGCCGTTTCGTTGCCGATCATCCGCGACGAGATCTGATTGCCGCGCATCGAAATCTGGGCCTCGCGATCAACGCGTCCGGACCATTCGAACACCTGCTGCCCCTGTGCGAACAGAGCCGGCACTGCGCCCACGACGAGGGCAGCCGCGACCGGAATCGCCCGAAACATCAAACGTTGGATTCTCATTGCTCACTCCTCTGGAGACGGACCGCTTTTCCCGCGGTCGCATACGCCCAGATGAAAAGCACCTGCCATGCCGCTGGCTCCCGTGGCAGGCCAAGATCTCGTGCTGCGGCGCACACATTCACGCAACTTTGCACGGCTGAGCCGGTTGCGCGACGAGCGCGACCGCGGATAGGGGGACCAGCGCCGCGGATTTGCCCTTCAGGCGCCCCTTCTCGTCCGGCCGCTCGGACAGAATCGCGTCCGCGCGATGGGACAGTCCCGCCGGCTACTGGCAGCGCCCTCGAGCGCACCGCAGGTTTGTCGCGCCATGCTCTCGCGCTCGATCACGCCGTTGCACGCCACTGCGCTCGTCGTCGGCATCATCATTGGTGCGTCGATCTTCGTGCAGCCGTCGGTGATCACCGGCTCGGTGCCGGGGGTCGGCGCCGTCTACGCCGTCTGGATCGTGTCCGGACTGCTTACGCTTTGCGGGGCGCTGATCGCCGCCGAGCTCGCGTCGGCCTTTCCAAAGGCCGGCGGTGTGTATGTGTTTCTACGCGAAGCGTACTCGCCCTCGGTCGGTTTTCTCTGGGGCTGGGCGATGTTCTGGACGATGCACACCGGGATCATCGCGGTCATCGCGATGATCTTTGCGCGCTATGTCGCCTTCTTTCTACCGGTGGGCGACGCCGGCCAGCGAGTGATCGCCGTCGGCGCCGTGGTGGTACTGACCGGAGTGAACTACGCGGGCGTGCGGCAAGGCAGCATAGTGCAGACGACGCTGACCATTCTCAAAGTGGGCGCCGTGGCGGTCATCATCGCCGCCGTCTTCGCGCTTGGCCATGGCGTGTCGCCCGCGCTCGCGCAGCCGCGAACCCTTGGCGCCGGTGCCGCGCGCGGCGTCTCGAGGTTTTCGCTGGGCGTCGTCGCTGGACTGTTCGCGTTTGGCGGTTGGCACATGGTGACGTACGCAGCCGAGGAGATCACGGACCCGGAACGGACGATCCCGCGCGCGCTCGTCGCCGGAGTGCTCATCGTCACGGCGAGTTATGTCGCGCTCAACGCGGCGTACTTTCACGTGCTGGCGCCTAGCACAATCGCCAGCTCGACGCGCGTCGCCGCCGACGCCGCTGACGCAGTGCTGGGGCGGGGCGGCGCGGCGGTAATGTCGGCGATCGTCATCGTGTCGACCTTCGGCGCGCTGAACGGCGTCATCCTCGCCGGCCCGCGCGCTTACCTCGCGATGGCGCGCGACGGATTGCTCGTGGCCTGGGCGGCCGCCGTTCATCCGCGCTTTCGCACCCCGCACCGCGCGCTGCTGCTTCAGGGTGCGTGGGCGATCGTGCTCGTGTCGACGGGTACGTATCGGGCGCTGTTCACGCGGGTCGTCTACACCGAGTGGATCTTCTTCGCACTGATGGCCGTCGGCCTGATGCGCCTGCGCCGCCGGCCGGAGTACAAGCCGGCGTATCGAGTGTGGGGCTACCCGGCAATTCCCGTTCTCTTCGCCCTGTGCTCGGCGTACATCGTCGCCAACCAGCTCATCAGCGATCCCGCATCGAGTCGCGCCGGACTGCTGTTCGTGCTCGCGGGCCTCCCGGTGTATTATCTCTGGCTGCGCAGACCGAACGCGCCACTTCCCGCCGCACCTTCCCCACCTCCCCGACATGCTGATTGACGTCCACAACCATTACTATCCGCCCGCATACCTCGACGCGCTCCAAGCAGGCGACAGCACCGTCGAGCTGACGATCGACGCCGAGGGCAATCCCTGTCTGCACTATCCGGGAGACTTCAACGTCGCCGTGCGCGGCCACCGCGACATCGACTTTCGCCAGAACGAGCTGGAGCGCGAACGGGTCGACACCCAGATCATCACCTTCACCACGCCGGGCACGCATGTCGAGCCGCCGGAGCGCGCGGTCCGTTTCGCCCGGCTCGTCAACGACGCGTTCGCCACGGTGGTGCGCGAGCGATCGCCGCGCTTCGCGTCGCTCGCCACGCTGCCCCTCTGCGATCCGGCGGCATCCGTCGCCGAGCTCACGCGCGCGATGACGACGCTCGGCATGCCGGGCGCGATGGTGTTCAGCAACGTGAACGGCGTCGCGTTGGCCGACGCCCGGTACGAGCCGTTGTGGGCCGAAGCGAATCGGTTGAACGCGATCATCCACATCCACCCGACCGATCCGGTCGGCGTCGAGGCGATGACCGACTACTGGCTGATGCCTCTCGTCGGCTTCTTGTTCGACACCACGCTGGCCGCGGCGAAGCTCGTTTTTTCCGGGGTTCCGGAGCGTTACCCGAACATCAAATGGGTGCTGAGCCACCTGGGCGGCGCGATCCCGTATCTGTGCGAGCGGCTGGACCGGGGCTGGGAGGCGTTCGCCGACTGCCGCGCTGACATCAAGCGAAAGCCGAGCGAGTACCTGAGGAATTTCTACTATGACACGGTGAATTTCGACCCGATGGCGGTGCGCCTCGCCGTGGACTTCGCGGGCGCCGATCACGTGCTCGCGGCGAGCGACTACCCTCACCAGATCGGCAGCATCCCCAAAATGAAGTCGAGCCTTGCGGCGCTAAAGGTGTCGGACGCGGAACGAAAGAAGATTCTGGGCGAGAACGCCCGGCAGCTGTACAAGCTGTAGCGGATGCGCGACCTCGTGGCAGCGGCATTGCTCCGCGCGGTCAGTCCGCGCGGAGGGCTGCCAGCGGATCGGAGCGCGCGGCGCGGCGCGCCGGAGTGAAGCAGGTTAGTGCGGTGACGGCGAAAAGCCCGACGACGATGGCGATGAACACCAGCGGGTCGGTCGGGCTCACGTCGTAGAGGAGAGTGCCGAGCGAGCGCGTTACCGCGAGACCAGCGACCGTTCCCACCGCGAGCCCCGACGCGGCGAGCACGAGGCCCTGACGCAGCACGAGACCGATGAGGTTCTGCGGCCGCGCGCCGATGGCGAGCCGGATCCCGAACTCGCGCTCGCGATGCGCGACGTACAACGCCATCACGCCGTAGACGCCGACGGCTGCGAGGCCGGCCGCGATGAGCGCGAACCCCACGAGCAGGAGCTCCGTGAGACGCCGGTTGTCGAGCGCCTGCCCGATCGCGCCGTCAAGTGATTGGACGCTCGAGACCGGCGTCGACGGTTGGAGCTCTTTCACGATGCGTCGAAGCTGGGCTACGACTGGAGCAGGATCGCCGGAGGTACGAATCGCCAGCGACGGCCTGAGCCCCGGCGCCTGGGTGTAGGGCTGGTACGCGTGGGGCAACGGATCCCCTACCACGTCCTGATCGCGGACGCTGCCCACCAGGCCGACAATCGTCAGCCAGGTCGTGTCGCCGCTGAAGCGAATGCGCTTACCGATGGCCTCGGAACCCTTCCAGTAGCGGTGGGCCAGCGCCTGATCCACGACGACGACCGGCGGTGAGTTTGCCCGATCGTCATTCGAGATGTCGCGTCCGAAAAGCAACGGCACTTTCAGCGCGGCAAAGAATCCTGGCGTGACCGGGACCTGCACGACCTGCGTTTCCGCGCCAGCATTCGCCGGCGGCGCGTGTCCCTCGACGAGGAAGCCGTCGGTATTCGAATTGCCGCTGTAGGGTAGTGTCCACGCGGCCGCCGCGGCGGTGACGGTCGGAAGCGCGCGCAGTCGATCGACGATCACTTGCGTCGCCGTCGCGGCCGCGGCTCGATTGGGGAGCGCGCTCGACGGAAGCGCCAGCGTCGCGCCGATCACGTGGCGGGGGTCGAAGCCGAGGTCCGTAGCGAGCATGCGGCGGAAGCTCTTCGCCACCAAGCCAGCGGAAACGAGGAGCACGGTGGAGAGCGCGAGCTGCGCGATGATCAACCCGCTGTTGAGTCGGCGTGCCGAGAGGTTCGCGCTTTGCCGCTGACTTCCCGTGAGATCGTCGGCGACGCGCCGATTGCGCGCGATGCGAAGTGCGGGCACGAGGCCGAACAAGAGGCCGCTGGCGACCGCGACAACGAGCGCCACACCGAGCACGCGAAGGTCGACGTGAACGCTTTCGAGTCTCGGCACCGACCTCGGGCTCCAATGTACGAAGGCCTTCACCGCCGCGACCGCGACCGCGACACCAAGTGCACCGCCGACCATCGCCAGCGCCAGGCTCTCGGTGAGGAGCTGGCGGGCGATGCGCGACGTCGATGCCCCCAACGCGGCGCGGACGGCGATCTCGGGTCCGCGCGCCATACTGCGGCTCGAGAGCAGCGTCGCGATGTTGGCGATCGCGATGAGGAGCAGGACCAGCACCGCCGCTTGCAGGACGACGAGCGGCCTGGCGACGTTTTGCGTCATGGCGTCGCGGAGCGGCGTCACGATGGCGTGCATTCGCGTGGTCGCGGGGTCGATCGGCTTGGCGCTCAGCGCGTCGGGATTCTCACGCGCCCAGTTCCACATCACCGCGGTCGCCTGCTTGCTCGCGACGTCGACCGACACGTTCGCCCGCAGCCGGCCCAAGCCGACGAGAAACCATCCGAACCGCCTGGCCGGATCGAGACCCAGCGGCAAATAGAGCTGCACATCTGGCCGTGGAAACACGAAGTCTCGCGGCATCACGCCGACAATTCGCGTTGGGTTTCCGTCGACGTCGATCGTTGCCCCAAGCACGTCGCGCCCGCCGAAGTGACTCTGCCAAAAGCCATAGCTGAGCACCGTTACGGGCGCTGGGGCGTTCGGGCGATCGTCGTCGCGGCCAATGCCCCGTCCGCGCGCCGGCCTCACCGCGAGCAGTGAAAAAAAGTCGCCGCTCACCAGTGTCGAGGCGATGCGCTCGGGCGCGCCGTCGCCGGTGAGCGTGACGGCACGCTGGGCGTACGCAGCAAACGATGCAAAGCCGGGCGTCCGGTCCCGATAGAGCGCGACATTTTGCTGGGAGAGCGTCCAGGTGTCGAGCCCTTTCTCGGGGTACGACTGCATGACGCGGACGAGACGGTCGCTTTCGGGGAAGGGGAGTGGGCGCAGCAGGATGCCGTCGACGAGGCTGAAGATCGCCGATGTCGCGCCGATGCCCAGCGCCAGGGTGATCGTGACGACGGCTGTGAAGACCGGGGCGCGCCTCAACGTGCGAAAGGCGTAGCGCAAATCTGCGACGATCGAGTGGACCCAATCCATGATACGCGTCTCCTGTGAGAATCGACGGTCGATTGCCACGCACTCGTCGCGCACGAGCGTTGGATCGCCGAAGCGCGCACGCGCGGCGTCGCGTGCGTTGTCGGCGCTGGCGCCGAAGCGGCGCAGCTTTTCCTCGCGCATGGCCAGGTGGAAGGCCAGCTCGTCGTCGACCTCGCGCTCGATCGCCCCGGTGCGGAGCGACAGCCGAATCAGGCGGCGCCAGCCCGGCCCGACGCTCACGCCAGCTCCAAGGACGTCCGCGCCAGCGCGGCGGCGATGGCGCCGGCGTGGCGGTGCCAGACGCGTGACTCGGCTCGATACCGTGCCCGACCGGCGGGGGTGAGTGTGTAGAACTTTGCCTTTCGATTGGAGTCCGACACGCCCCACTCGGCGGCGATCCAGCCGCGCCGTGCGAGGCGATGGAGCGCGGGGTAGAGGGTGCCTTCCTCGACGAGCAGCACGGTGCCCGAGGCAGCTTCGATCCATTCGCTGATCGCGTAGCCGTGCATCGGCCCCCAGGTCAGCGCTTTCATGACGAGCAGATCGAGGCTGCTGCGCAGCAGGTCGGATTCGGCGTCGGCCATCGGGGGTGCCTCCTGTCTCCCTTGTGACACAAGGGATGGTAAAATCGTTGCCCTTGTGACACAAGGGGAATCGAGCGACTTGCATCGCGTACAATTCGCGTACAGCCGTCGCGGCTGGATGCTGTGGCCCGATCGCGGCATCTTCCGGCCATGCGATTCCTTTGTGTCATCGCCGTCGTGCTCCCCGCGGCCGCCGCGTGCGCCCAAGGCAACACCAAGAGCCAACTTGGCGTCGTCAGCCAGTCGATCGACGGAGCGCGGGTCGAGATCACCTATCGACGTCCCGTGGCGCGCGGCCGGGAGCTGTTCGGCGCACTCGTTCCGTGGGGAAAGCCCTGGACGCCGAGTGCCGACAGCGGCGCGCGCATGTCGACCACATCCGCGCTCGAGATCAACGGACAGCGGCTGGCCGCCGGCAGGTACAGCATCTGGGCGATCCCCGACTCGACTCGGTGGACGATCATCTTCAACAGCGTCGCCGAAACCTTCCATCGGTCTTATCCAGCGGGACACGACGCGCTTCGGGTGCAGGCCACGCCCTCCAAGGGCGAGCACGTCGAAACCCTGATGTTCGCCTTTCCGCTCGTCGACGCCGATTCGGCGCGTCTCGAACTGCGTTGGGGAACGACTGTGGTCCCGCTGTCGATCAAAGTACCGGGCGGCTGATTAGCTGCGCGGACCCTTTCACCTTACCACCCGCGATCGCGAGCCTCCCATGCCCACCCGCATCCGCTCTCTCGTCTGCACGCTGGCGCTTGCCGCGTGCGCCCATCCCATCACGACCGAGGTGGAGTTCTATCCGTCGCCCCGGCCGCAGGCAGTCTTCTCGCCGGCCGTTCGCGTCGGCGACATGCGTTTTGTATCGGGCCATATTGGCACCGACTCGACCGGTCGATTGGTGGCCGGCGGGATCCAGGCGGAAGGCCGCCAGGCACTCAACAACATGCGCACCACCCTCGAGCGCTACGGCTCGTCGCTCGATCGCGTCGTGAAGTGCACGGTGTTTCTCGCCGACATGAAGGATTATCAGGATTTCAACGAGATCTACGCGACGTATTTTCGCGCGCGGAAGCCAGCGCGGAGCGCCGTCGCGGTGTCCGAGCTCGCGGCCGGTGCACATGTCGAGGTGGAGTGCATCGGGGTGACGAGTTGACGCTCCCTGACGCCGTTTCGTCGGGGCTTGCATCATGGCGATGCGGCCGAACTGCCGCTCGGGCTGGCCGTAACGATGGGTGAAAGACAAAAACGGACACAAGCCGACACAAACGGATCAAAAAGCTTTGACGTCGCGCCAGACGAGGGTTCGTCGATGGCGTCGCTAGCTCGAGTAGTACGCCGCGTTCTCGTCGATGTAGGCCTGACTGAGATCACAGCCGAACGCCGTCGCGAGGCCGACGCCGACACCGAGCGCGATCTCCAGATTCACCGTCTCAGCGGCAAGGCTCGAGCGCACCGCCTGCTCGTCGAAGTCGAGCCGCGTCCCGCGGCGTACCACGGCAAAGCCATTGATCCAGACGTCCGTGCTCGAGGGCTGGATCGTACACTCGAAGCATTTGCCGACGGCCATCAGCAGGCGGCCGACGTTGGGGTCGGCGCCGTGCACCATCGTTTTCACGAGCGGCGAATTGATGATGGACTTGGCCACGCGGCGCGCCTCAGCGTCGCTGGCGGCGCCGCGCACGATGGCGCGGATCAGATGTTCGGCGCCTTCTCCGTCGCGGGCGAGCATCTCGGCCATCGCAACGCAACCGGCGGTGAGCGTTTGGCCGAAGGCGCGCGCATCGACCGCGCCGGCGAGGCCGTTGGCGAGAATCGCGCAGGTGTCGGACGTGCTCGTGTCGCTGTCGACCGAGAGCATATCGAACGAGACGTGCGCCGCGTCGCGGAGCAGCGTGTCGAGCGTGGCGGCGTCGAGCGCGGCGTCGGTGAAGATGAAGCACAGCATCGTCGCCATCGACGGCTCGATCATTCCGGAGCCCTTCGCCACCCAGGTGATCGTCGCGTCGCCCACCGAGGCTGACAAAGCTTTGGGGTGGGTGTCCGTGGTCATGATGCCTTCCGCACCGGCGAGCGGATCGGCCTGGAGCTCGAGCGCCATACCGGAGATGCCGCGCTCAATCCTTTCTATCGGCAATGGCACGCCGATGACGCCCGTCGAGCTCACGAGCACGCGGTCGGCGGTGGTGCCGAGCTCGCTGGCAGCCGCGGCGGCCATACGACGCGCGTTGAGCAAGCCGGGCTCGCCCGTCGCCACGTTGCTGCACTTGCTGTTGGCGACGATCGCGCGGAGCCGGCCAGCCCGAATGGTGTCGCGTCCGAGCGTGACCGGTGCGCCGGGGAAGTGGTTCCGCGTGAAGAGGGCCGCCGCCGCCGCGTCGACGTCGCTGGCGAACAGCGCGAGATCCTTCGCCGAAGGCTTGAGCCCGCAGTTGCGGCTAGCGCAGCGGAACCCGCGAGGGAAGATCGGTCGGTCGTGAAAGGTCATCAGGGAGAGGCTGCGGCGTTGCCGGTGCGCATCGACCCGCGCAAGATACAGATGCGCGTCGTTGCCTCGCTACCGATCGGCGTGCGCACCGCGACACTCTCGCAAGGATGATTCGGTGAAAACACAGGACTTCGTTGAT
This sequence comes from Gemmatimonadales bacterium, assembly GCA_044449465.1. Lineage (GTDB taxonomy): Bacteria > Gemmatimonadota > Gemmatimonadetes > Gemmatimonadales > Gemmatimonadaceae > JAQBQB01. The sequence continues at coordinate 12,740 of JBIOHX010000013.1, read as the reverse complement.
GAATACCAGCGCTATCGCCTGATCGGCGAGAAAGCCATGGCGCAAGTGTCGGACGACGCGCTCAATCGCGTGCTCGCGCCGGACGGCAACTCCATTGCGATGCTCGTACGGCACATCGGGGGCAACCTGGCGTCGCGATTCACCGACTTCACCGCGAGCGACGGCGAGAAGCCGTGGCGCGATCGAGACAGCGAGTTCGCCGACGGCACCTACACTCGCCGCGACGTCGACGAGATCTGGAAGCGGGGGTGGGCGGCCGTAGACGGCGCGCTTCGCGCTCTTTCCGACGACGATTTGGAGAAGACGGTCGCGATCCGCGGGCAATCGATGACCGTGCACTCCGCGCTCTGTCGGTCGGTCACGCACATCTCGATGCACGTCGGCCAGATCATTCTGCTGGCTCGCATTCTCGCCACCGATGACTGGAAGTGGATCAGCATCCCGAAGGGTGAGTCCCAGCAGTACAACAAGAATCCGACGCTCGAAAAGAGACCCGCGCCCTGACCGTCCTCGTGGAGGCGTGCGGCGGCGCGGTCGGCGCGGCGCGGATCGCGGGGCGCGCCGGAGCCGGCCGGCTCGAGCTCTGCGAGCAGCTCGAGGCGGGCGCAACGACGCCGTCGGCCGCGCTGCTGCGCGCGGAGCGGGCGGCGGTCGGGATCCCGATCAGCGTCATGGTGCGACCGCGCGGCGGTGCATATGTGCATCCGAGAGACGAACTCGACGTCATGTGCCGTGCGATCGATGAGATACGCCGGCTTGGCGCCGACGCGATCGTGATCGGTGTTCTTTCGCCGGAGCAGACGGTCGATCTCGCGGCGACGCGTGAGCTCGTAGGCCGCGCGGGCTCGCTGCCGGTCACGTTTCATCGAGCCTTCGACCAAGTCGCCGATCAGCGTGCGGCGCTCGATCAGCTGGTCGACGCCGGTGTAGCGCGGGTGCTGACGTCGGGTGGCGCCGCGACGGCACTCGAAGGCGCCGACGGCCTGCGGGACCTCGTGGCGCACGCCCAAGCGCGCATCGTCGTCATGGCCGGAGGCCGCGTTCGGCCGAACACGGCGCGCGCCTTGGTGGCGCGAAGCGGTGTCCGTGAAGTCCATGCCCGCTCCGAGCTCGACGAGTCACGCATTCGCGGCATCGTGTCAGCGCTGTCATTTTCCGCTCACTGACGCGGCCAGACGTTGTTTGATCGGTCGATGTCCGGGAGGGCGTGAGCGGCGTCCAGCTCCGCTCGGCGAATACCGCGTCCTGGCGGCGCGCGATAGTCGAAGGTGTCGCCCAGGTTCCACATCTCGACCGGTAGCGGCACTAGCTGAGCCGAGCCGTCGTCGAAGGTGAGCGTGAGCGTCGCGGGCATGACCATCGTGCCGCGGTTGGACAGGTGGACGACGGCGACGCCCTTGCCGTCGCGCGAGACCGAATCCACGGCCTGGTCCAGCCGCGCAGTGGTAAAGATCCAGTCGCGCCAGAACCAGTCGAGCTCCATGCCCGACTGATCGCGCATGATGCGGAAGAAGTCCGCCGGCGTGGGATGCTTGAACGCCCAGGTCCGAATGTATTCGCGGAACGCGGGGTCAAACCGCTCTTTGCCCAGCACCTGGTAGCGGAGCATCTGCATCATGAGCGCCGGCTTCTGGTAGCCACCCCAGAAGAGATCGCGCACTTCGACCGGCTTCTCGATGAGCGGCTGCTCGTTACCCGGCACAGCGTGCTCGGCGTAGAGATGCAGTGGATGCACCTCGATGGTGTCACCGTACGGCGTGCCGGTGAAATACTTCGCGGCGTTGCCGAGGTCGATGAAGGTATTGAAGCCTTCGTCCATCCATGGGTAGAGGCGCTCATTGGACCCGACGAGCATCGGGAACCACTCGTGGCCGAACTCGTGCGCGATCACCCATTGCTGATCCTCGCGGGTCGGGCTGTTCGGCGTGAAGGTGAGCATCGGATACTCCATCCCTTCGATCGGGCCCTCGACGGTCGTGGCGTGCGACCACGGGTAGGGGAACCATTGCTCGGAGTAGTATTTGATCGCCTCGCGGCCGATCCGGTTGACCTCCGGCCACTTGTCGGCCGTGGAACGATAGAGATCCTCGATGAGGATGCCACGATAGCCGCTCGCATCCCAGCGAAAGCTCGGACCGGCGGCGAAGGCGAAGTCGCGGACGTTGTGTGCCGTGAAGTGCCACTCGATCTGGTCGGCGTGGCCGGGCCGGCGCGCGGCTGGGCGCGTCTTTGCGCTGCGTCCGGCCTCGTCGGCGCGGACGATCGCGATCGCCGTGTCCGACCGACGCGCCAGCGCCAAGCGGGCGCGCTCGCCGGCGGTCAGGGTCTGCTCGGGATTCATCAACTCGCCGGTCGCCGCCACGAGGTCGGCCGCCGGCAGGTCGAGCGTGACATCGAAATCGCCGTACTCGAGATAGAACTCGCCAGCGCCGATGTACGGCTCGTGGTTCCACCCCTTCACGTCGTCGTACACCGCCATCCGCGGATACCACTGGGCCATCTCGTACAGTGGGCCGTCGTGCCCCATGCGGCCGCCGCCTTGCGGCGGAACATTGAAGTGCCATACGGCTTGCAGGTCAACGGCCGCACCGCTGGCGAGCGGGGTGGCGAGATCGACGCGGAGCGTGGTGCCGTAGCGGGTGCGTCGCACTTCGGTGCCACCGATCGTCATCGACTCGAGCTTGGGCGCGCTGTTGAAGCCCTGACAGGAAAAGTCGAAGCTCGTGCCGAGGAAGGAGAGCGGCGGCTGGTTGAGGACGTTGGTGACGCTGTTTGGCTCGCAGAGATTCTGTTCGACGAACAACCACAGGTAGGGCAGGGCGTCGGGCGAGTGGTTCACGTAGTGAATCGTCTCGCGGCCACGGAGCTCGTTTTTGGCCGGATCGAGCTCGGCGCTGATGCGATAGTCGACACCCTGCTGCCAGTAGTTCGGCCCGGGCCGACCCGACGCCGTGCGGTACTCGTTTGGCGTCGGCAGCGGGAGGGCGCGGAAGTGCGAGCTGTCGGCGATTGACGGGCGCTGAGCCGGAGCGGCCGCGGCGGCAACGGCAATCAGGCCGATCGCGCAGAGCGTCGGTCGGAGAGAGATGAGCATGGCGGCGGGGTAGGTGCGGTGAGGCAACGGAGATACGTTAGAGCACGCGCCGGCTTGGCGCGAGCCGCATTGGATCACCGGTTCACCGAATCATCGGTCGCGCGTTCGGCCATGCGCCTCTTTCGTGTCTACGCGACGACCTTGCGGGTCGCCGCCAGCTATCTCTGGCTCCGGCTCTGGCGTCCGGTGCTCGGGCACGCTCGCTACGAGGCGCTGCTCGTGCGCCGGCACGGGACGAACGCGAGGCGGATCGAGCGGGCCATCGTCCGCGCCGGCGGCCTTTTCATCAAGGTCGGACAGCTCATCAGCATTCTCTCGAATGTGCTCCCGGAGGAATTCCGCCGGGAGCTCGAGGGACTTCAGGACCAACTGCCGCCGCGCTCTTTCAATGAGATCTCGGCTCGGATCCGGGCGGAGCTAGGAGCCGGACCGGACGAGCTGTTCGCCTCATTCGATCGCGCGCCGATAGCGACCGCGTCGCTCGCCCAGGTGCACGGCGCGCGGCTAGCCGACGGCCGCCGGGCGGCAGTCAAAGTGCAGCACGCCGACATCGAGCAGATCGCGCGTGTCGATCTCGCGGCAGTTCGTCGTATCCTCCACGTCGTGCAGCTGTTTACCGGGGTGCGCGGGCTCGAATCGTACCACCCCGAGATCAGCAAGCTCATTGCACAGGAGCTCGACTTCACGACCGAGGCGAGCAATATCGCGCTGATCGCGGCGCACTTCGCGGGCGATCCGACCGTCCGCTGTCCGGTCGTCGTTCCCGAGCGGTCGACGCGCCGCGTGCTGACGACTGAATTCATCGACGGCACCAAGATCACCGACTTCGCGGCCCTGGCCGCGCGCGGCATCGACCGCCGCCGGCTCGCTGAGCGCGTGGTGACCGCCTACTGCAAGATGATCTTCGTCGACGGGGTCTATCACGCGGATCCGCATCCCGGAAACATCTTCGTCGCGGCCGACGGGGCGATCGCCTTCGTGGACTTCGGCGCCGTGGGGATCGTCGCGCCACCGATGCGGACTGGAATCCCCGAGTTTCTCGAGGGGGTGATTCGCCGAGACGCGCCGCGCATCACCGCGGCGATTCGCACCATGGGATTCGTGTCTCTCGATCCCAAAGCGGGCGACGTGGCGCAACGCGTGATCGACTATGCGCAGCGCAAGTTCCTCGAGCAGGCGGCGAGCGGGTCGTTCACGCTCGCCGATCTTCAGGTCGACATGCGGACCAAGCTCGACGCAATCGCCGATCTGCGGCGACTCGACGTGTCGTTTCGAACTCTCACGTCTACCTTTCAGGTGCCACGGGACTGGGTCGTGCTCGAGCGCACGCTGCTGCTATTGATCGGGCTCTGCACCGAGCTCGATGCCGCTTGGAATCCGATGACGGTCATTCGCCCCTACCTGGAGGACGTGGTGTTCGGACACGATCGCGATTGGAGTGGCCTGTTCGGCGATTCGCTCAAGGCGCTCGCGGCGAACGCGGCCGCGATTCCAGAGGCGCTGCATGCGACGCTCGCGCGCGCGAATCGCGGCGATCTCGAAGTGCGCGTGCCCGAGATCGCCGCGGCGGCTCGACTGTTGTACGCCGGCATGCGGCAGTTGATGCTGACGGCAATGGCAATGGGGCTCGGCGTCATCACGTTCGACGCCTACGACCATGGGCGCGGCGGGGTGGCGCTGTGGACGGGCGCCGGCTTTCTCGTCTGCCTGGTGTCGCTTCTCGTATCGTTCGCGGCGACGGACCGCGGCCGACGCTGACCGAAGGTTTCGCGAGCGCCATTTCGAACGCTATTTAGGAAGCCCGTACACCGCCGCCGCGTTGTCGTGGAGCACCATCCGTGCGAGCTGCTGGGCGCGCTCGCGGTTCATCTCGCCGTCGCGGATCATTCCGGTGAGCGCGATCGCCAGGGCCCGTCGTGCCGTGTTCGACGCCACCCACGCCACCTGTTCCCACCCCTGCTCGCTGCCGCCGTCGAACGCGTCGGTGCCGAACAGCACCTTGTCCGGCCATTCGCCGAGCCACTGCCGCAGCACTCCGGCGAGCACCGTTGGCGTCGTGATGTCGTCCATCATCGAGATGTCGGCGTAGACGTTCGGCTTGCTGAGCAGGGCTTGGGTCTCGCCGATCAGCGGCCAGCCGCCGTGGACGATGATGAACCTCGTGCCGCGGAGGGCGGGATCGTTGAACGCCGGCTCGAGCAGGTGCGGAGCGCTCCCGCTGGTCGAGTAGAATCCACCGAAGGTCTCGAGCACGTGCAGCTGGACAACGAGGTGCTGTTGCCCGGCCTCGCGCGCGATCGCGCGAAACAGGTAGTCCTCGAGCGTCTTGTATTCGGCGTGCGACGGCAGGCCGCCGCGTACGTACCGGGCATAGATGCGTCGAGCCGCCGCGGTGTCGGGCGTGTCGAAGTCGAGGGGCCGCAGGTACGCCGCCTCGAACTTGACGCCGACGGCGCCGGCGGCGCGCTGTCGCGCGAGCGTTGGTGCCACGACTTGGCGCACGTAGTCGTCGAGCGTCGCCGGAAGCACGAGCACGTCGAGATCCCTCAGGTAGCGTTGGAGCAGCTTGGCCTCGCGGGGATAGAGCGGCCGCGTGTCCGGCGTGCGGGCGGCCTCGCCGCGGACGTCGAGCGGGAGCATCAGCGCATCGACGAAGGAAATCCAACGAAAGCGAGACGATGGCAATCCGGGCCCCATCGCGATGCGGTTCGACATCATGATGTCGATCCCTGCCTGGTCCAACGCCCACTGCGGAAAGCGTTGTCCCTGCGCCTTCTGCGTGTTCGCCACCGCGCTCTGGAGCGCGGTATGGTACGCCTTCCCGGTAAGCTCCGGCGTGACGTGGTAAAGGGCGTGTTGGGCGAGCCGCCAGATCGGATCATCCGGCTTTAGCCGGTTGGGCAGCTCGAAGGGAGGGACGCCGTCGAGAGGGAGTGCGTCGTACTCGGAGTCGGGTGCGGCGCCCGGCGCGACGGGGCGCATCGGGTGCGCGTGGTCATCGATGGCGCGAATGCCGCGCACGTAACGCTCGAGCGCGGGGTCGACCGCGGCCTGTCCGCGAGCGGTGGCGAAGAGCGGGCAGGCCAGGCTGAGGGCGAGGAGGGGAGCGACGCGACGTGAGCTGAGCACTGGGTCTCCGTACGGGGGTCGACGCGCCCGGATATACGTCGGAGCCCATGACACGTCAATTGGTTCGCCCTGGCGGCTTGAATCCGGACGAGCAATCTTTGAAGCCCCGCCCTTGTAGCGCTCTTGAAGTCGCCCGCAGCGCCCGAGGATCCTTGGTGCCACCGTCGCGGATCTCGATCGCACGCGAGTTTGCCGGCCGATACCTGATCGACTGCGAACTAGGCCGTGGCGCGTCCGCCGTGGTGTACCTCGCGACCGACGCGACGGATTTGAAGGCGCGACGCGTGGCGATCAAGGTGCTGCGTGACGAGCTCGCATCGGGGTTCTCCGCCGAGCGTTTCTTGCGCGAGATTCGCCTCACCGCGCAGCTCAATCACCCGAACATCGTTCCGGTATTCGACTCCGGCGAGTGGGAGGGGCAGCCGTACTACGTGCTGCCGTACATGGAGGCCGGCACGCTCCGCGACCGGCTGAACCGAGACAAGCAGTTGCCGGTCGACGAGATCGTGGCGATCGGCCGAACGATCGCCGGCGCGCTTGCCGCGGCCCATGCGCGCAACGTGCTGCACCGCGACGTGAAGCCGGAGAACATCCTCTTCTCGGGAGGTGAGGCCTGTCTCGCCGACTTCGGGATCGCTCGCGCGATCATCCAATCCTCGGGCGAAGCCACGACGTCGACCGGAGTGGTCCGCGGCACTCCGGCGTACATGAGTCCCGAACAGGCGAGCGGCGATCACGACTACGACGGCCGGAGCGACATCTACTCGCTCGCGTGCGTGTTGTATGAGGCGCTCGCCGGCGTACCCGCGTTCGTCGGTGCGAGCTCGGCATCAGTGCTGGCGCAAAGGATGGTTCATTCGCCGCGTCCGGTGCGCGTGTATCGGCCGTCTGTGACGCCGGCGCTCGAGACGGTGTTGCAAAAGGCGTTGGAGCTGGCGCCCGCGGATCGCTACCAGAGCGCCGCGGAATTCGCTCGCGCACTGGAGACCGCGGCGATCGCCATCCCTTCCGCGACGTACACGCACAGCGGCCTTCGCGTCGGCATCGCGACGATCACTGTCGTCGCCGTCGTGCTCTTCGCAGCTCGCGGCGTGGAGCGGCGGGCGACTCGGTCTGTGGATGTCCCAATCGACACGACGCGCCTGGCAATCCTGCCATTCGACGTGCCAGGGCTGACGCCCGACAGCGTACGCCCGGAAGACTTACTCGCCGAGGGATTTCGGCATTGGCGCGACGTCCGCGTCGTCGAGAGCTTCGAGGTCGGTGACGCGGTCCGGCGGCGTGGCGTACCGCGGTCATCGTCCGATTCTCGCGCGCTCGCGCGCGAGCTCGGCGCGGGCCGATTCGTGCGCGGACAGATCACGGAGCTCGGCGCCGCGCGGCGCGTGACCGCCAGCTTGTTCGACGTTCGCAGCGACACGGCGCTGCACAGCGTCGGCGTCACGATCCCCGCCGAGTCGCTCGGGTCGTTCTCGCTCTACCGTTTGCTCGCAGACTCGCTGGCGTTACGCGGCCAAACGACTAGCGCGCTCGGCGACAGCATCCTGCCGGCCGGCAGCCTCGCGGGCACGCAGTTGATGGTTCGCGCCGCGGGGGCGCTCCGCGACTGGGAGCTGCCGCGCGCCGATTCACTGTATGCGCTTGCGCTCGAGGCCGACCCTGGGTCGCCGCGGGCCGCCTTGTGGCTCGCGCAGATCCGCGAATGGGAGAACTTGGCGCGGTCGACGTGGGCGGCGCTCGCCGACCGCGCGGCGCGCGACTCGTCCGAGCTTGGGCGCGACGAACGCCCGCTGGCCGCCGCTCTCGCCGCCATGGGTGCGACCGACTATCCACGGGCCTGCGATGCGTATACGCGTATCACCCGGACCAACCCGCGGCAATTCTCCGGCTGGTTCGGTCTCGGCCAATGTCTGCATTTCGACAACATCGTCGTCGCCGACGCGCGTAGCCCGACCGGTTGGCGTTTCCGGTCGAGCTATCAGCGTGCCATCGACGCGTACGTTCGCGCGTTCGAGCTGTTGCCGTCGGTGTACCGCAGCTACCAGGGGCGCGGGTATTGGCGCCTGCGCAATCTGCTGTTCACGACGTCGCGCAATCGGCGGGTCGGGCGCCTCTCAGGTGGGATGCCGCAACAGTTCTCCGCTGCGCCGACGCTCGCCGGCGACACGATCGCATTCATTCCCGTTGCGTGGGCCGCGATGGCTGCCGGCCGGTCGGTTGGCGACTCGGCGGCAATCGCTGCGGCCATCGGCCGCACGCGGGGATTATTCCGGCAGATCACTACGGGGTGGGCGACAGCATTCGCATCGAGCGCTGGTGCCAAGGAGGGGCTCGCGCTGTCGCTCGAGATGCAGGGTGATCCTGCGGCGATCGACAGCGTGGAGAGCGTGCTCCGCCTAGCTCCAGATCACGGGACCCGGTTGCGCCTCGTTGCGTCGCTCGCCTGGCTCGACCTCAAGTTTGGGCTGGCGGGCGACTCGCTACGCGCGCGTGACGCGCGGCGATTGAGCGACTCCGTCCTTGCGGCGGAGCCCAGTGAGACGCCGGCTGATGCGGGACCACTGTCGCGCCTCGCCGCGACCACGGGACGCTGCACCCGTACAACGCGCTATTCCGCGACCGCCTCCGCTCTTCGAACGGAGTTTCCCTTGGTGAGCGCTCGCGATTTAGCGGACGCGGATGCTCGCTCGGCGTCGGTCATGCTGGGATGCCCGGTCCCGGCATCGGTCCAATCAGTCGACGCGATCGCCGCTCACCTTGCCGACGCGCTGCCGAACGCAGCCGGGCGCGCGCCCGCCCTGTCGCTGCTTCTTGGACGCATCATCCGTCATGCTCCGACTCTCGAGCCGCGCCTCGGCGCCACGCTCGCGCCGACAGACTATTTGATCGCCGCGCGGCTACTGATCGCACGCGGATTCGCGGATTCGGCGCGCGCCCGCATGCTCGCGTTGGAGCGCAACCGCCGCTTTCCCGTTCGCGGCGACTTCACGCCCGACGCGGCACTCGCCGAGGCGCGCCTGTGGCTTTCACTCGGCGACACGACGCGTGCGGTCGCGACGCTCGACCACTCGTTGGGGGAGAGTCCGTTTTGGCCGCCGATGGACGAGGCCGAAACCGCCGACAACGTCGCGATCATCGCCTCGGCGCTGCGCGCTGCCGCGCTGCGAGCCGACCTATCCAGGGACCCTGCGCTGCGCGGACGCTGGTCCGTGGTCGTAAGAATTCTCTGGAGCGGGGCCGATCCCTCCCTGCGCTCAGCGACTGTGCTGTCGTCGTCCGTGCGTTGATTCCGTCTGCTGTCGAGCGGTGAACCTTAGCCGGGAGAACGTGATGCGAATGCGCCAGACGTGGGCATGGTTAGGCGTGGCGGGAGCGGTCGCGGTTGGAGTCGTGGGCTGTAAGCGCACGAGCGAGCAGACCGCTTCGCTTTGCACAACTCCGGCGCCAAGCGGCGGAGCGCGCGGAACATCGGCGCCAGCACCGCGACCGCCGCGACCTGGCCCCCAGCTGCCCACCGGGGTGCCCCGTACCATGGTCGAGGAGCCGCAGACCGTCGTCGCCGGCGACGCCATGCATCACGTCGCGCCGGCCGTGCTGGCATTCGCCAACACGCACCACTGGTGTACGGTTGAAGTTTATGAATACCAGGATGCGCAGCGCTTCGTGAGGCCGGGGTTTACCTACGGTCCGATCGCCGAAGTCGTCGCGTCTCCGTACCTGCGAGAATACGCGACCGCCTCCGCGTTCGACGGACACCGACGCAACGTGGCGATTCTTTTCCTCGAGCACTCGGGCGGTTCGATCGATGGTCCATACACGTCGCTCGGGCTGCGTCCGGGGCTGAACTGCGTGTATCTCGAGCGCCAGGCTGGCAATTGGATGGGCCGCATCGCTCCGCCCAAGGGCAACGATTGCGACCCCGCGGATGCCACGGTCGCCGCGACGCCTGCGCTTCCGACCATCGCTGACGTAGTAGCCGGCGCAGTGCCTCCGACCACTCGCTTCGTGCAGCGCGCCGACCAGGCGACGATGATTGGTGTGCAGTGCGGCACGGCCTGGTGCATCATCGGCGCATCGTCGCTCGCCGACGTGCCGACGCCGGTGCACACGACGGCCGGGCTGCCGCCAGGATTCGAACCGCAAGTCAAAGGATGGTTCGACGAGCAAGAGTTGGGATTGCCGGGTGCCGCCGGCGTGCCGCCGATACAACCCGCTCGCGGCGGAACGCCAACCAGCCCGGGCGCACCGATCTTCGCGTCAGTCATTCCTGTGCCCGGCCTCGCCGACAGCACGCTCGGCCAGTTTGCGGATCATTTCGTGAAGGTAGGCGCCGTCTTCATGCCCGACTCCGTCGAGAAGTACGCCACGCGCTTCGGTTTTCTTTCCGGTTGGAGCACGATCGAGCTGTCGGGGCAGCGCGGAGACGCGCGCTGGTATGCCCGAATCACCGACTCCAAGCATGGCGTTCACTATCGGTTCGTCTCCAGGCATCCGGCGACGATCGGCGCCGTGCCGGGAACCGCTCGCTGGGCGTGGAACGACAACGATGAATGGGTGTGGGTGGCGTGCGACATCGGCTGTTGCCTCATCGAACCCGGAAACGACATAAATATCTGACCCGCAATCGGCGCTCGCCGACGACAGAAACGGCCCGCGATCGCTGCGCGATCGCGGGCCGTTCGCATTTCCACCGTCCGACGCGAGCTATTTGCCGGCGTCGAGGTGATTCCAGTTCACGATCGCGTTGAACCCCATCGCGAATGTGCCCTGAGTCTGCCAGCGCCAGTACGGCCGGAAGGCGAACATGACGATGTGTCCCTTGCCGACCGTTTCGTCGACGAGCTGCGCCCGGTTGGCGAGGAGCTCGCCGTTCTCGAGCGTACCGGAGAGCAGCATGTCGCTCGCCTGGGCAGGGAAGGCCATGACGACGCGCGCGGACGATGCCGGATCAGGCGTGAAGCCCGGCAGCGATTGCGATCCGGCGGCGCCGCCAAATCCTCCTCGACCGCCTCCGCCACGTCCGCCGCGCCCCCCGCGACCACCAGCCGCCGCGTTGGCACCAGCATTCATGACCGGCGATCCGGGATTCGGAATGATCTCGCTCGTCGCCTCGCCGAACGGCGTCGTCGTTCCAGGTGCCACCCACGGCGACAGCTTGAGCGGCGTCGCCATCGGCGTGACGTTCTGCACCTCGGAGCTTCCACCCCGACCGGCGCGCCCTCCGGCGGTCGGCGCTCCGGCGAGCGTCACCGGCGGCAGATTGCCAGCGTTGAACACCGGCGCCTGGCTGAAGTAGACTGGAATATCAGTCTGCTCATAGCCGTACACCAATGGGCTGGTCTTGTCGGCGATCATGCCGCGCAGGATCGTGCCGCGCGCGAACAGCCCCGGCGCCGGCTCGACCTTTACGCCCGGCGTGAAGCCCAGCTCGACCAGGCTCTGGGCCGTATTGCCTTCGCTGATGATCGTGCCGCCCTGCTGCACGAACTCGTACAGCGCCTTGAATCCCGCCTCGCCGACGCCGCCGCGGATGTCGTCGGTCGAATCCGGGTAGCCGAGCGCCTGATATTCCTTGGTCCGTTTGTAGGGAATCGGTTGGTCGTTCGCCGCTGGTCCGCCTGCGGCCGCGCCGGCACCGCCGCCGCCGCCGAAGCCGCCGCCGCCGTTCAGTCCCGCGCCGCCGGTCGGATAGATGATCACATCGTACTTGGCGCGAAGATTCCCGTCTTTGAGCACGTTCTCGCCAAAGTAGTGGTAGGGCACGCCGTAGAAGTCGAGCGCGGCGCGCGTCCACCCTTCGTCCTGCGTGCGGCTCCAGCTGTGCACGTAGCCGATCCGCGGAACTTCGAGGTCGTGCGTCTTCACCGCCGGCGCGCTCGCCAGCGCGACGCCGGTGAGGCCAAGGCGCTTGAGCTCCGGCTCCAGCTGCGCGCGGTTGGCGTTCGGGATGATGAACGAGCCGGCGTCGAAGTGGTGACCATCGGCATCGAACGCGGCTTCAGCGGCCTGCATGCTCACGGCGGGGAACTTGAAACGGAAGGCGACGAGACTGTTGTCCGACGTGTTCGCCACCGCCACGACGTTCCCCGTGCCCGTGATGCCGCCGGGCGCCGTGACGTCGCCCTTGACCGGCGTCATCGCTTGCGTGAGAACGCTGTTGTCGGTCACCTCTTCGACCGTGATGTTGCGCATCAACGGGAAGGTCCAGCCGGTGTCGTCGTACGGCGCCGGGTTCTGCGGCGCGAAGTTCTGCAGCGAGAAGTACATGTCGGCGAGCGTACGGTACGGCTGGTCGCCGCGGACGATGAAGTCGCCGGCGTTGACCTGCACGTTCCCCGCCTTGAACGAGCTCGTCGCGCGATTGAACTCGAGCCCCTGCGCGAGCAGCTCGTTGACCGCCTCGGCCGCGTTCTGCTTCGCATGCTGGCCCGCCGGGATGACCCACGCGTACACTGGCCCAGTCTTGCCGCGGGCTACCGCGCGCTTCGCCTTGCTCCATTGGTTGTCCAGGAACATC
>JBIOHX010000012.1:0-23000 GCA_044449465.1 Gemmatimonadales bacterium | reverse complement strand
TCCACGATCCACGATCCACGATCCACGATCCACGTCCAACATCCAACAACCAACGCCATGATCAAAGGCATCAAACTCGTCAGCATTCCGACGGCGGATCAGGACCGCGCCCTCGGATTCTGGACCGAGAAGATGGGCTTCACGGTTCATACCGATCAGCCGTTCGACGGCACGCAACGCTGGATCGAGCTGCGTATCCGCTCCAGCGACACCCATCTCGTGCTCTTCACGACCGAGGACAGCAAGTCGCAGATCGGCAAATTCTCGGCGGTGTCGTTCTTCTGCGATAGCGTGGACAAGACCTATGAGGAGCTTGCTGCCAAGGGAGTCGAGTTCGCCGGACCGCCGCAGAAGGCCGACTGGGGAACATCGGCGATTTTCAAAGACGTCGACGGCAACAGCTTCGTCCTGTCGTCCCGGTAAGGCGCGGCGGGTCGCCGGCGGTCGGGGGCGGCGGCGGAGCGCGTCGGACGTTATGATGATGCGTATGTCGCCTCACGATTTCCACGACCCCCTCGACCTCCTCTGGTTCTGCCAGCTCGCCGCCGACGGCGAGTTCATCGGCACCGAGCCCGAGCGCCGCCCCACGCTCGCCTACATCTCGAGCATCGTCGAGACCGCCGCCGAGATGGGGTTTTCGAGTTTGCTCACCGCCACCAACTATCACGCCGAGAACGAGGCGTGGACCGCGTCGATCGCGACGCTCGCGCGCACCCGGGGCGCGGGGTTGCTCGTGGCTGTGCGGCCGGGGATGTTCCACCCGGCGATCTTCGCCAAGATGGTCGCGACCGCGGCGAATCTCTTTCCTGGCCGCGTGCGCATCAACGTCGTCACGGGCTCGAACCCCGCCGAGAACGCGATGTACGGCGACATGGAGAGCCACGCCGACCGCTATGCGCGCACGCGTGAGTTCATCGCCGTGCTCCGCGAGCTCTGGCGCGGTGAGCCGACCGACCATGCGTCGGACCGCTACCCGTTCAAGGGCGCGATCGTTTCCCCCGTACCGCCGGAACCCGTCCCGATCTACCTCGGCGGCCACAGCGACGACGCCCAGCGCATCGCCGCCGAGCTGGCCGACGTGTATCTGCTCTGGGGCGACACCGTCGCTGGCGTCGAAGGCCGGCTGGCCACGATGCGCGAGCACGAGCGGCGCGCCGAGCGCCTCGTCGACACGCCGCTTCGCTACGGCCTCCGCTGTCACCTGATCGTGCGCGAGACGGAGGACGAAGCTTGGAAAGCGGCGGATCGCCTGATCAGCCGCATTGACCCCGACGTTCGCCGCCGCTTCATCGAGACGACGGGCGTGGTCGACAGCGAGGGGCAGCGGCGGCAGCTCGCGCTCGCGTCCTCGGCATCGCTCGTCGTCGAGCCCCAGTTGTGGGCGGGCGTCGGCCTGGCGCGGAGCGGCGTCGGGGTCGCGATCGTCGGTGACCCGGTGCAGGTGGCCGACAAGCTCCGCGCCTATCAGGCGGTCGGCATTAGTACTTTCATATTGTCCGGATACCCGCATCTCGAGGAATGCCGGCGATTCGGGCAGATGGTCATGCCCTTGCTGCGGCGTGCGGGCAGAGCGGCCGGCCGCGGGTTGGCGTCGGAGCTGTCGGCGGGCGTCGCGCCGGTCACCTGAGTCGCGACGGACGGATCGAGATCTCATCGCGGGACGACGCCATGAGATCTCGATCTTGCCGGCTCCGCCGGCATCTACTATTGTCTTAGTATGTTCGCCCTCCCTTCCCTCCAGCGGCACTGCCTCGCGCTGTCGCTCGCCCTCCTCGGCACCGCGGCGCGGCGCGGCGGCGCGCAGACCCCCGCCGCCCCGACGCACAACAATTGGCGCACCGACGCCGCCGGCGTCGGCACCACGGCGCGCGTGTTGATCATCGGCGCGCACCCGGACGACGAGGACAACGCGCTCATCGCCTGGGCATCCCTCGGCCGGCACGTCGAGACGGCGTACCTCTCGCTCACGCGCGGCGAGAACGGCGTCAATCTCCTCGGCCGCGAGCGCGAGTCGCTCCTCAGCATGGTACGCACCGCGGAAGTGCTCGCCGAGCGGCAGCGCGACGGCGCGCACCAGTACTTCACGCGCGCCTACGACTTCGGCTACGCGCGCAACGATTCCGTGGCCTACGCCGCGTGGCCGCACGACTCGCTGCTGCGCGACGTCGTCACCGCGATTCGCGCCTTTCGGCCCCACGTGGTGATCGCCCTCTTTCCGCCGGACAGCACGAATCGCGACGGCCAACACGAGGTCGCGGGCCGGCTCGCGCGCGAGGCGTTCATGGTCACCGGCGACACCGTGCTCATGCCGCCGCGAGCGACTTCACTCATTGGTCCGTGGACGGTCGGCGCGCTCTACCAGATGGTCGACAGTTCGGCGCCGAACGCGCTGGCGATCGACGTCGGCGAGCTCGATCGCGAGCGCGCTGAATCCTACGCGGAGATCGGCGCCGAGATCAGGCGACTGCAGCGCACCCAGCCCCAACCGCCGCCGCCGCCGGTGGGTGCAGTGTTTCGATATCTTCGGCGCGACTCGGTGCACCTTGTGGCGCCGACCGGCGACGACGCGCCGTCCGCCGCACCGCCGACATCGCTGTTCGCCGGCATCGATAGCGGTTGGACGCGCTTCGACGGGCTCGCGCTGCCCGACTCGACCCGCGCCGCGATCGATTCACTCGTCAGCGCGCTGCATTCCCTTTCGCGAGGACTCGCGAGCGACGCGGAATCTGTGACAGCGGCGCACTTGGGGTCGATCGTCCGCCTGGCCACGAATGCGCGGGCGAGCCTCAGTTGCGCGGAGCCCGCGGCGCAGAACTGCGGCGGCGCACTGGGAGATCTGGCGCTGGCGCTGTCGACGACTCGCGACCGGGCCGCGCGCGCGCTGCTCGGCGCGAGCGGCGTGGTCGTCGATGCGACGGCGGATCGCGAGATGGTGGCGCAGGGCGACAGCGTGCGAGCCACGGTCGCGGTGTACAATGGCGGGCAGGCTCCAATCGTCGTGCGGCGAGTCGTGGCCTCGAGCGAGATCGGGCCGGGCTTCGCGTCCTCCGACAGTGCGGTCATCCAGCCGGACAGCACCGGCCGCTGGTCCGGGCAGCTCAAGATCGCCAGGGTGAGCTACGCGGGATGGCTGGCGGGTGGCCTGGTGGACGGCCTGTCGATCTTCCCGGTGCCGCATAGCCTCACACACATTTTCAATCAGCGTTTGGTGATCGGCGAGGACCGCATCATGTCGACGGACGCGATGGCCATGCTTCGCGTCGGCGACGCCAACCTCACTGCCAGCGCCGGTCCATTCCTGGCGCGCGACACGATCGATCTGCGCGGCGATGTGCGGCACCCCGTCGCCGGCGCGCCGGCCCTCAACGCGCTGCTCGAGCGCGGGCATGAGTACGCGCAGGCGGCCGTGCCCTTCGAACGGTTGGAGCGCGCCTGGGTTGGATCGACGCGGAGCGTCGGCGATTCCGTACGCCTCTCGATCGTGCTCCCCGCCGGCCTCACCGCTGATACGGCGGTTCACACGGTGTGGGTACCCCCGTTCGGCGGCCGCACCGTGTTCTTCCGCGTGAAGGGACGCTGGTCGCCGGGAACGTCGTCGTTCAGCATCACGGCGGAGCGGGTGCAGCCGCGCGATCAGCCGCCGGGCGACCACGGGGCGATGCGTGAGTTCCGCGGCGCGCCCGTCGTGACCGACGGCATGGTGTCGTTCGAGTACCCGCACATTCCGACACAACGCCTTCCCGTCGAGGCGACCGACAGCGTGCGCGCCGTCGACCTGCGCTACCCGGCGAACCTCCGCGTCGCCTACGTTCGCTCGAGCCGCGACGACGAGCTGGATGGCCGGCTCGCCGAGCTCGGCGTTCCAGCCTATCCTATCGATCCTTCGCAGCTTGGCGTCGCTGATCTGACTTATTATTCGACGATTCTCATCGGCGCGCGGGCCTTCGCGCAGGTGGAGGCGCTGGCGCCGAACGCGCCGGCGCTGCGTCGATTCGCCGAACGCGGCGGCACGGTGGTCGTGCTTTACGGCCGCGACGAGCTCACCGCGCCCGGCATCCTCCCCTACCCGATTGGTTTCGGCGCGCCGGGCGCGATCACGGCGCTCGATCCGGCGCGGGCGCTGCGCGTCGTCGCCCTCAAATCGCCCCTTCTCACGTGGCCGAATCGGATCACCGACACGGACTTCGCGGAGTGGGTCGGCTATCGCGCGCGCGAGCTGCCCTCGACCTTCGACCCGCACTACCACCCGCTCGTCGAAATGCTCGACGACGACAACCATCCGACCGCGGCGGCGGTTCTGTCGACGCGCCTCGGCAAAGGGATGTTCGTCTACACCGCGCTCTCGCTCGAGCGGCAGATCGTCCTCGCGACGAACCCGGGAGCGGCGCGGCTGCTGGTGAATCTTCTCTGCGCCGGTATGGCGCGAGCGACGAACGCGCTATCCGGGGGCTGACGGCGGCGCGGGCCCTCGCACGGACGAGCGCAACTTGCCCGTTGCGCTCGGTGTCAGATTCCTCTAAGGTGAGACCGCGGGCGGCGAGGGGCAGCGTCGTTCGCGACGCCGCCCCTCGCCTGACACTTCTGGCCCGACCCTGGGCCGCCACTGAGGAGGCAACGCAGATGAGCCGAAACCGATGGGCATGCGCCGCCTTGGCGCTGTCGTGCAGCGCGTGCTTCCACCAGAATGTCCACACGGGGCTCGCGCCGAGCGCCACGGTGATCGACAAGCCGTGGGTGTCGACCTGGTTGTGGGGGCTCGTTCAGGCGCAGCCGATCGATGTCCGCGAACAGTGCCCGAGCGGCACCGCGCTGATCGAGACGGAGCAGAGCTTCCCCAACGGACTCGTCGCGATCGTGACACTCGGCATTTACACGCCGCAACACGTCCGCGTCACCTGCGCCAGTCGATCGGCGGCGGTACCGCGAGGCGGAATCGAAGTCGACTTGCCGGCTAAAGCCACCGCGGCCGAGCGATTCAGGCTCATTGATGCGGCCGTGCAGCACACGCTGGACACGGATACTCCGACGCTCCTTCGCTTCTAACCATTCGGCACCGGAGACAACCAACATGCGTCGCATTGCACTGCTCGCGGCCGGTGGAATCCTTTGCGCCGGCTGCTATCAC
This sequence comes from Gemmatimonadales bacterium, assembly GCA_044449465.1. Lineage (GTDB taxonomy): Bacteria > Gemmatimonadota > Gemmatimonadetes > Gemmatimonadales > Gemmatimonadaceae > JAQBQB01. The sequence continues at coordinate 17,875 of JBIOHX010000012.1, read as the reverse complement.
GTCACCGTCGTCACGGGAGCGCCGACGAGCCCGCAGGTCCTCGACCACCCATGGCAGAATTCCTTTGTGATCGGGCTCGTACCGCCGCCTGACGTCGCAACGCGGGACTCGTGCCCGCGCGGTGTGGCGGTCGTGGAGACGGAGCGGTCCTTCCTCAACGGGCTGGTCGGCGCGATCACGGAGAACATCTACACGCCAATCCACGTCAAGGTGACGTGCGCATCGGGTCCGGTCACGCGCTGAACGCAGGGTCGTTTCACGACCGCGCCGAGGCGATATCCAGAAAAAAAAAGGCGCGCCGGAACGATCGTTCCGGCGCGCCTTTGCATTGCAGCAGGCTACGATTAGCGCTCGCGCTGAACGTGGCGACGGCGTGCCGCCTTTTCCTTGAGCTGGCGCGCTTCGCTCGGCTTGACGTGATGCCGCCGACGGCGAAGCTCACGCAGGATGCCGGACTTCTGCACCTGCTTCTTGAACGCCTTGAGCGCCCATTCGATCCGATCGGTGTCGCTGAGGTCGATCTGTACCATGGCTCCTCGAGGTGGCCCCGCCGGCTGACCGGCAGCGGCCGTATGAGACAAAACGAAGAAAGGCCCACTCGCAAAGCGGCAGGCCCCTGTCGTCCGGAACGTGTCACGCGCGTTCGCTAGGCAGCACCGCACTGGGTCGGGCAGTGCGCCGTCTGATGAGTATAGCCGTATCGAGGGCTCGCCGCAATCAGCGCGCGAGGGCGTGGTTCGTGTACGAACGGTCGTGGGTCACCTCCCGATCGAGGACTAGCGCGAGCCAATCGGGGATCGCCACCTCCTGATCCTCGCGTTCGAGCTCGATCTCGGCCAGCACGAGGCTTTCGCGATCCAGAAACTCGTCGATCACCCACTCGTCAGGCCCTTCATAGATGGAATAGCGGCGCTTGCGGACGCGCACCCCGCGGGTCAGAGGCCACACGGTGTTGAAGAAGAGCGCGGTGGTCTCCTCTTCCACCTCGATGCGGCTCAGGCCCGAGCCGGCTTTGACGGTCCGCCAATACCGCGGGCCGCTGCTCCCCACGGCGCGGCGGATGCGCTCGTTGATTCGTGACCCCGGCAGGTATCCCTGGTCGATCTCGAGATGCGGCGCGCCCGCCACGCGGCCCGGCAACTCGCGGAGCAGATACTTTCGCTCGATCTCGATGTCGTTCGCCGCCATTCCCGAGTCTAGCGCACCCACCAAGCGGCCTCGGCAAGCCACGCGCCCCGGTCGGCATCCGCCTTGCCACGAAAGGGAGCGCCGATGTCAGCTCCGGTCCTACACCAACCGTTGACCCCGCCGCCAACTCACCCGCCCCGTGCCGAGGCGCTCGAAGCGCTGCACGCCCGCTTCGATGCGCTCGCGCGCTCGTCCGGCGCGCATTCGCTGGCCGTGGCCGTGTACGACACCGAGACCCACGCCAGCTTCCGCCGCCACGCCGAACGGTGGTTTCACGCGGCGAGCACGATCAAGGTGGCGATCCTGCTGGGGGTCTACGCGTCGATCCACCACGGCTGGCTCCTCGCGCATTCCCGCCTGCACGTGCGCAACCGATTTCTGAGCGCGGTCGATGGCCAGCCGTTTCGCGTACTCGCCGATCGCGACGCCAACTCCGAGGTTCACGAGTCGGTCGGTAAGATGATGCGCATCTCCGATCTCGCGCTGCACATGATCGCGACGAGCAGCAACTTGGCGACGAACCTGCTGCTCGATCTGGTCGGCCTCGCCACGGTGCAGCGCGCGCTCGACGAGCTCGGAGTCGATGGCATCGACATTCGGCGCGGCGTGGAAGACGAGCGCGCATTCGAGCACGGCATCAACAACCGCGTCACGGCTGAAGGCCTGGTCGAGCTGCTGCGCCTGATCGCCGAAGAACGCGCCTTCACGCCTGAGCTGTCGCGCGAGATGCTCGGCATTCTGCACCGCCAGGAATTCCGCAACGGCATTCCGGCGCGATTGCCGGCCGCCGTCCGTGTGGCGCACAAGACGGGAGAGATCTCGACCGTGGCGCACGACGCCGGCGTGGTGTACCCCCCGGGGCGCCGCCCGTACGTGATTGCCGTGCTCACGGAGTGGGCACCCGATGCGTCGGGTCGTTCGGCGACGATCGCCGAGGTATCGCACGCGGTGTTCGAGGCGCTCGCCGGCGACGGAGCCACGAACGGTGGGTGAAGCCTATCGGTTTCCTCTGCGCATCGTCGACGGCCTGCGGCTGGAGAAGGCGTTGCGCGACGCGCTCCTTCCAGACCGCACGGTGCTCGATGACGCCGGCACACCGCGCCGCCTGCCGCGCTACTTCTACGAGATCCCGTCGTGGGAGCAGGCGATGAACATCCAACTCTCACCGAGCTTCGCGCTTTGGGAGTTCATCCAGACGGACATCCGCGAGGCGGCGCCGCTGCGCGCCTTTCCGCGTTACGTCCCCTGCGCGGTCACGGTGCTCGCGCTCTGCCTCGAGAGCTTTCGTGAGGCGTGCGGCACGTACGTGCACATCGCGGCGAATGGCGGTTATCGCTCGCCGTCGCATGCGCTGAGCACGAACGCCTCGACGCACAGTTGGGGCACGGCGGTGAACGTCTATCGCGTTGGCGACGTGTTCTTGGACGACCGCGAGTCGATCGAGCGCTACGCGGCGCTGGCCCGGCAGGCGCTTGCCGCCGCCTGGACGCGCCCGTTCGGCGCCACCCGCGGCCAGACTGACGACCAACTGCACATCGACCTCGGCTACGTACTATCGATTCCACGCGGGGCGCCGGAAGACTCGCTCGGCTTTTCCGCCGAGCGGAGGGCCTCGTGACCGCCGCGCCGGACGCCCGCGTGCAAAGCGAAGCGAAGCGTGGCAAGCCAGCGAAGGGCGCCGAGCGGCGCCCGCGCGCGGCGGCGTCCGGCATGGCGGCGATCGGTCTGGAGGCGGAGTTCGCGATTGTCGTCGACGGGCAGACCGCCAAGCCGGAAAATGTGTTCGGCAGTCCCACGCGAATCGTCCGCTCACCCATGATGCATCGCGTCGGCCGTTCTTATCATCTGCCGACGGGAGGAGCGGTCTACTTCGACACCGGTGTGATCGAGATAGCGACGCCCGTGATCGAGATCGAGCGCGGATGCGCCGCGCGCGCCGGCCGCTCGCTCTGGGAGAGCATCCGGTTCCTGCGCACGGAGCTCGACGCCTGGGAGGAGCGCGAGGGGCGGACGGTGCAGCTCGCGGGCTACAGCACGCACTACAACGTGTCATTCGATCTGCCGCGCCGCGAACGCGGCGCCGGCCGCAGCGTCGAGAAGCTGGCACTGCTGCTCACGCACATCGTACCGATGCCGGTGATGTTGCTCGCCGCCAACCGCCGGTCGACGGGCATCGGCGTGCGGCCGCGCAGAAATCGCGTCGAGGTCACCGCCGATTTCACCCCCGACGCGGCGCTGATGATCGCCGCGGCGACCGTCATCGTCGGCGTCGCGCGCGAGGTGATGACCTGGCCATCGTTCGAGCTCGACGCCCTCGACGCGCACGACATCCCGATCGTGAGCGAATTCACTCCCGAGCCGCACAGCTCGCGAAAGGGGTGGGTGGCGCGCTTCTCGTCGTTCGACGACAACCCGTTCATGGCGGACGTGAACGAAGCGCGCTGGCCGACCCGCGGCGGCGAGACCTTGTCGCTCCGCCAGATCGCGCACCGCGTGACGCGCCGCTTCTGGCCGTCGATCTCGCGGCTCGGCGATCCGCGGTCGCTGCGGCTGATCACCTCGGTCATGCGCGGCAACACGGCGTCGCTGCTCGAGCTGGAAGACCGGCCGCCGAGCTACGAGAGCGTTGGACGGCTCTGCACCTGGGCAAATCTGTTCCCGCTGCGCGCGCTGCCGCGCTCGCGCTACGAGCGCGTGTTCATTCGCGCCATCGCCCGCGAGCCGCTCCGGGTCGAGAAGGATTGGTATACGCCGGTGGGGATGCGGGGCTGGTCGCACGTACTGTTCCGGCGCAATCGGGATGGGACGCGCCACACGTTCTCGCTCGACTATCTGCTCCGCCGGCTGGACGACTGGCAACTGGGACCGCGCACGGCAAAACGGGCGGCGCGCACGCTGCGTGGGAACCTCGCGCGGCGCGGCTAGCTCAGATTCCCGCGGCCGGCGTGAATTTGCGACCGGGTGGGTAGACATAACTGCCGGCACCGCGCCAGAATCCTAGCGGCCGCGCGGCAGCCAAGCTCATTCCCCCCTACTCCCCTCGCGAACATGTGGTCGTCCTTCCTCGTGCCGGGCATTCCGATCCTCGAGAAGATCGTGCGCACGGTCGTCGTCTACGTTTTTCTGCTCGTCGGGCTCCGCGTCGCCGGCAAGCGCGAGTTGTCGCAGCTCAATCCCTTCGATCTCGTCGTGCTGCTCCTGTTATCGAACACGGTGCAGAACGCGATCATCGGCAACGACAACTCGCTCGCCGGCGGGATCATCGGCGCCGCGGCGCTGCTCGCGATCAACGCTCTCGTGGTGCGATCGCTGTATCACTACGGCAAGCTGGACACCATCGAGGGGCGGCCGGACACGCTCATTCGGAATGGGCGCCTGATGCGTCACCACCTCGAGCGCGAGCTGATCACGGTGAGCGAGCTCGAGGCCGCGGCGCGGCGCCAGGGGATCGCATCGCTCGCGCAAGTGCACGAGTGCAGACTGGAGACGGGGGGCGCGCTCACCTTCATTCCGAAGGAGCCGTCGCAAGACGACCTCCGCCACCACGAGGCGATCGGCCTGCTCGGCCAGATCGAGCAGCGTCAGCGCGACATGCTTGCGCAGCTCGCGGTGCTGGAGCGGAAGATCGCTGGCAGCGACGGCACGACGCCCTGATCCGCCAGCGAGCCGGCCACTTCGCTCGCCAGCGCCGACCGCAGCGCGGCCACGACGCGCTCCCCCTGGTCGGGCGACCAGGGCGCGACACCGAATAGCCCATTGGCCCAGCCGGCAGGCGCGCCGAACCAACGGAACCGGGCGCGGTGGGCCGCGATGCCGCGGGCCCGGGCGTCGAGGGCGAGCATGAGCAAACGCTCACGCGCGCTCGCTTGCGGTGAGTCGCTGCCGGCGCAGGAGGGGGCGGGCGGAAGCTTCGCGGCGGGCGAACTGCTCGCCCAAACTATCCGCCAGGGCATCGGCGACTGCACCGCGCGCCGCACCATCACCACCGGATCGATGACCTCCGGATCGGACCAGAGCGACGCAAAGGCGGCGCGCGATGTGTCGGGCAGATAGGTCATCTGCTCCAGCGCCGTGAGCAGCGACGTCACGCCCGACGCTCCAACCGCCGTCGGCGCGCCAGCCGCGTAGCCGGAGAGCGTGGCGTCTTCCACCGCGGTGAGAAAGCCGTTCGACCGCCCGTGCAGCGCAAGCGACGACGCCACGAACCAGTCCGCGCCGCGCGCGAACAGCTCCGCCGGTCGATCGGCCGCCGGGGGCGATGCGACCCCGGCGATTGGACGAAGGATGCGCGCCTCGGCCAGGCCGCGCACGGAGACCGCGAGTGGTCCACGCTGCTCGTGCATCGCGCGATCGGTGCTGTAGCCGCCGGCGTTGGCGAACAGCCGCCGCGCCGTCTGCCAATCGAGATCGTGCGCGAGCTCGTGCGCCAGCGTGCCACCCGAGGTCAGGATCGACAGCTCGAGCGTGCGCGTTCGCGGATCGTGCATGGCGAGCGCGGAGTCGGGGAGCGCGCGGGCCCCGAAGCGAATGTGCAGCTCGTCGAAGCGGACGGCGGGGAGCGCGAGCTGCAGATCGCGGAGCGCGTCGCGGAACTCGCGCAGATAGTACGGCTGCCACGCCTCCGGCACATCGCGCGTGAACGCGACGCCGCCAATACCGAACTCGGTGGCGATGTCGTTCACCGTCGGTGCCGGGTCGCCGGGAAACCATGGCTGCTGCTGAGCGGCGGTGCGGAGCGAAACGGCCGCCGAGAGCACGGTGAGCGCGGTGGCGCGGCGCGTCGAATCGATGGACAACGCCACCGGCGCGTAGGCGGCGGCGAGCGTCTCGTCGTTCGTGGCGTGGAGCGGCGCACCGCCGGCCGCGTGTGCCCCAAGGGTGACCACGACCTGTGACTGCGGTGGCTGTGAGTCGCCGTGCGCCGCAAGGTGCTGGGCGAACAGGCGGCCGATGACGGGCGCCGAGGCCACGTTGCGGGGGGCGACGGACGCGCGATCGAGGGTGTCTAGCTCGCGGAGCAGCGCCGGCTCGGCGTTCATCGCCTCGAGTTGGTGGCGGGCGTCGAGCGGCTCGAGAGCGGGCAGCTCGTCGCGGAAGTCGCGGGTCGCACGGCGCGTCTCGAGCGTCGCCATCACGGCTTCGTGCTCGCGATTGGTCGTGGCGAAGAGGTCGGCGAGATCGGCGGTCGCGATCGCGCGGTCACGAACGAGGGCGGCCACCTCCGATGCGACGGACACGCTCGAGGAAGCGATGGTCCCCTTGCTGGCTTCGATCTGATACGCGAGGCGGACCGCAAGCTCGCCGGCGCGTGGATCGGACGACGCGGCGATCGCCCGCTCGATGAGCGCGACGTGCGCGGCACCGGTTGCGCCACGACCATCCAACGACCAGGGGCCGGCGCCGTCGAGCACGACCGGATCGATGACGTACGCGTCGCCGCGGCGCAGCCGGCCGAGGAGCGCCCAGGCAACGCGCGATTGCATGCGTGAGTCGAGGCGGGGGTCGTCGAGCGCCTGATCGGCGAGACGGAACGGGTCCGCCAGGCCCAGGCGGAGCCGCTCGAGGTAGCCGAGCGCGATCGCCAAGTGCTCTCCGCGCTCGCCGCGAGGCTTGGCGAAGCGGGCGAGCGCGATGGTGGAATCGAAGTACGCGGTGGCCCGCGAGAGCTGGACGGCGGCGGATGAGCTGATCGTCGGGCGCTCGTCGACCCAGCCGAGCAGCACCGCTACGCCCAGCAGACCGGTCGTGACCAGAAGCGATAACCTGCGAACGACGTCCATCGTTAACTCGTACCCGCGGTGAGGTGTCGAGTTGCCGCGACCGCACCAGTGACGTCTATCTCCCGATGCGACTCCACCGATTGCTGATGATGCGTGTTGCGAGCCTCGTGCTCATGGCGCTCGCATGGGGCCTGCCCTGCGCCGCCGTGCGTGCGCAACTTCCGCCGGGCCCACGGTTGACGCTCGAGCCGCGTCACCCCGAAGGCGGTGTTCTCACTCGGTTGACGATCGATCGCCTTGCCGGGCACGGCGACCACGGCGACTCGGTGCTGGCGGTCGACGGCACGATGGCCGGCGAGCCGCTCCACTTCATCGCTGCCGCGAACGGCGCAATGGAGGCGCTCGGCGCGATCCCCGTCGAGGTGTCGGACTCCGTGGTCGCGCTCGTCCACATCGCGCGTCAGTCGGGCGCGTGCGACACGTTGCGCGTGATGCTCAGATATCCGCACAACCCCGCTCCCGCGACACCAACGCAAGCTCGAGGTCGTACGCGCGGCGCGAGCCGGCTCCACGTCGATAAGCGCTTCACGCAGCGCATGGATTCGGCCACCGAAGCGAGGATCGAGCAGGAAAACGAGCTGGCGCGAAGCATTGGGCGTCACGCGCAGGACACGCCCCAGTTGTGGACGCTCTCCTTCCTTCGTCCGCGGCAGGCGCGAGTGACGAGCCGCTTCGGGCGAAGTCGGGTGTTCAACGGTCGTGTGTCGAGCAGCCACTTGGGCGTGGACTATCGCGGCGCGCTGGGCGATCCCATCTACGCGGCGAACCGCGGCGTCGTCGCCCTGGTCGCGTCTTTCTTCTTGGCCGGAAACGTGGTCTACATCGATCATGGCGACGGCATCCTGACCGGGTACTTCCATATGAGTCAGCCCGAGGTAGCCGTGGGCGATACGGTGGAGCGCGGGCAGGAGATAGGCAAAGTTGGAGCGACGGGCCGTGTGACCGGCCCGCATCTGCACTGGAGCGCGCGCTTTGGAGCTTTGACAATCGATCCGGCGGATCTGTTGTCGCTCGGCGCCCCGTTCGTGACCGCGGGCGCGAGCACCATTGGGAGATAGGCTCGCGGCTCCCCGATCTTAGAATTTGCCGCGCTGAGCTTCGATCAGCCCAAACAGTTTCCGACGACGAGCGCCGAGCAATTCGGCGCTCTTTTTATTTCGGAGCGGCTCTCGCCGTCCGTCGGTCACTCGCAAAGCATCAACCACCGACAGGCCGTGTCGTCCCAGGGACTGCGAGTTTACAGATGACGTTCCTCTCACTCGTGGAGTTGATGTTCGAAGGCTGTTAGGGATTAGTTAACCAGTTAAGTATTTGTGGTTGAATAAGTTATCCAAACGTGCTCGACGCTCGCGCATGGTTGACGACGGTTTGACCGTGACTTTAGTTACGGCACGCCAGAGGGAGGTGGTCCGGGTCGTCCCTTGAGAACCCACCCGGTCTGCACGCCGCGACAGGGCGCCCAAGACCAGCCTCCACGGCGTCGATCAGAGACTCGCGCGAACGAGCGCGCGAGTCGGCATCTGGATGCATTTCGCTGGACACGTGCAGACACGCCGGCGAGCGGCATCTAGTCACTCACGCGAGGTAGACACACGTCATGACGAGGAGCCTCCACCGTGCGCTCGCATGTGTCGGCCTGCTGTTGGGCTTTGGCCCAGCGGCGGCAATGGCACAGCGGACAACGATCACTGGCCGTGTGCTCAACGAAGTGAATGCGCCCCTGGACGCGGCAAGCGTCGCCGTTGGGGCTCTCAACATCGTTGTCAGCACCAACGCCGAAGGTCGATTCACCGTCGTTATTCCATCGGTCCAGCGCGGCCGTACCATTACAGTCACCGCTCGCCGGCTCGGCTACCAGCCGAAGTCGATCGCCATCGCGCTCAACAACGACACGATGACGCAAGACTTCCAGCTCGATCCGGCGCCGATTCAGCTGACCGGCGTGGTCACCACCGCGCTTGGCATCTCGAAAGAGAAGAGCCAGGTCGGAACGGCGCAGCAGCAGATCTCGAGTGAAGAGCTGAATACCACCTTCGCGCCGAACATCGAGAACCAGCTCGAGGGCAAGGTCTCGGGCGTGACGATCGTCGGCAACGGCACGCAGGGCGGGTCGACGAGCATCAACATCCGCGGCTATACCTCGATCACGGGGTCGAACCAGCCGCTGTTCATCGTCGACGGCATTCCGGTGTCGAACGCGGACCGCGGTTCCTCGGCGCAGTCGGGCGGCATGCTCGGCTCGCACGATTTCGGCAACGCGATCCAGGACATCAACCCGGACGACATCGCCTCGATCTCGGTGCTCAAGGGGCCGAACGCCGCGGCCCTCTACGGGTCGCGCGCGGCGAACGGCGCGATCATCATCACGACCAAGCGCGGCGCGCCCGGCGCCTCGAACATGCAGGTCAGCACCTCGTACACGCTCGACAAAGCGTCGATTCTGCCTGATTTCCAGAACTCCTACGGCCAGGGCTCCGGCGGGCAGTTCAACTGGGTCAACGGCTCCGGCCCGCTCGACGGCAACGACCAGAGCTACGGTCCGCGCCTCAACGGCCAGCTGATTGACCAGTTCACAGGCAAGCAGATGCCATGGGTCGCGCACCCGGACAACGTGTCGTCGTTCTTCAACACCGGCCACACGATGGACGGAACGGTCGCGGTGTCTGGCGGTAACGACCACTCCAACGCGCGCCTCTCCTTCTCCGGTGAGAATACGAGCGGCATCGTGCCCGACCAATTCCTGCGCCGCTTGGGCGGCGTAGCCTCGGGCGAGCTCTCGGTGAACGACCGGCTCACCCTCAACGGCTCGGTGAACTACGGGCGCAACGGCGCCACGAACCGGCCCGGTCAGGGCTACACGGCCAGCGTCGTCGAGGGTCTGTACGTGTGGTTCGGACGCCAGGTCGACATGAACGCGCTGAAGCAGAACTACCTCCAATCGGCGACCCTCAACAACGGTCCGTCGAACCGCGAGTTCAATTGGAATTACAGCTACCACAACAACCCGTACTGGTGGCAGCTGCAGAACCCAGAGTCCGACACGCGCGACCGCGTGATCGCCAGCGGATCGGCGAGCTACAAGCTCACCGATTGGTTGAACGCAACACTCCGCTCGGGCACCGACACCTACCGCTACAACATCAACACCGACTACGCCGAGGGGAACATCGAGCTGAACAACGGCTCGACGGCTGTGAACCCGGCGTACGCCGGCGCGTTCACGCTCGTTGGCGACACCTACAGCGAGAACAACACCGACGTCCTGCTCGTTGCCAACCGCGACCTCAACTCGCACCTGGCCGTGAACGGCACCTTCGGCGGCAACCGCCGCTACAGCACCTTCAACGAGAACACGGTGGCGGTGAACGGCATCACGGTGCCGGGCATCTACAACGTCGCCAACGCGGCGCTCAGCCCTGTGAATGGCCAGTCGGTCAGCAACCAGGGCGTGAACAGCACCTACGGGTCGGCGTCGTTCACCTGGAACGGCTGGTGGACGGTGGAAGGCACGGCGCGCAACGACTGGTCGTCGACGCTGCCGAAGGGCAACAACTCGTACTTCTACCCGTCGGTGAACACCTCGATCGTGCTCAGCGACGTGCTTCCCTCGCTTCGCGTCGGTCCGATCAGCTACCTCAAGGTTCGCGGCGGCACGGCGCGCGCCGGCAACGACGCCGCTCCGTACTCGCTCTACACCACGTACAACGGCAGCGCGAGCAAATTCGACGGCCAATCGCTTTTCTCGCTCGGCAACTCGCTGCTCAATCCGGACCTCAAGCCGGAGACCACGACCTCCAACGAGGCCGGCTTGGAACTCGGCCTCTGGGGCAGCCGCGTGTCGGTCGACGCCAGCGTGTACGACAAGTACACCACGGACGAGATCACCAACGTCGCGATCCCGTCGAGCTCGGGCTACTCCAACAAGCTCGTGAACGCCGGCAAGATCGACAACAAGGGCTACGAGGCCCTGGTCACCATCGAGCCGGTCCACAACAACAAGTGGGATTGGAGCACGACCTTCAACGCCTCGCACAACCGCGGCGAAGTCGTCTCGCTGAATCCCGGACTCTCGGCGATCAGCTTCGGCGGATTCCAGGGCTCCGTGCGCGTCGAGGCGCGCGTGGGCAAGCCGTTCGGCAACATCAGCGGCTTCGACATCAAGCGTGATTCGGCCACAGGCTTGCCGCTCCTCACGGATGCGGGCACGTACCAGGCGACCGACACCATGGTCACCCTCGGCAACATTCAACCATCGTGGACGGGCGGCTGGGTGAACAGCGTGCGGTACAAGCGGTTCACGCTGGCCAGCACGCTCGACGTTCGTCACGGCGGCAGCATCTTCAGCGGCACCAACTTCTACGGTCAGGCGACCGGCACGCTGGCCAGCACGATGCTCGGCCGCGAGAAGGACTGGAACAACCCGGGTGTCGTGATCAACGGCCTCATCGAGTCGACCGGCCAGAAGAACACCCAGAACATCTCGTCGGAGACGTACTTCCAGTCGCTCTCGTACAGCGGCATCGCCTCGCCATACGTGTACGACGACAGCTTCATCAAGCTTCGCGAGCTGCGGTTGGGCTACGAGCTGCCGCCCACCATGGCGGCCAAGTTCAACGCGAGCGCGGTGAACATCGCGCTGGTCGGCCGCAACCTCTGGACGAGCACCAACGTGCCGAACATCGACCCCGAGATCTCGTACAACACGGGCAGTAATCAGGGCCTCGAGTACGCCGGTCTCCCCGTGCCGCGGAGCTACGGCTTCAGCGTGCGCGTCACGCCGTAACTCATGACACCCATGACACGCACTCAACGATTCCTACCGACCGCGGCGACGACGGCGCTACTGGCCGTCCTCGCTGCCGGATGCAACAACGACAAGCTGACGTCGATCAACAACAACCCGAACTCGCCGACGTCGGCGCCGCCGACGGCGGTGTTCACCGATGCCATCCAGACATCAGTGGGCAATTGGCTGGGCTCTGGGTATGATCTGCGCGACATCGGACTCATCGTGCAGCACTTCGCCGAGAACCAGTACATCGGCAACGACCAGTACCAGGGCGTGAACTCTACGTCGCTGAACGGCAACTGGACTGGCGCGTACGCGAACGACCTCGAGGATTACCAGGTCGTCATTCGCGCGGGCACGGCGGCGAAGAACCCTGGCCTTTGGGCGCCGGCGAGCATCATGCAGCAGTGGGTGTATGGCTACCTCACGGACACGTGGGGCGATATCCCGTACTCGCAGGCGCTCGAGGCGGATTCCAGCGCCGCGATCCTCTCGCCGGCGTACGATCCGCAGCAGGCCGTCTACACGGGCATGATGGCGAAGCTGACCGCGGCGAGCGCGGCGCTTTCGGGCGCGACCGACGCGTTCAACGGCGCCGACCCGATCTACAACGGCAATCCGGCCCAGTGGCAGAAGTTTGCCAACTCGCTGCACGCGCGCGATGCGATGCGCATCGTCAACGTCGATCCGGCGACCACCGACAAGGAGCTCAAGGCCGCGTTTGCGGCGGCGGGCGGCCTGATCACGTCCAATGGCGACAACGCCGAGCTGCGCTGGCCGGGCGACGGGGTGTTCAACAACCCGTGGGCGCAGAACTTCTCGAGCCGCGACGACGACCGGATGTCGAAGACGCTCATCGACACGCTCAACCACTACAACGATCCGCGCGTGGCGATCTATGCGTTGCCAGCCTCCGCCACCGGCAAGTTCGCGGGCCAGCCGAATGGTCTGACCAACGCCACGGCCGTGGCGTACTCGGACAGCGCGTCGCGGCCCGGCGCCGTCTTCTATCCGGGTCCGATCGCGTACGCCCCGGGCAACCTGGGCGGCAGTGGCAACAGCTTCCCGTCGTTCATGTTCACGGCGGCTGAAGGCAACCTGATCATGGCCGAAGCCGCGCAACGCGGCCTGGGTGGCCTCACGTCGGCGCAGGCGGCCGGGTTCTACAACGCCGGCATCACGGCGTCGATGAACCAGTGGGGCGTGACCGACGCCGCCAAGGTCGCGGCGTACCTAGCGCAGCCTTCAGTCGCGCTGCAGGCGGGAACGGCCGGGCTCAAGCAGATCGCGCTGCAGAAGTGGATCGCGCTCTACGGCGATGCCGGCCAGGCGTGGTTCGAGTGGCGCCGCACCTGCACGCCGTCGCTCGTCAAGGCGAAAATCTCGATCTTCAACTACAGTCCGCGGCGCATCAAGTACCCGTCGTCGGAGCTCTCGGCGAACAACAGCGCGGTACAAGCGGCCGCGACGCGCATGGGTGGCGACGCGAACAACACGCCGGTGTGGTGGGACAAGACGTCCGCCGCTCCGACCTGTCAGTGATGAGTTGATGAGTTGCTCTGCTTGGAAAAAAGAGCGGCTGGCAAACGCCAGCCGCTCTTTTTTTGGCATAGTGGTCACGCTTCCAACGCCGGGACGATCAACTCGAGCTCAATGACTGAGCCCGTTCACTTGAGCCACACGAGAATCGTCCCGCAGGTTGCCGACCGGTCCATGAACTGGGCCGGGACACCCGCGAACGAATTGTAGACCTCGATCGCCGCGACATCGCTGCCCGCCACGACGTCGTCGATCTGAGCGCCGAGCGCGCGGAGACCGTTGACCCAGATGAGCGGCGCGCAGCCGCGGATCAGCACCCGGTTGCCGATGCGGGGCCCGGGAGTGACCGAAACACCGGCGATGCCGCGAAGTGCGTCGCTGGCGTGCTCCGGACGCAGCTTGTCGAGCTGCTCTTCGTCGACGAAGTGCCCGAAGCGGTTATTCGCCTCGCGCTCGTGGAAGGCCTGGAGCCAGGGGCTCAGCGCCACGGGGGGCGAGCCCGCGATGTGGACCGGGTCGAGCGTGTTCACCGCCGGCTGCAGCTTGACCAGGACCTTCGTGGAATGGCTTGGCGCGGTCACGTCGATGGAGATCGTGGCGGGCTGAAAGCCAACGCGACGAACGCGGAATACCACGTGCGGCGACACCAAATACTCGAGGGCAAATCGGCCCCCGCCGCCAGTCTGAAAACGTCGAGTGACGGAGTCGCCCTCGATCAGCTCGACGTCGGCTGGTCCGACAACGTTGCCATCCTCATCGGCCACGGTACCGTAGACGCTGTAACGAATCGCCTCGCTTGCCTGCTGTGCGGGCGTTCGAGCCTGCGCCTGGGACACAGCGCCGCTCAGAGCCAACAGGCTGCAGAACGCCCCGGCGCCTTTCCTCATTCGCTGAAACGACATGAGCCGCTCACTCCGCTTCCTCACCTTGCCGCAAGGCGCGCCGTCTGTCAACCGATCGAGCAAACGACATCTGTGCATCGGACGAGCCGCGGGCTGGGGACGACGGCCTAGTCATCCGGAAAAAAACACGGGGGACGCGGCGTGCGCCCCCCGTGAGTGAATTACACTAGCCGCCTACGGTCCAATCAGGCGTTGGTATCGATACACCCCGTGAACAAGGGGTTGGTCTTCTCGGCGTCGGGCACCGGGAAAGCCACCTCGGTGCCGTAACTGCCCGATGGCGTGGTGTTCCGGGCGAACTTGCCGCTCGGATACACCTGATCCTGCGTGAATCCGTACTGACGAACGAGGCGGCGCAAATCGCCCATGCGCCAGCCGCGCTCGAACTGCCACAGCGCCTTCTCGCGGAAGAACAACTTTGTCGCGCTGGCCTTGTCCGCGGGCGTCGGGAGTGCCGCCAGCGCCGGAATCGGGAAGATTCCAATCGTCCGCGGCGACGCCCGGAGCGCGTTGAGGATGCTCATCATGCCGCCGATGTTGCCAGCCTGCAGCGCGGCCTCGGCCTCGATGAGCCGCGCGTCGATGCCCGACAGCGGCGGTACGGGGTCGTCACGGCCCCAGTTGTCGACTTGGATGAAGTCGGTCTTGCGGTCTTCACCCGGCGCGCGGCTGTCTTCGACTTTGACACGCGGGTCGTTCAGTTCGGCGAAGGGGATGGCATTGAGGATGATGCCGGCGGCGCTGATGCTGTCGCCGGCAGTATATCGCTTCACCGCCGGTCCCATCACCCACCAGCCGTTGTCGTCATTCGCCGTAATCGAATAATCGAATAAGTATTGGAATGACGTCGGCACCGGGGCCACCGTCGCGGCCGCGCCGGCAAAATCACCGGCGTCGACCTGGGCACGCCCCTTGGCGATGAGGATCGCGTCCTTGGTCAGTACGGAGCCCGTGTCGGTGCCATTGACGTAAACCAACGCCGAGTCGAAGCGCGTGATTGCGAGCTTCGCGCCGTCGACGGCAGACAGGGGCTTGCCATATATCGGCTGGCCATTGGCCGTCTCGCCGTATGGCACTCCATTGCAGAACGCTTCGGAGAGCGCGGTCTCGATCGAGCCCATCGCCAGGTACATCTCGCCGACGTGCGCCCTGCCTGCGACTGGGTCGAAGGCGAGCAGCGAGTTGATCGCATCGCGCGCTCGGCCCCGCGCCTGCTGCGCGAAGTTGTAGATCGGCGTCAGCACGCCGTCGTTCGTCTGCGTGACCCGCTGATCGGCGTCGTTGCGCTGCGAGAACGTGTCCGCCGACCGCACTTCGTCGGTGAACAAGGCCTCGAACTGGAACAGCGCTTCTGTGTTGTTGCCGCCATTGATCATGGCGTTCTTCCAGCGATCGAGCGCGCCGGCGTAGAGCGCTTCCGCCGCGGTGGCGTTGGCGACGCTGCTCGGCGAAATGACGCCGGGCTGTTGCGGCGACAGCAACTCTTGTTTTGGGTCGCAAGCGCCCAGGAGCAGTGCCCCCGCGGCAACCGCGGTGGCGGCCACCGTTCCTCGAGCGCGATAGGTAAGTCTCAGCATTTCTAATCGTCCTCGAAGACGGTTTAGTAGTGGAGGTTGGCGCGGATGGAGAACGCGGTCGGCGGCGCCAACGTCGAGAAGGTGTTCTGCACGTCGCCGGAATTGGAGTTCTGCTCCGGATCAAAGCCCGTGTAGCCCGTCCAGGTGTGCAGGTTACGCGCTTCGAACACCAACTGCGCATCGCGGGCGCGAATGTGATTGGCGACCGTCTGCGGCAGCGTCCACGCGGCCGAGACCTCGCGCAGCTTCCAGAACTGCCCGTTCTCGATGTACCCGGAAGACGTGCTGGGGCTCACGGCGCTGGTCGCCGCCACGTTGCGCGCCTGATCGAACAGCGACGTCGACTTGAGATTCTCCGACGACCAGGTCGGGAAGTTGGTCGCGTAGAACGACGTGGTGCTGTTGTTGATCGAATAGCCGCCCTTGTAGTCGGTGAGAACGGTGATGCGGAGCTTGCGGTTGAACAGGTCGAAGCCGTTGGTGATCGAGATGATGTCTCGCGGCACCGAGTACCCGGCGTACACGAACCCGCCTTTGGTCCCCGCCGCTTTGCTCGACGTCACTTGGACTTCGTTCGGCTCGATGATTCCGTCCTTGTTGCTGTCGGCAAAAGTAAACGGCCGCACGAAGAAGCCGTCGATCGGAAGCCCGACGGAGTCGCGCGTCGTGCCCGTGCCGATGATGCCCAGCTTCTTGCCGGTGGTCTGGTCGATACCGAGGTCCAGGATCTTGCCGCTGTTGTGCGACGTCGCCGCCGTGATGTCCCAACCGAACATGCGGTTGTCGAGCACCGTGGCGTTCACGTTGAGCTCGATCCCCGAGCTCTGCACCGACGCGATGTTCGTCAGCACCGACAACGCCGAAGCGCCCGACGAGGCGGCGATCGGTTCGTTGATGATGCCGTCGTGCGTCTTCTTATTGTAGTACGTGAAGTCCAGATGCAGCCGGTTGCTGAATACGCCAGACTCGAACCCGCCCTCGAACTCCGCCGACCGCTCAGGCTTGAGGTTGGGATTGCCGAGCGCGTTCGCGACGAGCGCCGGCAAGTCGGCTTCGTTCCCCGAGCCGGGAACGTCGGCCGAGATGGCGGCCGTGCGCGCGGCGAAAGTCCGTAGCGCCGCCGTGCCGCCAGGCGAGACACCCGACGCGCCATACGCCCCACGGAGTCGGAACGTGTTGAGCCAATCGTAATGCGGGAAGAAATTTTCGTCGGAGACGATCCACGACAGGCTGACCTTGGGATAGAAGATGTGCTGGAAGTTCGTGCCGAAGGCGCTGTTCTGATCCTGGCGCGCGGCCACAATGAGGAACATCCGGTCACGGAACGACGCCTGCTCCTGCGCGTAGATGCCGAGCGTCTTCTCGACCGTCTGCAGCTCGTTGTTGGCATCGCGCGTGGCGGACTGTCCGACGGTCTGCGCGCCCGGCGGAAGGTTCTGGCCGATGCTCTGCACCTGGTCCTGCTCGAGGTTCGTATAGTCCGCGCCGACCGTCGTCTTCATGTTGAGGTTCGAGCGCGCCTGCCAGGTGCCATTGCTGGCGAGCTTCAACGACATGTTGCGCACGTTCGTCTGGAAGGCGTCAACGGTGCCGAGCCGCTGCGGCGGCGAATCCGGGCACTCGTTGAACCGGCAGAGATCGTTGTAGGCGTTGTTCGAATAGTCGATGCCGGCCGACCCGATGTTCTGCATCCACGAGTACGGCCGCCACTGCGCGTCGGTCGATCCGATGAACCGCTGCGTGGCGTTCTCGTCGAGCGCCTGGAAGGTCTGCGCCGGGCTGAACGCGCCGTAGCCGTTCAGGAACTCGTTCAGCGAGCCGCGCTCAGAGTAGAACAGCCCACTGTTGTTGCACGCGTCGGTCAAGCAGTCGAAGTTGAACCCCGGATTATTGAGCGCGCTGTAGATGAAGCTATAAGTGTTGTTGTCCGTCTGCGGCAGGCGCTGGTTGGTGTTCGACCAGCCGGCGTTCGCATTGACGTCGAGCTTCGGCGTGACGGCGCTGCTCAGGTTCGCGCGAAAGTTCTCGGACTGGAAGGCCTCGGGGTGCGTCCACGCGTCCTCGAGCGGGGTGCCCATCGTGTCGAGCGTCGCCTTGGCG
>JBIOHX010000011.1:0-23584 GCA_044449465.1 Gemmatimonadales bacterium | reverse complement strand
TCGAGCACGGGCAGTGATGATCCCAACGCCGGCGATGACGAGGCCACTTCGGGAGACGGTTCATCGATCGAGCGGTCGGACAAGGTCGCGTGGGGACTCAGGCGATCGGTTGACGGATAGAACGCGCCTGTGGCGGGAATGAGCGCAGTCATTGCGCGCGATCGCGCATCAATCGTGGGGCGCAGCCGAGTCGACGCGGTCGTTGGCGAGTCGACGGCGCGAAACGCGGGGACGAGAGAGCAAAAAAGCGGAATGCGTACGCGCCAGCGCGGGTCGCGCGGAGGATATCGCAGGGTCTCGGCGGGCGGGCGCCGATTCGGTTCGCGAAGTCGTGTTTTCACGGTGAGCGGGGCGGAGGTGTGCGAGGGCCATCGCGCACCCATCGCGCGCGCCGGCGAGGCAGAGGCCTCTACTTACCTATTCGCCACGGGTGGCGATAAACACACACCGCCGATCGATCGAACACATTTGGGCCCGCATTCACCGGCGCCGAGCCTCAACATGACGCTGGCATGACGCACCCGTTGTACCATGTCTCCTGAGAAGAGCCGTAGAGACAAGTGCGCGGTGGAGGGGCGTCATGAGAGCGTCGGCAGAAGCGGGTGATGCAAGTGCAGATACAACGAGCGAGCAAGTGGAAGCCGAACTGCTGTCCACGATCGGCGTGCTCGCTCTACGACATGCGCTGCACGTCGTCGACCGAGACTCGGCGGATGACATAGCACAGGATGTCGTGTTCGCTGCACTGGAGGAGATGCGGGCAGGCACGTGGTCCGTGGGCGCGGAAGACATCGAGTCGTACGTGCGGTGTCTCGTGCGGCGGAGGACAGTCGATGCACGCAGGCGCCGGAAGCGCCGGCGGGATCGTGAGGCGGAGCACGTGCGCGAGCTGGTCGAGGGCGCGCACGCGTGGATGGAACCGGAGCTCGCGCTGGAGGCGCAGGATTTACAGCAGCTTCACGAACGGGCGGTTGCCGACCTGCCGGAAGCGCGCCGGCGCGCGTATTTGCTGGTGCGGGAGCAACACGTTTCGCACGCTGATGCCGCGGCGCTGCTTCGGGTGACGCCAAGTGCGGTGAATGCGAGCGTGGTGCGAGCACAGCGCGCGCTGCGCGAGGAGCTGGAGAGGCACGGAATCCGTACGCCGAGGGAAACCAGGCGGCAGAAACCGCGAGTCCTCGTCAGCCGTCGTCAGCCCACTCGGCGACGGCGAAGCACCGTTGACTCTCGCGTTTGAGGAAACCAAGTCCTATCGTGTCGATGCGGCTGGCCTTTAGCGTTGGCAGTGAACGACTCACCCGCCAAGTCATGACGACGCGCACGATCGTTGGCCTGCTCACGCTTCTCTCGCCGGCACTGCTCGCGCAGACGCCGGCACCGCGCTACGCATACATCTACCGAGACTCGCTCAAGCGCGGCGTCGATTCCGCGTACGTCGTCATCGAAAACGATGGCGCCCAGGTCTGCGCCGATCTTCGATGCCCCAACCCGTATGTCGGCCTCGAGAGTTTGAGCGGCGTCCACGAAGCTTGGTGGATCAACATGTTCGCGTCCGAGGCGGATACCGCGAGAGTCGCCAGCGTGTACGCCACGAATCGCACGCTGTCGCAGGCGCTCGGTGTCATCGCACAGCGCAAGGCGGCGCTGATCGGTACGCCGGCGCAAGGGTTCGCCGTCTATCGTCGCGACCTCAGTCGAGGGCCGGCGTGGTCGATGGCGGGGGCGCGGTTCATAGTGGTCGCCGTCACGAGGGATCGCGGGACGGCCGACGGGTCGGTGTGGGAGATGTTGGATTCAACGCTGTACGTCCTGCAACCAGCGCGAACGCTTCGAGAAGCCGACGCGTTGGCGCAGCGGAATCATGGGCGCGTGTTGGCGGTGCGACCGGGGTGGAGTATGCCAGCGGCCGACTGGGTCGCGGCGGACCCAGAATTCTGGCGGGCGGCGCCCGCGCCCAAAGGCCGGCGGTGACAAACTCATAATGAGCGGTCTCGTTCACTCCGTCGCGAGCGTCACCACCGGCTTCTTCGTATGCTCCCTTCGCTCCCTCCTGTGGTGCGCACTTCCCGTCAGGGTCCGATCGTCACGGCTTCGCGCGCTCCGCGGCCATGCGCGTGGCGACAGCGGCTTTCGCGTCGACTATGAAGCGCGTGCAGAGTGCGGGGTCGACGAACGCGTTGAGGTTGCCCGAGTCCCGCGCGGCGGCACGCTCGAACATGGACGATGCGCTGGGATGGGGCGTGAGCAGGATGTCGCAAGGCAGGCGCGCGAGCGTGGCGAGGCCGCGGGCGAAGTCCTGTTCGCCGGTCGTGTACGTGGAGCTTCGCGTGAAAAAGAAATCGTCCGCCGAGACCGGCGTTTGGCTGTCGGCGTAGAGGAGATGGAGACAGCGCCGCGCGCTGCAGTCGTCCCACGTCCAGCTCGTGCCGCCGGGCGTGTGACCGGGCGTGAAGTGCGCGGTGAGGGCGATCGGGCCGACGCGGAGCACCTCGCCGTCGCGGATGAGTTGCACCTGGCCCGCGCCGGGGAACGGGAGGACGACGCCGAATTGCGGGTCTTGCACGTCGGGGTCGCCGCTCGAGATCACCTTCGCGCTCCAGGGACTGGCGGCCACGCGTGCGCCGGACAGGCGCGCGAGCGCGGCGATGCCGCCGGCGTGATCGTAGTGCGCGTGCGAGTTGAGGATCAGCTTCACGTCTTCGACGCGAAAGCCGAGGGCACGAATGTTCGCGGCGATGACCGGTGTGGCGGCGGGGACGGCGCCGTCGATGAGCACGTGGCCCTGCGGCGACGTGATGAGGATCGACGAGATTCCGTCGGTGCCGACGTAGTAGGTGTTGCGGGTGATTCGGAAGGGCGCGTGCGGCGCCGACCAATGGGCGCAATTCGGGCAGCGCGAGGCTGGGTAATCGACGCGGACGGTGTCGCGGGTTTGCGCCGCGGCCGGCCTGGCCGCCAGGGCGGCGGCGAGCAGTGTTGCGGCGAACGCGGGGGCGGTTGCGAAGCGCATGGCTGAATCCTAGCTCGCGCGCCGCTTGCGCGGTACGCGGTCCGCGCGATAGCGTCACAGTCCACACTTCTTCCGCGGCTTCATCGCATGTCGATCGCCCGTTCGCGCCGAACGCGCCCCCTGCTCCTCCCCGCCGCTGTCGCGGTGCTCGGCCTGTTCGCCGCGTGCGGAGGCGGGAGCGGTGGTGAAACAACCACGCCGCAGGCGTCCGATCCGGCGACCGAGACGTTCGCCAGCTCACTCGGCGTCGATCTGGCGTCGATGACGAAGCTGTCGCCCGACCTCTATATAAAGGATGTGACCGTGGGCTCCGGCGCGGTGCCCGTGACGGCCGACTCGATCATCGTGACGTACACCGGGTGGCTCGCCAATGGCACGCAGTTCGACAGCAACGTGGGCGGCTCGCCGTTCACCTTCTCGCTGGGCACCGGCGAGGTGATTCGGGGGTGGGACCAGGGACTTGCCGGCATGCGCGTTGGTGGAACGCGACTGCTCGTGATCGGATCGGCGCTCGGCTACGGGCCAGCGGGGCGCGCGACGATTCCGCCGAATGCGACGCTCGTATTCACCGTGCAGCTCACGGGAATAAAGCCGCGCTGACCGCATTCGGTGCGGGTCTTGTCCCATCGCACCAGCGCAAGCGAATCGTGAACGACGACCCGGCTCCTTTCTCGCTCTCGACACCGAGCCTGCCGTCCATCTGGGCCACGAGCGCATGAGAAATCGCTAAACCCAGCCCGATGCCCGGCAAGGTCGCGGTGCCTTCGCTGCGATAGTACGGCTGGAAGATCGCATCGCGTTCGGCGGCGGCGATCCCCGGGCCGCTGTCGGTCACGCGAATTTCGCCCCACTCCGTTTCCTCTGCGCGCACCGCCGCCACGGCTACGGTGATCGTGCCATCGCTCGGTGTGAATTTCACAGCGTTGCCGATCAGATTCACCAACACTTGCCGGGTACGCGCGGCGTCGCCGCGCGCGGCGCCGGCGGGGCCGGCCGCGAGACGGCGGGTCTGCTGCGTGGGGGAGGAGGCGGGCGTCAGCATGTCCACGGCTTGGCGGGCGATATCGCGGAGGTCGACGACCTCGTCGCGAACCCCCATCACGCCGGCGCTCAGTCGCGCCATGTCCATGACGTTGTCGAGCAATGACAGGAGGTGTTGACCGCTCATCCGCACCCGCGCCAACGCGGCGCGCTGCTTCTCGTTGATCGGCCCGTAGACGCCGTCTTCGAGTATCGTGCAGTAGCCGTCGATGGCGCCGAGCGGACTGCGAATGTCGTGCGCGAGCGTGGACAAGGCGCGGTCCTTGGCATCGGTGGCGCCTTCGCTTGCGCGGAGCCGACTCTCCAGCTCGGGTCGCACCTCCTGGCTCACCCGCGCGTTCTCGAGCGCGACCGCGGCTTGGTCGGCGAGCGCGGAGAACAACCATTCGTCCGATTCGGTGGCGACACGACCGAGCGCGGCGGCGAGCAGTCCCGTGACGGCACCGCCGACGATCAACGGAACGGCAATGAAGCAGTCGTCCGCAACGGCGAGCAGGCCTTGAAGTCGGCCGATGACCTCGTCCGTCAGTGGCGCGCGAAAGCGCGTCACGCGCGCTTCGTCGATGCCGTGCGCCGCTCGAACGTGAAGCTGGCCATCGCCGTCGTGAAGCATCACGACGGTCCCGCTCGCCCCGAGTAGATCGGCGCCGCGCCTTGCCGTGAGTCCCGCGACCTCGTCGAACGAGGTGGTGTAGGTAAACGCCCGGCTGATGTCCGAAAGCTTTCGAAGCTGTTCGAACCTCCCATTGTCGAGATTGAACGCGGCAATCGCGCTCATTCCAGTACGGCGAGTCCGGCGGCGCTGATCTCGACTTCGCGAACGCGCCTGTCGTGGGCGCTGCCGCGCGTCTTCAATACGCGGAGGGCACGACGGGTTCGTTCCTCGCCGTCGACGGTCAGCAGGAGGACGTTATCCGACAGATAGCTCATTGGGTTCTGCATACCACTTCCGGCGATGGTGTTGCCCGCCGTCTCGAAGTTCAGAATGCTGGTGATGCCGCTGACCGCGAAGTGTTGGACGAGCGCGTACAGGTAGTCGTGGAGGCGCTGCGGGTCGGTGGCCGCGCTCGCCAAATCGCCGAGCGCATCGATGACCAGTCGGCGAACATGCCGCTGCTGGATGCGGCGAAACATGTCGACGATGATGCTGTCGATCTGGAGCTCGACCGGCGACGCGTAGACCAGATCGAGGCCTTGCGCCTGCGCTTCGTCGGGGTCGACACCGAGATTGCGAATCGTTCGCATGAGCTGCGACGGGTTTTCTTGAAAGTTCATGTACAGACTCGGTTCGCCCTGGCGCGCGCCTTCGAGCGCGAATTGCAGCCCGATCGTGGTCTTGCCCGCGCCGGACGGACCCGCGAGCAGCGTGGTGGTTCCGCGCCAGACGCCACCGTCGAGCATGGCGTCGAGCCCGGTCACCCCGGTCGAGATGCGTTCCGACGCCGGCTCGTAGCCCTCGGGAAGGCGGGGGCTGACGAGCCGCGGGTAGATGTCGAGCCCGGCGCTGGTGATGCGAAAGGCGTGCGCGCCCTCGAGGTATCGGCTTCCGCGCAGCTTGTAGACGCGGAAGTATCGTTCATCGCGATTGCCGAGGCGGCGGCGAGACATCTCGACGATGCCGTCGGCGACGGCGAATTCGGGATAGAGGAGAATGTCCTCCTCGGTGTACTCGCCAAGGAGGAACGCGGTCGTGCCGTAGGCCGTGAGCAGCGCGGTCATCTCGTAGACCATGCGGCGCCGCGCAGCCACCGACGGCGCCAGATCGTGCACCGCCTTGAATGAGTCGATGACGATGACCTTGGGCGACAGCGTCGTGATCGCCTCCCGCAGCATGGGGATCAGCGCTTCGGGCCCGCTCTTCGCCAGCTCGCTGCCAACGTCCTCGAAGATGACTTGCGTGCCGAGCTTGGTCTCATCGA
Source organism: Gemmatimonadales bacterium (assembly GCA_044449465.1). Lineage (GTDB taxonomy): Bacteria > Gemmatimonadota > Gemmatimonadetes > Gemmatimonadales > Gemmatimonadaceae > JAQBQB01. The sequence goes on along the minus strand of JBIOHX010000011.1, from coordinate 17,614 downwards.
AGAACTGGAATCCCTGCAAGTAGCGGACGACCTTGGCGAGCGGCTCGGAGAGCGTGGTGAAATAGAGGATCGGGCGGTCGTCGCCGGCGTTGTCGAAAATCAACTGTTCCGCGAAGATCGTCTTGCCCGACCCCGGATGGCCCATGATGATGTTGATGGAATTCGCGGGAAAGCCGCCGCCGAGGATGTAGTCGGCCTCGCGGTTCCCGGACGTGAGCCGCTCGGTGGTGTCGATGACCGGTTCGCGTACGTGCACGCGGCGGTCGCTGATCAAGGGCGTCGTGGGCGGCGTGGATGTCGTGGGCGTCGTCATCGTGCTTCCATTACGGCATTGGCATTCATCATCACTCCGTTTATTGCGGCAAGAAAGGTCGATTCCACGAGCGGCTTGCGCAGAAACGCCGAGGCACCAGCGTCGTTCGCACGCGCCGCAGCGGCAAGGATGCTGAAGACGATGACCGGTACACCACCGCGCGCGGCGTCGTTGCGGACGAGCCGGCACAATGTCAGCCCGTCGATCTTCGGAATCAGAATCTCGGTGATCAGCAAGGCCGGCGGGTCGAGGCGCACGCGGTCGAGGGCGCATTGGCCGTCGTCGGCGAACGCGACGGCGAACCCGGCTTTATTCAGGAAGAACAATTGCAGTTCGCGAACGGTCAGATCGCGCTCCGCGATCAGGATCACGGCCCTGCCTCGATCGTCAGCCTGCATCGTCGCTCCTCGGCTGAAGGTCAGCTCGGTCGCGACCGTGCGGCGCTCGGCACCATGCATGGCGCTAGACAGCGGCGGCGCGGCCGTCGATTTGGCCGCCGAGATGACCGAAGTACGCTTCGACGCTCCAGAGGATCACGCGCCGCATGACGGCTTGCTGCTCCATCTTCGACGCCGTCTTCGACCGTTCGATCAATTCCGTGAGCGTCATGATGACGCGACCGGGAGACGTGCCCGCCCGATGCTCTTCGCCGACATAGGTCCAGACGCCTCGGCGCAGCATCGATTCATCGATCGGCCGCGCGGCGAGGGCCGCGGAGATGACCGATTCGAGGTCCTGCGTATCTTCGACTTGGGCGAGGGTGCGCGCTGTGGCGCGCGGCGACGGCGGTCGATCCATGGAGCCTCCCGATACACTGGAGCGGGCTGACCAGGAATGGCTCGAAGCATCCCGCGCGCATGCAGCGCGACGAAGACCGCCGAAAGGGGGCAGCAATAAGCTGCTCACCAGCTACATTGTAATCTAATCGATGACGCGGGTTGCCGCCCGCTTTTGCACGACCGTTGCGAGCTGAAGCACGGTGCATTGCTTAGGAGGAATCGTTCGCAAGGCGAAACGTTTGTCCACGCGGCCCGTCGCGCTTGCTGAGTTGCTGTTCCAATGCCCCAGCGAACGGCGCCGATTGACACCGGTACCCGCGGAGTGGCAGACTCTTCCCGACGACGAGCTCGAGGATTTGCTGCTCCGGACCACCCTCGAACCTTCCGATTGACCGTGGAGAGACTTTCGGACTTCATCCGCGACAACACCGAGCCGATTCTCGCCGAATGGGAAACGTTCGCGCGGGGCCTTCCGCTCGGTGATTCGATGAACATCGCGGCGCTTCGCGACCACGCGAAGGACATGCTCAGCGTCATCTCCGCCGACCTGAGCGCGCCCCAAACAGCGGAACAACAATCGGACAAGGCCCAAGGCCGATCGGACGCCAGCACGCGACGATCACTGACCGCCGCACAATCCCATGGAGCGGGCCGAGCCGAAAGCGGCTTTACGGTCGAGCAGATGGTGTCGGAATTCCGCGCGCTGCGCGCGAGCGTGATTCGTCTGTGGACGCGTATGCAGGGCCAAGCCGACTCGACCGACTTGCAGGACATGATCCGCTTCAACGAAGCGGTCGATCAGGCGATCGCCGAGTCCATCACGACGTACACCGGCGAGGTGAAGCAATCGAAGGACCGCTTTCTCGCCATCCTCGGCCACGACCTGCGAACCCCGATCGGAGCCATCGTGACGTCGACGCGGTTCATACTCGACACCGGCGAGTTGTCAGAGGGGCAGCGGGTGCTCGTGTCCCGGATGGAGGCGACGGCACGGCGAATGAATCGACTGGTCGTCGATCTTCTGGAGTTCACTCGCACGCGATTCGGCGATACGATCCCGATCGTCGCCGCCGAGATGGACGCCGCCGGGATGCTCGACGATGTCGCGTCCGAGGTGCGCGCTTCGTATCCGTCAAACGTCATCAACGTTCGCTCGACCGGCGAAACGCGCGGACAGTGGGACTACGAGCGGTTGACGCAGGCCGTCACCAATCTCGTGAGCAACGCCGTGCAGCATGGCGCCCAAGGCGCGCCGATCGAGATTGAAGCGAAGGGGTCGACCGAAGAACTCGGGATCTCGGTGCGGAACCAAGGTTCCCCCATCGCGACGGATCAGATTCAACGGATTTTCGACGGGATGAAGACGCTCGGCGCTCCGCGCGCGGGCGACCGGCGGCATCTGGGCCTCGGCCTCTACATCGTCGACAAGATCGTGCAGGCGCATCACGGGTCGATCACGGTGCGGTCGTCGGCCGAGCATGGCACTGAGTTCACCATCCATCTGCCGCGTCCGGCGCAATGAAGCGCCGGACGCGAGGCTAGCCGAGCGTGATCGCCACGAGATGGCGCGCCCCGTCATCGACGAGGTCGATCGACCCGTCGAGCGGCACCGCGCCGTCGACCGTCAGGGCGGTGACGCCTCGTGAAACACCACCGGCATTCCGCACATCGATGACGTACGTGGTGACGCCATACCGGTACTCGAGCGAGAAACCGGGCCAGGACGCCGGGATGCACGGGTCGATGCGCAACCGTGTTCCTCGCTTCTCGAATCCAAGCATGCCCTCCAGCGCCGCGCGGTAGCTCCAGCTCGCCGCCCCCGTATACCAGGTCCAGCCTCCGCGCCCTTCATGTCCGGCCGCCGCGTAGACGTCGCCGGCGATGACGTAGGGCTCGACCATGTAGCGTCGCACCTCGGCGTCGGTGCCCGTATGCGTCAAAGGGTTGAGCATTCTCAAAAGCTCGGCCGCCCGATCGCCGTCGCCGAGCCTCGCCATCGCGAGCACGACCCAGAGCGCCGCGTGCGTGTACTGGGCGCCATTCTCGCGGACGCCCGGAAGATATCCGCGGATGTACCCGGGATCGCGGGCCGAACGATCGAACGGCGGCGTGAGCAAGAGGACCAACCGCGCGTCCTCACGGACGAGCTGCTCGTTGACCGCGCGCATGGCGTTGATGGCGCGTTGCGAATCGCCGGCATTCGAGAGCACCGCCCAGCTCTGGGCGATCGAATCGATGCGACATTCGGAGTCGGTCGCGCTGCCGAGCGGTGTGCCGTCGTCGAAATACGCTCGCCGGTACCACGCACCATCCCACCCTGCTCGTTCCACGGCCGCGACATACGCATCGGCACGAGCGCGCCACCGGGACGCTGACGCAACGTCACCGCGGCCATCGGCATGCAAGGCGAAACTCCGCAGCGTCGTGACGAGAAACCAGGCGAGCCAGACGCTTTCGCCCTTCCCGCCGACGCCGACGCGGTTCATCCCGTCGTTCCAATCACCGCCGCCAATGAGGGGCAACCCATGGTCGCCGGTGGTGCAGGCGCGGTCAATCGCGCGCGCACAGTGCTCGTAGAGGGAGCTCGTCTCGGTGCTGGCCGAAGGCAGATCGTAGATCTCTTGTTCGTCATCGTTGAGCGCGCGCATTTCGAGGTACGGGGCGCTCGCATCCAACAGCTCGGCGTCGCCGGTGACGCGAACGTAATGATCGGCGACGAAGGGCAGCCAGACGAGATCGTCGGAGAAGCGCGTGCGCACCCCGCGTCCCGACGGTTCGTGCCACCAGTGCTGCACGTCGCCGGCGAGGAATTGCCGCGCGGCCGCGCGCAGCAAGTGCTCGCGCGCGAGCCCGGGCTCTGCGTACACAAAGGCCATCGAGTCCTGCAATTGGTCGCGGAACCCGTATGCACCGCCGGATTGGTAGAACGCCGACCGCGCCCACATTCGGCAGGATAACGCCTGATAGAACGACCATCGGTTGAGCAGCGCGTCGAGCTCCGGCTCCGGCGTCCGCGCGCGAATCACCGACAGTCGATGATTCCACGCCTGTTCGGCGTCACGAATCGCCTCGAGCGCAGCGTCCGCGTCTCGATACTGCTCGATCAGGCGACGGGCCTCGCCGTCGCTCGCGCCGACGCCGAGTAGAATGCCTACGTCCTTGGTCTCGCCCGGCGCGAGGACGATTGCGCATCGAAGCGCGGCGCACGGATCATCGCCCGCCCCGGTCTCGCCGGAGAGTTCCTCCGCATCGAACGCCGCCGGCGCCACGAGATCGCCGTTTCGCCCGATGAAATGGTCGCGACGCGCCGTGTAGCCGGTCGCCGGTTCGCTAATGCAGGAAAACGCGACACGCGTCGTGAAGTCCGGCGCAAAGAAATTCTGCGCGAACAACGCACTCCGAGTCGCATCGTATCGCGTGTGGAGTTGGTGCCGGGTATGTTCGCGCTCGGCGCCGAGCACCCACTCCACGTAGCTCGTGATCGACAGACGCCGCTCGACGCTACCGCGATTGGTGATGCGGAGATGCGCGATCTTGACCGCATCTTCGCGCGCCACACCAAGAGTGAGCTCGGTACGGATATCATGTCGCTGGTGCGAAAAGCGCGTTGCGCCAGGGCTGTGGGAAACGGTGTAGCTCGGCGACGCTCGTTCGCCCCGGAGCGCCGCGGCGGGACCGGGCGTGGCGGTCCACACGGTGCCAGTCGCGAGATCTTTCAGATACAGAACTTCGCCGCACGGGTCGGAAACCGGATCGTTCGACCAGGGCGTCAACCGAAAGAAATAACTGTTCTCGGCCCACGCAAAGCCGCCGCCGCGCTCGGTAACGCAGAAACCGATTGCCGGATTCGCGATCACGTTCGCCCACGGCGCCGGCGGCAGGCGGCCGGCGGCGATGTCGATGACATAGTCGCCCGCCGCTGTCAGCTCACCGAAGCCATTCGGATGCCGCAGAGCCGGCGTCTTGGCCGGCAGCGGCGCACCGGCGGGCGGTGCCACCGAAGCCGGGCGCTCCACCGGCGTACGCGCGACTCGGGTCGCGTGGCCGAGCAGGTTGGCGGCGACGATCTGGCCAAGGCCGACGCCGTCACACACGACGTGAATACGGGCGACGGCCCGCAGAAGCGCCGTCTGCGTGGCCGACACCGCGTCGGCACGCCGAACGAAAATGCCGCCGGGTTGATCGAGCATGCCGCCTTCCCCCGATGACATCGCGGCCGCTGTGAGCTGATCGTGCAGCTCCTGGGAGTACGAGTGCGTCCTGGTATTCAAGATCACGAGGTCTGAGCGAATGCCCTTCGTGCGCCAATAGCGATGGGCGACGAGCAACTGTCGAACGCTCGGCAGACCGGTGGAAGCACGGATGGTCGCCAGCACAATCGGCCAGTCCCCGGAGATGCCTTGCGCCCACAATGCCGACTGCTCGCCGGTCGCCGCCTGACGCTCGGCCGCCGAGGCGCGCAGTGCCTCGTTCGGATAGATGAGGGCACCAGCCAAATCCTGGTAGAGCGCGAGGTCCGCCGGAGCGATGTCGAGGTCGCGTAGCTCGAGCTCGGCTTCAGTCCGCGCCAGGCTGAGCGCGCGCTCGACCGCCCGGGTGTCACGATAGCGATCGGCGAGCTGCAGGGCCGCGTCACGCGTCGGCGCCGCCGCCGTCGTGAAGGCCACCACGGCCGATCGACCGGGCTCGACACGCACTCTCACCCGAAGCGCGACGATCGGATCGAGGACCGCGCCGACCGTTCCCGAAAGCGCGCCGTCGTGATCGAGCGCGCTCGGTGCACGAGTCGTTCGCCCACGACCGAGAAAGCGCGCCCGGTCCGTCTCGCACGTCACCTCGCCCACCCGTTCGGCCCCGGACGAGACGACATGCACGGCCCACGGCCATGTCTCGCGCGCGGAGCGCGGACGGCGGCTTGCAAGGACGGCGCCCTGGGGGAGGTATTGGGTTTCGACGAACAATTTCTGAAACGCCGGATGCGCCCGATCCGCGGCCGCGGGACAGAGCACGACCTCGCCGTAGCTGGTCAGCTCGAGATCGCGCACCACCGGTGATCGATTGACGAGTGTCACGCGACGAACTTCGGCCTGCTCGCTCGCGACGACCACGATCTCCGTTTGGGTTTCGACGCCGCCGTCGTGGCGGGTGAAGGTCACGCGATCGACGGCGAAGGTGGCGCGATACGACGCCGGCGCCGCGCACGTCGGTTGATACGCCGCCGACCACAGTGCGCCGCGGGTGAGATCCTTGACGTAGATCCAGTGGCCAGTATCGTCGCGCGTTGCGTCGGCACGCCAACGAAGCACATCGACATCATTTGCGCGGCTGTAGCCGCCGCCGGCATTGGTGAGCAAGACGCTGTAGCCGGGCCCGCCGAGGAGCGCGACGTGCGGCTCCGGCGTGTGCGGCGTGTCCACCTGACGAGCACTGATCCGGCTCGCCGGCGCCGCCGCCGCCACCGAGACGACGGGCGTGTTCGGCTGCGCGGGACGCGGCGTATAGTGGCGAGGAATTCGCTCGTCGAGAAGCAACGCCGTCGCTCGCACGGCGGGGTGCGACATGAATCGTCGCTGCCAAACGCCCTCGGAGTCGGTCGGCTGTACGCTCAGTGCGTTATCGAGCGCCACCAGCGTCATGCCGACATGATGCGCCATGTACGCGCGGACGATCGCGGCGCGGCCGTCCGCGTCGGTGCGGGTGTAGTCGAGTGCATCATAGAAGCCGTATGCGCCAAGCGCGTCCCGCTGCTCGAGGGTGGTGAGGTTTTGCAACGCCGCATGCGCGTCGACGGCCAGAGCGAGCGCAGTGGCATAGGGGGCGACGACGAGATCGGACGCGAGACCGCGCTTGAGCGCGAGGCTCGGAACGCCGAACGCGCGGTATTGGTACGTGTCGTGGCGGTCGCGCACGTTGTACGCCGACTCCGAGATCCCCCAAGGCACACCGCGCGAATCGGCGTAGGCGATCTGCCGCCGAACGACGGCATGACACGTTTGATCGAGCAGCGACATCGGCCGAGCGGGCATGACGAGCAGCGGCATGAGATACTCGAACATCGTGCCGCTCCACGACACGAGCGCCGTCGCGCCGCGGGCCACGGTGAGAGACCGGCCAAGGTGAAACCAATGCTCGACACCAACGTCGCCCTTCGCGATCGCGATGAAGCTGGCTAGTCGTGACTCCGATGCGAGCAAGTCGTAGGCGGAATCGTCGAGCGTTCCCGAGCGCGCGTCATAGCCGATCGCGAACAGGCGCCGCTTGGCATCGTAGAGAACTCGAAAGTCCATCGCCATGGCCATGTCGCGGGCGCGGCCAGCGAGGACGTCGAGCCGGTCGACGAGCGCCGCCGCGGCGGGCGACCGGACGGCAACCGTGCGCAGCGACAGCGACGCGTCGTCTTCGGCATCGAGCTGGAGGCTCGACAGCTCGTCCGCCGCCGCTTGCAGGCGCTGCCGCGCCCACTGCACGGCAGCGGCGTCAGCGACGGCGCCGCTCGGGCCCTGTCGGCGAAGCTCGAGAATGGCCGACTGATACGCCAGCAGGCGCTCGCCGACCCACGTTCCACCCAGGCCGCCCCGCCACCCCACCTCGGCCTCGAGCGCAGCCCAAACGCGCTGGTCGCTTACAGGTTCCGCGGCGATGTCCAAACATCCCTGCGCGAGCGCGACCAGATGGCCCGCCAGGTTCCCGGAGTCCACGGTCGACACGTACGGCGGATCGAGCACGCGAAGATCGTCGAGGTCATACCAATTGAAGAAGTGCCCGTACACGCGCGGCAATCGATCCATCGAATCGAACGCGCGCTCGATGCGGTCGATCATCTCACCGCGCGTCAGGAATCCGAGATCGTGCGCCGACGCCGTCGCCAGCAATTGGAGGCCGATGTTCGTCGGCGAGGTCCGTGACGCGACGGTGGCGATCGGGGTTTCTTGAAAATTGTCAGGCGCGAGCCAGTGTGTCTCGGCGGTGACGAATCGATCGAAGTACCTCCAATGACATGATGCGTAGCGGAGCCCCGCCGCGCGGTCGTCGCCGTCGAGTGTGAGCGCGGGACGGCTCGCGGGTGCGCTGAGCGCGATGGCGAGCTCCGGCACGAACAGCCACACGACCGCGAGCGCCGTCCACAGCGCCGCCGACATCCACCACCATGCACCGCGCGACGCCGGATGGACGCCGCCCATCCAGGCGACGAGCGCCAAGATCGTCCCGCCCAACAGGACGGCCGGCCACATCCGTTTCCAGACGGACGAGCGGCTGTTCCCGGTCGCCGCTTCGGTCTGCGACGCGGTCTGCCACTCGAGCATGTGCCGGCGCGTCCAGCGCACGCGAACGATCGTGCGCACCACGGCATCCGCCGCCAGCAGTGCCTGATCGGGAAGCAGGGCCACGCCAAGCGCGAGTTGCTGAATCGCCCGCCATCCGTCGCGCCCGAGCGCCGCGTAGTACGGGCGCCACGTTTGGTCCCGTCCCGGCCGCGCACCAGCGAACAGCAGCGGCGCCAGCCAGGGCGTGCTGAACGCCGCCAGCGCGGCCGCCGTCCATGGCCACCACGGACCGGGAAGCATCGTCCATCCGGCCACGAGCCAGACCAACAGGGCGACGGGGGTGACGCTGCGACGCAAGTTGTCGGCGATCTTCCAACGCGACAGCGACGACAGCGGATCGCGGTTCGCGCCCGACGCGCCGGGAACGCGCGCTGTCAGCCAGCGGAGTAACTGCCAATCGCCGCGAATCCAGCGATGCGTTCGCCGCGTCGCGGTGAGATACCGCGTCGGATAGTCGTCGAACACCTCGACGTCCGTGACGAGCCCCGAGCGCGCGAACGTTCCCTCGAGCAGGTCGTGACTCAGCAGACTGTTGTCGGGAAAGCGCCCCTCCGTCGCCCGCCGAAACACCTCGATGTCGTAGATGCCCTTTCCGGTGAACGTCCCTTCGCCGAACAGATCCTGGTACACGTCCGACACCGCGGTCGTGTACGGGTCGACGCCCGGATGACCGGCGTACACCGCGGCGAACCGGGACTCGCTCGCGCTCGGAAGCGATACACTCACTCGCGGCTGTAGAATGCCGTATCCTCGCACCACGCGGCCGCGCGCCGGATCGTATTGGGCGCGGTTCAACGGATGCGCGATCGTGCCGATCAATGCCGCCGCCGCGCCGCGTGGAAGCACCGTATCCGCATCGAGGGTGATGGCGTAGCGTACGCCGTGCAACCAAGCGAGGTCGCCTTCGATAGTGCTGAACGCTCGCGGGTCCCCGGCGACCAGCGCGTTGAAATCGACGAGCTTTCCGCGCTTTCGCTCCCAGCCCATCCACACCGCGTCGGCGGCGTTCCATCGCCGCGGGCGATGCAAGTAATAGAATGGAGGGTCGTAGGTCGCTGAGTCTCGAGCATTGCCGGTCACGTCGCCGTAGACGCCGTTGAGCGCGCGGATGCCCGCGATGCCGGCTTCGACGATGGTGTCGTCGCCAGGCGCGTGCTCCGACGGCGAGTCGAGATAGTCGCCGAGGAGTGCGAAGCGAATCTGCGGGTCACGATTCGCCAGATATTGCACCTCGATGTGTTCCAGCGCTTGGCTCACGGCGTCGAGGCTGCCGAGCAGCAACGGCACGACGACGACGGTTCGATCGCGCTCCGGGACCGCCTGCTCATAATCGAGCCGCGCCAAGCGCGACGCCGGCATGATCGCGTTCACGATCTGATGCACGATCGCCACGGCAGCGTCCGCGGAGGGAAGGAACGCGAGCAGCGCCGCGACGCCGATCCAGACGAGCGAACGCTCGCCGGGCGGCAAGAACCGAAGCGGTACGAGCGCCGCACCGAACACCGATGCGAGGACGACACCCAGAGCACCGCCGTAAAATGCGCCCGGATGCGCGAGGACGCCTTCTCGCGCACGCGCCGCGAGGCCGGATCGCAAACCGCACGCGCGCTCGAAGGCTCGATGTCCGTCGCCAATGAGATGGTATCCGACATGCCGCGCGCGATCGTCGTTGCCGGACATCTCCAAAGCGGTGCCCGCGGCGGTCGCCGCGTCAATGGCGGCTTGAACGGCGGTCACCGCGACCGCCACTTCATCGAGCGTCGTCCTCTTCGCGATCCGTTCCACGGCATGCCGATATCGATCGCGCGTCGATCGGGTCATCAACGCGTACGCATGCGCCGGATCCTCGCGCAGCGTTGCCTCGACGACGCTTGCCGTTTCGACGACCGTCGTCCAGTCGATGTGCGTCACGAGACGGAGACTGGCGATGGAGTTCGCCATCACGAGCTGCGTCAGCGCGAGCTCCTGCACCGAGCGCTGCGTCGCGTCCTCCACGGTCATCGCCTCTTCGGCGATCCACTGCCCGAGCCAGAGCAAGGGCGTGAAGTCCGACCGACGACTCCGAAGCTGCTGAAGAAAGCGAGTCAGAAAGGCCGGCGTCAGCGCCGGTCCGTCGTGCACGAACGCGAACAGCGCTGCGTCGTCCCCACCATTTCCCGTCGCCGGGTCGCGGCCCCCGAGGAGACGCAGAGCCCAAGCATCCGCCGAGGCGCGATCGTCGACGTCGCGCCAGGCGCGAAGCGCCATTCGGCGAACGTTCTCGAGATATCCCATGCGCAGCATCGCGGGGACTGCCCAGAGCTCACCGAGGGTGAGCGTGGTGACCCGCTGATACTCGGCCAGCATGAGCGTGACGCTGGCCTCGTCCAGGCGCCCGTCCGTATGGGCGATCAGCTCGAGAACGATGTCGTAGATTCGGGGATAGCCGGCGTTGTCACCGTCGCCGGCGAGCTTCGGCAGCTCTCGATAGTATCCAGGCGGGAGCATTGCCCGAATTTCAGGAAGCTGCTCGGATACGATGAAGAAATTGTCGAGAAGCCAAGCCCCGGCCGGCCCGACATCGGCACCGGCCGCTGACGCGGCAAGCAGCCGCGCGTGTGCCGCGCTGAGCGAACGCCCGGTCGCATCGAGCCGGGAGAGTAAGGGGCCGGGGGCGCGACGCTTGATCCCGCTCAACCAACCGGCGCGCGACGGAGCCGCGATCAGGTGTCGCCGCGCGAGCGCGCGGGCATGACCACCCAGCCGCGTCGCGCCGAAGGCCTTCCCTTTTATCGGACGGTGATCACTCGCGTCCGCAGCTTCATGTCTCGGATCCGTGCCGGTGGTCACGCCACTTGCATGATGTGCCCGACGCTACGATGGCGCATTCGGAGTTTCCCCAGGTGAGCCGTTGACGCAAAAAGGGCCTGCTCGCAATTCGGCAGGCCCCTGACCACCGGAACTTGTCTCCGCGCTTGGCGCGTATGTCGCTGGTCTAAACATAGCCACCGCAACGGTATCGCACAACGCGTGAGCTCATGCTTCACAGAGCTTGCGAGCGCCACATCACCCTGCTCATTTCGTCTCTCTCGCCGCGCGCGTTGGTCAGGCGATTGGACTCGCCTGTAACGTTCGTCGGCGAGATGACGTAGTCATAACGGATCATGTCCGATACAGTCGATTACGTGTACCTGTCGTTCCAAGCGGCCCTGGCAGGACGCTACTCGCTCGAGCGTGAGCTGGGCCGCGGAGGAATGGGCGTAGTCTACCTCGCGCGCGAGGTGCGGCTCGATCGACTCGTCGCGATCAAGCTGCTGCCGCCCGAATTCGCGGCGCACGACAAGCTCCGCGACCGGTTCCTCCGCGAAGCGCGCATGGCCGCGCGCCTCTCGCACCCGTATATCGTGCCGATCCATTCGGTCGACGAGATCGGCGGGTTCGTCTTCTACGTCATGGCGTATGTCGACGGCGAAACGCTCACCCAACGGGTCGTCGCTCGGGGACCGCTCCCGCCAGATGAGGCGGCGCGCATCTTGAGAGAAGTGGCATGGGCCCTTGCCTACGCCCACGCCCAAGGCGTCATCCATCGCGACATCAAGCCCGCCAACATCTTGCTCGAGCGCGGGACCGAGCGCGCCATGGTCACCGACTTCGGCATCGCCCGTCTCGCGCACGCCAGCGGAGACGTCGAGGGCGAAGTGCTCGGCACGCCGGAATACATGTCGCCAGAGCAAGCCAGCGGCGACTCGCTCGATGGCCGCAGCGACCTCTATTCACTTGGCGTCGTCGGCTTCTTCGCGCTCACCGGGCGCCTGCCGTTCACCGGCCCCTCGGCGCAGTCATTCATGGCGCAGCATGTCACCAAGCCGGCGCCCGCCGTGTCCAGCGTTGCCCGCGGCGTTCCCACATCGCTGGCGCGGGCAATCGACCAATGTCTGCAGAAGGATCCGTCAGACCGGCCCTCAACCGGTGAAGCGCTCGCCGAGGCACTCGTGCCAACGATCGCGAAGCGTGAAGCGGTGCCGGTTCCAGTGCGCGTGTTCATCGACCGCCGCCGCGCCTTGGCGATGATCACCGTGCCGATCATCGTGAACTCGATGGCGATCAACGTGCTGATCGAGCTGATGCGTCACGGAGCGCCGCCGGGATATAAGATCGCCACGGCCGCTGCAATATCGGCCGCGTCCATTGCGCTGCCGCTCGTGATCCTGCTGCAGCGCCTGCGCACCGTGCTGCGCCTTGGCTACAGCACGGAAGACATCGCGAACGGTCTGCGGGCATCGTACGAGCGGCGACGCGAGGAGTTCCAGTACGAGTTCGGGGCGACCGGCAGTGTTCGCGAGCGGCTGTCGAAGGTCGCGGTCGTCGGTGGCTTCGCCGGCGCGGCGGCGGTTGGTGCGCTGGTCTCGACCCATGTGCTGGGCTTCTCAGCCGTTCCATTCGGCGTGCTGGCGCTGGACGCCGGCATCATCGGCACGGCTCTGACGCTCAGGTGGAGACGGCTGCGAGAAGGAACCGGCTCGCGGCTCGGGCGGTTCTGGGAGGGCCCCATTGGCCAGAAGCTCGCCGCAATCTCCGGCTACAAGCTCGGGCTGCGCGCCATTCCGGCGAATCGTCCCACCGAGATCGCCATCTCGATGTCGGCGGAGGCGCTCTTCGCCAATTTCCCGAAGGAGATGCGCGAGTCGATCGGCGACGTGCCGGCTGCCCTGCACGCGCTCGAGACCCACGCCAGAGCAGCGCGCGCGCACATCGAGGAACTCGATGCAACGATCGAGCAAGCGATGCACTCGCCCGCACCGGGCGCATCCACCGAGCGACGGGAAGCGCTCGTGGCCGATCTTCGGGCCAGACGCGCAGCCGCCGAAGCTCGCCGCGCCGAGGTCGTGTCGGCGATGGAGAACGTCCGTCTGAATTTGCTGCGATTGCAGGCCGGCGTCGGTTCGGTCGACGGCCTGACGCAGGAATTGAAGGATGCGCAGGCAATCGCCGATGGCGCGGCGCGTCTTCTCGAGGGTGTTCGCGAGGTGGAGGAGTCGATCAAGCGTTGACATCGGCAGGGTTGCGAACGTCGGCGCGTCATCCGGTCGGTTTCGAAGAAGCAGCGGGCTCGGAGGAACGCATAGCTTTCGCTCGGACCTTTGCCCGCACGCGCTCATGTCATCGCTTAGCGTCACCTACGTTGGAGGCCCGACCGCGCTCGTAGAGCTGGCGGGGCTTCGTTTTCTCACCGACCCAACGTTCGACGCGGGCGGCAGCGACTACCCGACAACGGCGTACACGCTGCACAAAACCCAGTCGCCGGCGATCGCGCCCGACGCACTCGGCGCTGTCGACGCGGTGTTGTTGAGTCACGACCACCACTTCGACAATCTCGATCACGCCGGCCGGGTGTCGCTCGCGGCTGCGCGCGCGACGTACACCACGAGGGCCGGCGCCGAGCGATTGGCGGGCAACGCCATTGGGATGGAGCCGTGGGAGAGCGCGGAGCTCGCGGCGCCCGGCGGCGGGCGAGTGCGCGTCAGCGCGACGCCGGCGCGACATGGGCCGGTGGGCGGCGATCGCGGCCCGGTCGTGGGGTTCGTGCTCGAGAGCTCGAGTGCTTGCGATCCGGTCGTGTACTTCTCTGGTGACACCGTGTGGTTCGACGGCGTCGCCGAAGTTGGACGGCGCTTCGACGTCGACGTGGCGCTGTTGAACGTGGGAGCGGCGAAGGTCGCCGTCGCCGGGCCGCACGCCCTGTCGTTTACCGCCGAAGACGCCGTCGCGCTCGCCAACGCTTGGCCCCGTGCGGCGATCGTGCCGTTGCACTTCGAGGGGTGGACGCACTTCACCGAGGGGCACGCAGAGATAGCCACCGCGTTCGGCGCTGCGGGCGCGAGCGGGCGATTGCACTGGCTGCCGCCGGGCCGGCCGGTTCGGATGGGCGGTCGATCCAGTTAGACATTCGTGATAGTATTCACCATGCCGCGCGCGTCGTTCGAGCACCGGGTGGACCCAACGCTTCTCCGTCTAGTAGAATGCGGTTCGCTGCGACGACTCGGCGGCCCACACGACGGAGGGTATCTCGTTCCGATCGCCGCCATCGAGGGCGCGGCGACGCTCCTCTCGTTCGGCGTCTCGGCGGATTGGAGCTTCGAGCGCGCGGCCACGGCGCTCAATCCCTCGTTGACCGTCCACGCCTACGATCACACGGTGCGCGGCCGCAAATTCGTGAAGGCAGGCATCGAGAGTGGTGCCGCCGTGATCTGGCGGAGTCTCGGCCTGAATTTTCGCGGCGCGCGAGCGTCGATCGAGCGCTTGCGGCGGTCGATCGACTATTTCCGCTTCTTTCGCGGGCGCGTGCACCACCACCGGCAGCGCGTCTGGTACAACTCCGACCGAGGCAGCGCCGCGATCGCCGACATCATTGCGGCCACGGGACCGCACGCCGATCTGTCCGTGTTCGCCAAGATCGACATCGAGGGATCGGAATACCGGGTGCTTCCCTACATCGCGGCACACGCACAGGCGTTCGCCGGCTTGGTGATCGAGTTTCATGACAGCGATATCTGCGCCGACGCACTCAACGCGCAGCTCACCGAGCTGCGCGAGCGGTTCGAGGTCGTACACGTGCACGGAAACAATTACGGCGACCTGAGCGTCGACGGCGCGCTTCCGCTCAGCTTGGAAGTCACGCTCATGAACAAGTCGCTGTTCGACGAGTCTCCAATTCCGTATCGGGGTCCGCTGCCACGGCCCGGGCTCGACGCGCCCAACGACTCTCGCAAGCCGGACTACACGCTGGACCTCTATCGCGCAGCCTCGAGCGCGGGCTCGTAGCGTCGATCAATCCTGCGGGGAGTAGGACCAACGCGGGGGCCGAAGGCAAGTGCCGCTCGGGGTGGCCGTAACTATTGGTGAAAGACACAAACGGACAAAAGCGGACACAAACGGAGGGCGGCTCGCGGCTGGCGGCAAACTGCCTGTGAACCTCTAGATCGTGGCACTAGTGGTCGGCCGTTCGCGCGGGGTAGGTTGGGTGATGCGAGACTCGAGGAGCTGAAGGTGAATCGGGAGGAGCTTCGCGCGGCGCAGGCGCCGCTGAAGGAGAAGTACCTGAACGATCCGGCGTCGGCGCTGATCACGCTGCGCGCGAGTGGTGAGTTGGGCGCCGGCGTTTCCTGCAGCGTCGAGACTGGCCGTGCGCTCGTGGCGGCCGGGCTGCACGGGGCCACGGGCGGATCGGGGCTCGCGGTCTGTTCGGGCGACATGCTGCTCCAAGCGCTCGTGGCGTGCGCGGGCGTCACGCTCAATGCGGTGGCGACGTCGCTCGGCATCGTCGTGCGGAGCGGAAGGCTCACCGCCGAGGGCGATCTGGATTTTCGTGGGACGCTCGGAGTGTCGAAGGAGGCGGCGGTCGGGTTTCGCGAGGTGCGGTTGCTGATCGACATCGAGACGGACGCCGCGCCCGCGGAGAAGGAGAAGCTGCTCGAGCTCACGCAGCGGTACTGCGTCGTGTTTCAGACGCTGCGGCAGAGTCCGACGCTGCACGCCTTCTATAGATCGGTTGACTGATAGCGCTCGCATGGGCTCGCGCAGAGAGTTCGTCGAGCGGGCGGCGCTCGCGACGGCCGGGTTGCTCGTTCCGGCGGGCGATTGGGTCAACGTCGCTCGGGGGTTCTCGCGATTGGCGGCACCGCGCGGATTCCTCGATCTGGTGCGCGATCCGGACTTGGTGGTCGTACAAACTGAGTCGGCAAACGTCACGCTGACTCGCGACGGAACGGGCCGGTGGACGGCGGCCAGGGGTGTGGTCGTGACCGCGACGGTTCATGGAGGCGCGCTTCGCGTGGCACTGGAGTCGCCCGCCGTCGCGGTCAAGCGGGTGTACGTCCGGTGGCGCGGGCGGATGAGCGACGCGCGCCTCATCGTCGGCGACGCGTGGGAACGAGCGTACGGTGATCTCGAATGGCGAGGCTGGGCGCCCGATCGAGTGATGCCGTGGTACTTCGCCACCTTCGACGGCGCGCTGACTCATGCCTACGGCGTGCGCACCGGTCCGCCGGCATTCTGCTACTGGCAAGCGGACGAGGAGGGTGCGTCGCTGTGCGCCGACGTGCGGAGCGGCAGCGCCGGGGTGGCGCTTGGCGCGCGCCAGATCGATTTGTGCGACGTGGTCTGTCGCGCGGGACAGGCGGGAGAGTCGTCGTTCGCGGCGCTCCACGCGTTCTGCCGAGAGATGTGCGCCACGCCGCGCGTGCAGTCGGCTCCTATATATGGAAGCAACGACTGGTACTGGGCGTACGGGAAGAACAGCGCCGACACGGTGCGCGCCGACGCGCAGCATCTGCTCGAGCTCTCGCCCTCCGGCGCGAACCGGCCATTCGTCGTCATCGACGATGGATGGCAGCCGGGGCGCGGGCAGGACCGCGCAGGAGGTGGCACATGGGGTCATGGAAACGAAAAGTTTTCCGACATGCCTGGCTTGGCGGCGGAGCTCGTGCGTTCAGGCGTTCGCCCCGGCGCGTGGCTCCGGCCGCTGCAAGCGCCGGCCGACGCGCCCGATTCGTGGCGGTCGACGCGCGACCGCAGCGCGCTCGACCCCAGCGTTCCCGAAGTTCGGCAGAAGGTCGCGGACGACATCGCGCGCATTCGCGGCTGGGGATTCGACCTGATCAAACACGACTACACGACGTTCGATCTGTTCGGTCGATGGGGCTTTCAGATGGGTACCGCGCTGACGCGCGACGGGTGGACGTTCGTCACGGGCGCGGCACGCACGAACGCCGAGGTGATCGCGGAGCTATATGAGGCCATCCGCACGGCGGCGGGCGACGCGATCGTCATCGGGTGCAACACCGTCAGCCACCTGTCGGCGGGACGCTTCGATCTTTGCCGCATCGGCGACGACACGAGCGGCACGGAATGGGGGCGTACACGCAAGATGGGCGTGAACTCGCTCGCGTTTCGCGGCGTGCAGCAAGGCGCATTCTATACCGTCGACGCCGACTGCGTCGGGGTGACGAACGACATTCCGTGGGCGCTCAACCGGCAGTGGCTCGACCTGCTGTCGAGAAGTGGAACATCGCTGTTCGTGTCGCTCGCGCCCGACGCGCTCGGGGCGGCCCAGCGCGCCGATCTGCGCGAAGCGCTGGCGCGCGCCGCCGTTCCACAGCCGCTCGCCGAGCCGCTCGACTGGCGCGAGACGGTGTATCCGCGCCGCTGGCGGGCGATGG
>JBIOHX010000010.1:0-25279 GCA_044449465.1 Gemmatimonadales bacterium | reverse complement strand
CCCCCCCCCCCCCCCGCGCTGTTTGTGTTCCTGCCTGCCGGTGGCCCCCCCGCCGGTCCCGCCAAACACTACGCCCCCCTATCTGGGGGCCGCGGGGGGGGCGGCGGCCCCCCCCCCCACCCCCACCGGATCGTGCACATGACCCGGATCGTCAATCAGCGCGCATTGATCGCCGCCGCATCGCTCGGCCTCGCCCTCGGCGCCGCACCGCCGCGGCTCGCGGCGCAGACGGCGGCGAGCGCCGCGCATGCGCCGTCGATCAGCATTCCGTTTCAGAAGTACGCGCTCGCCAACGGGCTCACCGTCGTGCTCGCCCCGGACCACACCACACCCACCGTCGCGGTCGCCGTCGTCTACCACGTGGGCTCCAAGAACGAGGTGCCCGGCCACACCGGCTTCGCCCACATGTTCGAGCACGTGATGTTCACCGGCTCCGGGCACGTGCCCTACGGCATGCACGACAAGTACACCGAGGGCGTGGGCGGCGGGAACAACGGCCAAACATGGTACGACTGGACGCGCTACTATGAGACCGATCCGTCGAATTACCTCGAGACCATCCTCTGGCTCGAGTCGGACCGCATGGGCTTTCTACTCGATTCGCTCGACGAAGCGAAGTTCAAGGCCCAGCGCGACATCGTGAAGAACGAGCGGCGCCAGAGCTACGACAATCAGCCCTACGGCCGCGAGGGCGAGCTCCTCGGGATGGCGATGTACCCGAAGGACAATCCCTACTCGTGGCCGACGATCGGCGCGATGGCCGATCTCACCAACGCCACCGTCGACGACGTCAAACGCTTTTTCCGGGTGTACTACGCTCCGAATAACGCAACGCTCAACATCGTCGGCGACTTCGATCCGGCGCAGGCCAAGGCGTGGGTGGCGAAGTACTTCGCCGGGCTGCCGCGCGGCGCGGCGATCACGCGCCCCACTGTCGGCCCGCCGGCGCTCGAGGGCGAGAAGCGGCTCACGTTCGAGGATCGCGTCCAGATCCCGCGGCTGCACATCCAATGGCCCGGCGTGAGCGTGCACAGCCCGGATCAGTACGCCCTCGATCTCATGACGAGGATTCTTGCCGGCGCGCGCACGGCGCGCGTGACCAAGGCGATCGTCTACGATGCGCAGAGCGCGGCGTCGGTCTTCGCGTTCTCGAACAACGAGGAGAACACCGGACAGATCGAGCTCGTCGCCACACCGCGGCCAGGGCACACGCTCACCGAGCTCGAGACGCAAGTCGACTCGATCATCGATCGGTTCAAGCGCGAGGGTCCGACCGCCGACGAGCTGCAGCGCGCCAAAGCCGGCCAGGAGCTCTCCTTTGTCGACGGATTGCAGTCGAACCTCGGCAAGGCGCTCCAGCTCGGACAGGACCAGACTTTCTTCAACGATCCCAGCCACTCGTTCACGGTCGACTACCCGAAGACGCAATCGGTGGCCACGGCCGACGTGAAACGCGTCGCGAACAAATACCTCGGTGCCGAGCGCATCGTGCTCAGCACGGTGCCGCTCGGGAAGACTGATCTCGCCGCGCGCGCCGATAAGAGCACTGTCATCAGCGATCCATTGACCGAAAAAGCCACCAGCGCCGGGGAGGCCAGACAATGAGCGCCCGTATCCATGCCGCTGTCGCGTCCCTCGCCGCGCTTGGCCTGCTCGCGGTCGTCGCGCCGCCGGCTGGCGCGCAGCACCAGAGTGGAGCGCTCGACCGCACCGTCGCGCCCACGCCGGGGCCTGCTCCGGAGCTCCGTATCCCGACCTGGACGACGACCACCCTTTCCAACGGCGCGCAACTCATCGTATCCGAGAAGCACGCGCTACCGCTCGTGACGGTGCAAATCAACTTCATCGGCGGCGCGCGGCAGTACGAGCAGGCGAACGAGACGGGCCTCGCCGGCGTCGTTGCCAGCATGCTCTCCGAAGGCACCACACACCGCACCGGCGATCAGCTGGCCAACGACCTCCAGCTCCTTGGCACGAGCTTCGGCAGCGCGATCGGCGCCGAGTCCGGGCGGATCGCGTTCGAGGCGACGAAGGACAAGGTCGCGCCCACGCTCGCCATTCTCGCCGACGTGCTGGAGAATCCGACCTTCCCCGAGCCGGCGCTCGAGCGCATCAAGGCGCGCACCCTCATCAACCTGACCCAGGCCCGCGACCGCACCGCGTCCATCGCCGGCGTCGTGTTTCCAAAAACGCTATATACGGATGCTCACCCGTACGGCCGCTCCGCGTCCGAGGCGAGCATCAAGGCGATCGCCCGCGACGACGTCCTCGCGTTCTATCGCGCCTACTTTCAGCCGGCCCACGCGGTCGTTACAGTGGTCGGCGACGTCAACGGCCCAGAGGTAAAGCAGCAGATCGAGTCGGCGCTCGCCGGGTGGAAGGCCGGCGGATCGATGCCGAGCTTCGACTATCCAGCGCCGCCGCCGCCCAAGGCGACGACGATCTACCTCGTTGACAAGCCTGGCGCCGCGCAATCCAGCTTCGCGCTCGGCGAAGTCGGTCCCTCGCGCGACACGCCCGACTATTACGCATTGCGGGTCATGAACACGATCCTGGGCGGCATGTTCCAATCACGCCTCAACCATGACATTCGCGAGGTCAAGGCGTATAGCTACGGTGTCGGCTCGAGCTTCGCGTTCGGCCGCGGACCCGGTCCCTTCCGCGCGGCAGGCGACATCGTCACCGCCAAGACCGACAGCGCGCTGATTGAGTTCATGAAGCAGCTCGAGGGCATTCGTGGTCCGGTCCCCCCGACCGACGACGAGATGGCCCAAGGCAAGGCGAGCCTCGTGCAAAGCCTCCCCGAGGATTTCGCCGAAGTGGCCGGCGTCAACCAGAGCATCGCCAGCATTTACACGCAGGGCCTTCCGGCGGACTACTACCAGCAGTTTATCCGCGGCGTGAAGGCGGTGACCAAGGATGACGTGATTCGGGTGGCGCAGAAGTACATCGATCCCGAGCATCTCGCGCTGGTGATCGTCGGCGATCGCGCGGTGATCGAGGGTCCGCTCGCGGCGACGGGGATCGCGCCGATCATGCGGCTCGATCTCGACGGCAACCCGATCGCAAACCCGGTGCGACCGTGAGGCAGCTGTGACCCGCGGCACGCGCTCGTGGCGCGCTCGTGGAAGCAAAAAAAATCCGCTTGCGCGAATTCCGCGTTGACTCTATACTGCGCGTCCCGCGATGCCTCCCTTTTTCCGGAGCTCGGACCTGTGAAGCTGATCGACCTCCCGACTAGCGCGACGATGAACGCCGCCCGCACCGCCGACCTCGGCGCGTGGACGGAGTCGTACGTCGTCGCCGCCACGGCTCACAGGCACTGATCGCGCACCCACGGCTCATCGTTGGAACAAAGGGCGGCGCCGCGATCGGCGCCGCCCTTTCGATTTGCGGCCCACCTGTGGCCGATCACCGATCCGCTCGCGTCCGCCGCCCGCGCGGGTCGATCCACTCCAACGAGGTTTCGCATGAGTAGTTCGATGTCCGAGATCTCAGACGTACCGCAGCTCGCGGCCACTCAGGAGATGTCGATCGCCGGGCTTCGCGACGGCGACATGGGCGATGATGCCGCGGACGGCGGCTTCTGGACGTCCGTGCGTGAGGCGCTGGCCGGCTCGAAGCGCGACTACACCAGCGGCTCGGTGTCGCGCGCCATCCTCGTGCTCGCCGTGCCGATGGTGCTCGAGATGGTCATGGAGAGCGTCTTCGCCGTCTGCGACGTGTTCTTCGTGTCACGCCTCGGCGCGGCCGCCGTTGCGACGGTGGGCCTTACCGAGTCCTGGCTCACGATCGTCTACGCGCTCGCGATGGGTCTCGCCATCGCGGCCACGGCGACAGTCGCGCGGCGCACCGGCGAGCGTGACCGCGAGGGCGCCGCACACGCGGCCGCCCAAGCGATCGTGATCTCGCTCGCCTTCGCCCTCGTGCTCGGGCTGTCGGCTGCGTTCGCCGCGCCCAAGCTGCTCGGTGTGATGGGCGCGTCGGGCGACGTGCTCGCCGTCGGCTCGACGTACGCCCGCATCATGCTCGGCGGCAACGTCACGATCGTCATGCTGTTTCTCATCAACGCGATCTTCCGCGGCGCTGGAGATGCCGTGATCGCCATGCGAGTGCTTTGGCTCGCGAACGCGATCAACATTCTGCTCGGACCCTGCCTGATCTTCGGGCTCGGACCATTTCCACGGATGGGCGTGGCGGGTGCCGCGCTGGCCACGAACATTGGGCGCGGCACGGGCGCGCTGTTCGCGCTCAGCCGGCTGCTCAAGCCCGGCTCGCGGATCGATCTGCACGCGCGCCACTTTCGATTCGATTGGGGTGTGATCACGCGGCTCATGCGCCTCGCCTGGTCGGCATCGGTACAGCTGTTGATCGGCATGGGAAGCTGGATCGCGCTCATACGGATTCTCTCATCGTTCGGCAGCAGCGTGCTGGCCGGCTACACGATCGGCGTGCGGCTGTTCCTGTTCGCGCTGCTTCCGGCCGCGGGCTTGGCCAACGCCGCGGCGACGATGGTCGGCCAGGCCCTTGGCGCCAAAAGGCCCGAGCGGGCGGTGCGCGCGGTGCGCATCGCCGGCACCTACAACACGATGGTGCTCACCGTTGCCGGCGCCTTGCTCGCGATCTTCGCGCGCACCATCGCCGGATGGTTCACGCAGGACCCGGCGGTGCTGCCGGAGGCGGCGGCCACGCTTCGCACGGTGGCGTGCGGCTTTCCGTTCTACGCCTGGGGCATGGTGATGTCTCAGGCGTTCAACGGAGCCGGCGACACTCGCACACCGACATTGATCAACTTCGCCGTGTTCTGGTGCTGGGAGCTGCCGCTCGCATATCTACTCGGCGTTCGGTTTGGATTCGGACCACACGCGGTCTATCTGGCCATCACAATCGCGTTTTCGACTTACGCGGTAGTCTCGGCGGTTCTGTTCAATCGAGGGACCTGGAAGATGAAGGCAGTCTGACGTGACCGAGGAACGACAACGGGAACCGGCATGCCGGTTCCCGTTGTCGTTCCCCGCGAGGTCGCGCCGGTCGTCCTGTTGATTCGGTCGCTCGTCGACGCGGAGTCTGTCGCCGCCGTTACGGCTTCTTGGTAGCGCCAGCCGAACCGGTAGCCGAACCACTGGCCGCCCCGCCGCCCGTCGAGCCCGATCCGACCGAGCCAGCCGCCGAGCCGCCGCCCGCCGCTGCGCCCGGAGTATTGATCTCGATGCGCGCCGTCGTCGTACGGTGCAGGCCGCCGCCGAAGACGAACCACGCGATCACGGCGAGCAGAATGAGCACGAGCAACGCCCACACCCAGCCCGCACCACTCCCAGAACCCGCGTCTGGTGTCTGTTGAATCTGTACGTCCGCCATTCTCCCCCCCTTGAATAGCGCCGCCGTAGCGAGCGCGGCCGATTGGACGCCGCGCGCGACCCGATCGGCCAAACGCGGCGTGGCGGACTGTCCATTGCGGGCCGCGTGCCACCAGGCCGCCTCGACCGCTGTATTCGACGCGCTCGCTACAGCAGACGCTTGTGGCGCTTCCGCCGTCGGCTCTTGCCGCCCGAACGGCGCGCGCCAGAAGGCGCCTCGCCGTCGGCGATAGCCTCGATGGCGCGCTCAGCCGTGTGGCGCGATATGCCCCACCGGACATCGGCCCGCTTGCGCCGTTGAATCTTCTCGAGCTGGCGCTGCACTTCCGCCAGGTCTTCCGGCTCGTCACTCATCGCGGCACTCTCCCTGAGCCCGCCGTTCGCAATCATATTCACTCGAAACGATGCGCCCAGCAAATCCGCGCCGCCGCTTCGACGATCCACGACCCACGATCCCTATGACATCGACCGAATCAATGCGCTCCGCGCTCTCGAACCTCCAGCCCTCGCTCGACGAGCTCTGGATGCCCTTCACCGCGAACCGCGCGTTCAAGCGCGCGCCGCGCATGCTCGTCGCCGCCAAGGACATGCACTACACCACCGCCGACGGCCGCGAAATCCTCGATGGCACCGCCGGCCTCTGGTGCGTCAACGCCGGCCACTGTCGCGAGTCGATCACCGCCGCGATTCGCGAGCAAGCGGGCGTGCTCGACTACGCTCCGCCCTTCCAGCTCGGCCACCCGCTGGCCTTCGAGCTCGCCCAGCGCGTCGCGGCGCTCCTCCCGAACGGCATCGACCGCGTCTTCTTCGGCAACTCCGGATCGGAGGCGGTCGACAGCGCGCTCAAGATCGCCCTCGCTTACTGGCAGGCCAAGGGACAGCCCGAACGCCTGCGCTTCATTGGACGTGCCCGCGGCTATCACGGCGTCGGCTTCGGCGGCATCGCCGTCGGCGGAATCGAGTCGAATCGAAAGCAGTTCGCCGGGCAGTTGCTGCCCGCGGTCGACCATCTGCCGCACACGCACGATCTGGCGACGAACGCCTACTCGCGCGGCCAGCCGCGCCAGGGCGCGACCCGCGCGGACGCGCTCGAGGAGCTCGTCGCCAAGCACGGCGCGCATACGATCGCCGCGGTGATCGTCGAGCCGGTCGCGGGTTCGACCGGCGTCCTCATTCCGCCTGAGGGCTACCTCGAGCGCATCCGCGAGATCTGTGATCGCCACGGCATCCTCCTCATCTTCGACGAGGTCATCACCGGCTTCGGCCGACTCGGCGCCGCGTTCGCCGCCGAGCGCTTCGGCGTCACGCCGGATATGATGACCATCGCCAAGGGGATCACCAACGCGACGGTGCCGATGGGCGCGGTCTGTGTACACAACTCGATCTACGACGCCGTCGTCAACGCAGCGCCCGGGGGCATCGAGCTCTTTCACGGCTACACCTATTCGGGCCATCCCCTCGCCGCCGCCGCCGGTCTGGCGACACTCGACGTCTACCAATCGGAACAGCTGTTCGAGCGCGCGGCGTCGCTCGAGTCGTACTGGGCCGATGCGGTGCACGCGCTCCGCGGCGAACCGCACGTGATCGACCTGCGCAACATCGGGCTCGTCGGCGCCATCGAGCTCGAGCCGCGCCCCAACGCCCCCGGCGCCCGCGGTTTTGAGATTTTCCTCAAGTGCTTTGACGCCGGCGTGCTCGTGCGCTCCACCGCCGACACGATCGCCCTCTCGCCGCCGCTGATCATCGAGCGCCAGCAGATCGACCACCTGTTCGTGGTGCTCGTGGGCGCGCCCCGACACGTCGAGTGAGCGCGCACGGCGTGCCGAGGCTGCGCGCGCTCGCCACGGCGTCGATCGCGTCGGCGGTCCTCGCCGGCTGTCAGATTCAGGACGCGGCGACTCGCGCCGACAGCGCCGCGCCGCTCGCGGCTCATGGACCCGAGCGGTCGTGGAATCCCGATGCCTGGCAGCCGCCGGTCGTCGACAGCACGCCGGACGATCCGTTCGAAGTCGCCGTCTATCGCGGGTTGGCCATTCTCACGCACACGCGCGACAGCCTGCCGGCGTACGACGGTGGCACGCTCAATTGCACGAGCTGTCATCTCGACGAAGGGAGGCGGGCCAACGCGGCGCCCCTCGTCGGCGCCATGGCCCGCTATCCCCGTTATATGGATCGCAGCGGCGCCGTGATCCCGATCGAGGATCGAGTCAACTACTGCTTCACGCGCAGCCTCGCCGGATCCAAGCTGCCGAGCGACAGCCGCGAGATGCAGGACATCGTCGCCTATCTGTCGTACATGTCGCGCGGCGTGCCGACCGGTGAGCACGTGCGCGGCGAAGGGTTGGCCAAGATGCCGGAGAACCTCGTCGGTGATTCGACGCGCGGCGCCGCGGTGTTCATCGACAATTGTGCGCGTTGCCATGGTACCACCGGCGCCGGCATGGGCCCAATCCCGGCGCTCTGGGGCGCGACGTCGTTCAGCATCGGCGCATCGATGGCGCGGCCGGAGCGCGGCGCATCGTTCATCCGGCACAACATGCCGTTCGACCGGCCAGGCACACTCACCGACCAGCAGGCCTTCGACGTCGCCACCTATATCGCGTCGATGCCCCGCCCCGATTCGCCCGGCAAAGAGAAAGACTGGCCGAACGGCGGCGCGCCGAGCGATGTCCCGTACGCCACCAAGGGACACGCCGGCGCTCACTCGCCGCGGATCATCGCGCGGACGAGAAACCCGTACGCCGCCATCGTGCCGCCGCCGATGTCGGTGACCCGCGACCATGAGCAACGATGATCGTGACATCGTCATTCTAATACGTATATGAGCGACCCGAAGATCCCGCGCACGATCGGCAACTACTGGCCGTACACGACGACGCTCTTCGACTACATCCGCCGCGCCATGCCGCTCACGGCGCCGGGATCGCTCACGCCGGACGAGACGTACGCGGTGACGGCGTTCCTGCTCGCGCGCGACAGTGTGATCGCCGGCGGCACAATGATCGACGCCCGCACGCTCCCCGCGATCCAAATGCCCGCCCGTCGTCGCTTCGTCCCCGACGACCGCCGACCTTCGACCGGCGGCAAGAACGCGCGGTAGGCGGAGTAGACTGGTCAAAGGCGCCCGGAGGGGCTACAGGGCGCAGAGGCACCGGGGGCCCGACTTAACCGCGAGATCGGAGGTTAAACCCCTCGTGTGCCACAGAGTATTCCAACTCTGATGAGTTCGGGGAAAGCGGACCCGATACTCGATGTGTCAACAGTTCTCATCCGGCAACGGATCCGACGACGGATCCCCCGTAGAGTCCACGCCCATGAGCCTCTCGAACACGCGCTGCGTCTTGAAGGCGAGCGCCATCGTCCGCGACGTTGAACCCCGCGTCATTCAACAGAGCGCCGCCCTCTTTCACGTGAGCCGTTGCGGCGAGCTCTGGCGAGTCTTCGACTCGCCAGACCCGGGCAGCGCGATCCGCAGCATGCCCTCCCCGACCACCTACTATCCGTACCGCGTGTTCGTCGCCCTCGCGCGCCGCACCGAGCTCCGCGTCCACACCTTCACTGGCTCCGCCCCGCGCACCATCGACGCGGCAGCGTTACAGCGTCAGCTCGACGAAGCGACCGACCAGGCTGCCCGCGTTGCGGCGCGATGTGCGTGATCGCGTTGAGCGTTGGGCGTTCCAGCTCGCTCAGGGCTTCAGATTCTTCTCGAAGAACGCCCACGTGTGGTTCCAGGCATCGATCTGTTCCGGAGAGTCTTCGCGCTCGAGGGTTTGCGGATTCACGCGGCGGCTGAAGGTGTGGCCGCAACCCTCCGCCCCCGGCGGAGGATCTTTGTAGATCTTCGTTTCGGCGAGCGTCGGTTTGAGGGCCATCAGCGTGTACACCATCTGCTGATCCTCACGGAAGAACACGTCGCAGTCGTTCGTCGCGACCTGCACGAGCATCGGCACGTTGAGGTTGTCGGCGTGAAACACCGGCGACCGGTCGAGATACTCGTCGATGCACGCGCGGTCGTGCTGCGGGCCGCAGCCGCGTTCGAACGGTAGTCCTTGGATGCCCTCCTCCGCCGCGTAGTCGCGCGCGTAGGCCGGCCCGTGGTCCGAAAGGCGGAAAACGAGATTCGTCACCGGCACGATCGCCGCCCCGGCCTTCCACCGCGGATCGCCGCGGAACAGGACGTGCGCGGCGATGAAGCCGCCGTGACTCCAGCCGATGATCCCCAGCTTTTCGATGTCGACGTTCGGGAGCGCCGTCAGATAGTCGATGGATGACAAGACGTCGTCGACCTCTTTGCCGCCGTAGTCGATCTTGCGATAAAAGTCGCTGCCGTAGCCGGTGCTTCCTCGATATTCCGGCGCGAACACGACGTAGCCGCGCTGCACGGCCTCGCGAATGAACGGCCAGTACATCTCCGGACGCAAATGCCCGTGAATTCCGTCGTGCACCCAGACGAGCACCGCGTGCCGCCGCGCGCGCCCGTCGATCGGCGCGAAGAGATCGGCCGGAATCTCGAGCCCGTCCACGGCGCTCTTGTAGTGCACTTTCTGGAAATCCAATACACCCTTGCTCCGCGCGGCGAAGATGCTGTCGTCCGCCACCCGCGCGCGCGTCTGCGCCTCGCAGTCGTTCGGACCGCAGTTGGACAGATCCGCCGGGTCTTTGCTCACGTACAACACCCGCGCGCGCACCGTGTCCATCTCGCCGAGCCACTGGCGAGGCTGTCCGACCCGCCCGCCGCGGCCGCCGCGCCCCGCACCCGAACCGCGCCCCGAGCCGGTCGTATCCTGCGCATCCAAGGTCGTTCCACCAACCAGCATCGCACCAAGCAGCGCGACGATCAGCCATCGATGCATGACGATTCCCCTCGAGCGACAGGTAGAAGCGCAGCGAATGTAGCGCTGCAGGCATCGCGAGCGGAACCCGGGTTTTATCGTGAGCGGTTGGACGCCTGACGTTGGACGAATCCTGCACGACGCTTCGCCCGCGCTACTTCGTCTCGATCCCCGTCTCCGACGGCGAAGCCCACGACGCGACGTTCACATCGACCGGCAGACGCACGTTCGCCACCGACCGCGCCACGTCGATCACTCCCTGCCAGACCCCCGCGAACACGAAGCCCACGTCCTGCGGTGCGCGGCCCGTATCGAACCCTTTGCCCCCCGCGATCCAGAAGCGTGGCGTCGTCGTGTCGCCCGCGGCCGTGAATGTGTCCTTCACGTCCGTGAAGATCGACGCCGCGTTGTGCTCGTGCGCGTAGATGCCGGGCTCATACCGCCCGGTCGCCAGCATCCGCCCCACCCACGCCTTGTAATACGAGCGCATCGCTGCCGGGATCGTCTCCACGCGCTCGAGATCGAGGAACACGATCGCCCCCGGCGGAAAGCCTTCCGCCTTTGCCGCCGACGTCGCGTCGTCGGCATCGAGCCCCCCTTCGCTGGCGTTCATCAGATCCGTCGAACACTTGCTCTTCTTGCGGAGCGTCGCGAGCTGCGAGCTCGAAAGTGCGCGCGGCGTCTTTCCCCAGGTCTGCTGCCCGACGTATACCGCGGCCAACCCCCAACCCATCGCGATCAACGTGTCGCGCTTTCCCGTCCACGATCGGTCGGCGTGACAGGGCGACGGCAGGTAGTAGCCGACCCACGAGTACGGCGAACCCGGTGTCTCCTTCCAGGTCCGCATCACCGCGGTGCCCGGATATGTGTGCGTGTCGAAGCCCACGTACTTGCCTTTCTCGTAGTCGTTGGCGACCGGCGCATCCTGCCCGGTCACGGCAGCCGCGGCCTGCGCGACTTTCGCCGCTGCGTCCGCCACTGCGGATCGTTGTGTCGGATCGGTCGGCGTGCCATGACAGGCGGCGGCCCCAGCACCTGCCGCGATCACTAGGGCCGCGAGGGCCCGCTCCGCGGCCTGCTGCCCGCGTGAAATCCGCCCACCTCGGCGCCACATGCCTGTCTACAACGCAATCACCGTACTCTCACGCGCTTGACGCCGCTCGCACGGCGGAGCCCGCCGCCTGTGCAGCGTGCTAGATTTTCTCGATGGCCAAATACGACACATCCCGCGCGTGGAAAGAGGCGCGCGCGCTCGTCTCCGAGCACCGCGGATCGCTGTCCATCGGCCTGGCGCTCATGGTCGTCAACCGGTTGGCCGGCTTCGTCCTCCCGCTGACGTCGAAGTTCCTGATCGACGACGTCATCGGGAAGCACCAGGCGCAACTGTTGATGCCGCTCGCGGCCGCGGCCGCGGTCGCTACGCTCATCCAAGCCGCCACGTCGTTTTCGCTCTCGCAAGTCGTGAGCATCGCCGCACAGCGCGCGATCACGAACATGCGCAAGCGCGTCCAGGCCCACATCCTCCGCCTGCCGACGTCGTACTTCGATTCGACGAAGACCGGCGTGCTCATCTCGCGCATCATGACCGACGCCGAGGGCGTACGAAACCTCGTCGGCACCGGCCTCATTCAGCTGCTCGGCAGCGGCATGACCGCGATCATGGCGCTCGTCGGGCTGTTCTACCTCAATTGGCGGCTCACCAGTGCGACGCTGATTGTGCTCGCGGCGTTCGGCGGCATGATGATCGTCGCGTTCAAGCGATTGCGGCCGATGTTCCGCGAGAGGAGCGTCATCAACGCCGAGGTGACGGGTCGCCTCACCGAGACGATCGGCGGCGTCCGCCTGATCAAGATCTATGTCGCCGAGCCCCGCGAGCGGCTCGTGTTCGCCCGCGGCGTCCATCGCCTCTTTCGCAATATCGCCGGCACGATCACGGGCACTTCGGCGGTCGGGGCCGGGGCGTCGGTGATCGTCGGCTTGATCGGCGTCCTCATGATCATCATGGGTGGCCGCGCGATTCTCGCCGGCCAGATGACGCTCGGCGATTTCGTCACCTATGTGTTCCTCGTCGGTCTCATGGCGGCGCCGCTCGTCCAACTCGCGTCGATCGGTACGCAGGTGAGCGAGGCGTTCGCCGGCCTCGATCGCATCCGTGAGATCCGGGACATGCCGACCGAGGACCACGCCGACGCCGAGAAGCAGGCAGTCGAGGACGTCGAGGGCCGCGTCGAGTTCCAGGATGTGAGCTTCGAGTACGTATCCGACGTGCCGGTGCTCAAGCACGTCTCGTTCGAGGCCGACGCCGGTTCGACGACGGCGCTCGTCGGATCGAGCGGCTCCGGCAAGAGCACGCTGATCGGACTCGTGATGGCATTCAACCATCCGAAGAGCGGCCGCGTGCTCGTCGACGGCCGCGATGTCGCGAACGTCAGGCTCCGCGACTACCGCTCGCAGGTCGGCGTCGTGATGCAAGACAACTTCCTCTTCGACGGCACCATCGGCGAGAACATCGCGTTCAGCAAGCCGGGTGCGACGCAGGCGGAGGTCCGCGCCGCCGCACGGATCGCGCACTGCGACGAGTTCGTCGACCGCTTCGAGAAGGGCTACGACACCGTCGTCGGCGAGCGCGGTGTCAAGCTCTCCGGCGGCCAGCGGCAGCGCGTCGCCATCGCGCGCGCAGTGCTCGCCGATCCGAGAATCCTCATCCTCGATGAAGCGACGTCGAGCCTCGATAGCGAGAGCGAGTCGATGATTCGCGACGGCCTCGGCTCGCTCCGCCGCGGCCGCACGACGTTCGTCATCGCGCACCGGCTGTCGACGATCGAGAGCGCGGATCAGATCCTCGTGCTCGAGAACGGCGAGATCGTCGAGCGCGGCACGCACCGCGAGCTGATCGCGCTCGGCGGCCGCTACCGGCAGCTGTACGAGAAGCAGTACGGCGCCGAGAAGGACCGGTTCATCAACCCCGGCGAGGATTTTCTCGCGGTGGCGGCGAAGGGCGAGATACAGAAGTTCTAAATCGCGCCACGGGGACGTGACGCCGGACCCGTCGGCGCCGCCCTCCGGCGCGCCTGCGTCCGCCCCCGCCGATTCATTCCACGTTCCGTTCCACGTCGGCGAGCGTTTCGACTACGCTGCCAAGGTCGACTTCCTCAGCGCCGGCTCGGCATCGATGGTCGTGCAAGACATCGAAACCGTGCGCGGCCATACGACCTATCACACGGTGTTCGACGTGCGCGACGGCCAGGAACATCCGAGCGTCGCCAATCCGCTCGACGAAGGCTCGTTCATCTACTTCTTGCGATCGATCCCGCTCGAGGTCGGTAAGACGTACGAGTTCAACCGCTACTACCACCAGGACCGCAACCCCGTTGTGATCAAGGTTGAACGGCGTGAGCACATCATGGTGCCGGCGGGCGACTTCGACGCCATCGTCGTGCGTCCGATCATCAAGTCCCGCGGGCTCTTCTCGGAGGGCGGCGAGGCCGAGGTCTGGTTCGCCGCCGACAGCTCGTGCGCGCTGCTCCGCCTGCGGTTCAAGCTCTCGTTCGGCACACGCACGCTCGAGCTCGAGCGCGCCCAGTACGCGAGCGCGCGTTAGCTTGGAACGGACGGCAGCTTCGCTCGTCGTCCTATAGGCGACCTGGTCGGTCGTCCTCCAGCCGAGTCACGCTGTCCCAGCTATTCCCGCCCGCATGACCCTTCTGTTGTTGTCAGCCGCGCTGCTCGCCGCCGGTTCCGCGCACGACGCCCGGCCAAGATCGCCGCGCGTTGCCTCTGATACCGCGCAGTGCGCGCCATCAGAGCGGCGCATGGACGTCACGAGCGCACTCGAAGGCCAGCTCGCCGACCCGACCTTTGCCAACGGCGAGGAGTTGCACTACTCGGCGTCGTTCGAAAAGCTCCACCTCAGCATCCACGTCGGCGGCGCCGAAATGCGCTTCGTCGGGCGTGATACCATCCGTGGCCGCGTGGCGTGGAAGGCATCATTCACGATCGGCGGCGGCTTTTCCGGGTTGAGCGTGCACGACACGACGATGAGCTGGTTCGACTCCCTCAGCTTCAATTCGTACCGCTTCGTCCAGAACGTGCACGACCCGCATTATCGCGCGAACCGCGACACGCAGATCTTTCCCGAGGAACGGAGTTACCGCACCAAGGACGGCAAGGTGCGCGCGTCGGTCGCCGATCCGCTCGACGATGTCTCGCTCGTCTATCTCGTCCGCACGCTGCCGCTCGAGCCCGGCCAATGCTACGTCTTCCGGCGCTATTTCCAGCCCGAAGGCAACCCGGTCGTCGTGCACGTCGTACGCCGCGACACGATCGACGTCCCGGCGGGCCGATTCGTCGCGCTGCTGTTGCGTCCGCAGATCACGACCAGTCGAATGTTTTCCAAGAACGGCAGCGCTCGACTCTGGCTCTCCGACGACTCGGCGCGGACCGTTGTGCGCCTCGAGACGAACCTGGGCTTCGGTTCGATCAACCTGTATCTGCGGCAGATCGGCCCCGATCCGAGTCGCTGATCGCGCCCGCCGATGCGCGGCGCTAAGAGATCTGAACGCGCATCGTGGATCTATGCGCTCCCTCTCACCGCGCGCCCAACCCCGGCGGCCCGTCGCGCGTAGATGCTGTGTCACGCCTTCACTCGCACAGCCCCTCGAGGCCGCCCGTGTCACCTCGTCGCTCGATATTTCTGCTCTCCGTCACGCTATTCGTCACGCTGTTCGGCGCGTTTGCCCCGCTGCAGGCCCAGGATGCGGACATCATTCGCGGCCAGGTCGTCGGCGCGGACAAAAAACCGCTCGAGAACATCACCGTCACCGCGACGTCGCTCGTCAACCAGACGTCGCGCACCGCCAAGACGAACAAGGATGGCCGCTTCTCGATCATCTTCAATGGCGGCGGCGGCGATTACATGATGGCCTACACCGGGATCGGCTTTCAGCCCGCCCGCTTCGAGGTCAAGCGCGAGGTCGATGAGGATATCCTCATCGCCGACGCCACGGTCGGCAAGGCGGCGGTGGTTCTCGATGCCGTCCGCGTGAACGCCGGCCGCGAACGTCCAGGGCGCGACGGCAATCAGCTCGACGTCGGCGGTCGCGACCAGGTGCTGAACAACAACAACGTGCCGATCGACGTGTTGGGCGACCTGTCCGCGATGGCGGCGACGCTGCCGGGCGTCACGCTCATCCCGGGCGCCGACGGCGCAGCGAACGGCATCTCGGTGCTCGGCCTCGGCGCCGACCAGAACAACATCACGCTCAACGGCCTCAACTTCTCCGGCACCGACCTTCCGCGCGACGCCACGACGCAGACGCGCGTCACGACCTCCAGCTTCGATCCCTCGCGCGGCGGCTTCTCCGGCGCGCAGATCGCGCTCCGCACGAGCAGCGGCAGCAACTACAAAGTCCAGTCGATCCACCAATCCGTCGACGCCCCGTCGCTCCAGTACACCGACGCCATCGGCCGCCAGCTCGGCCAGCAGTTCACCAACCTTCAGTTCAGCGGTAACGCGTCGGGCCCCTTCCGACTCGACAAATCGTTCTATTCGTTCTCCTGGCAGCTCGGCCGGCGGTCGAACAACCTGCAGGATCTGCTCAACACCGATCCGCTGGCGCTCGAGCGCGTCGGCGTGTCGCAGGATTCCGTGGCTCGGCTGCTCAACATGCTGCAGGCCGAGGGCATCCCGCTGTCGACGTCGGCGATTCCGAGCCAGCACCTTACCGAGAATGGCTCCTTCCTCTCGAGCTTCGACTTCGCGCCGAGCGGCGGCCACAACTTCAACATCACGCTCAACGGCCGGTGGAACGGGCAGGACGCGACGAGCTTGCAGACGACCGCTGTGCCGGTGCACGGCGGCCAGCTGCGCAACTACGGCGGCGCAATCCAAGGCCGGCACTCGAGCTACTTCCTCGACAATTTCCTCGATGAAACGAGCGCCTCGCTGCAGGAGAGCGTGGCGACGGGCGACCCCTACATCGAGCTGCCGTCGGCCACCGTGCGTGTGAACTCCGACTTTCCCGATGGCTCGGCCGGCGTATCGAGCTTGCAGTTCGGCGGCAGCACGTCGCTGCCGCGCAACTCGGTGACGACGAACGGTGAGCTCCAGAATCAGCTTTCGTGGATCAGTGTCGACAACAAGCACCGCTACAAGTTTGGTGTCGACTTCCGCTATAACAGGTACTCGCAGGACAATACGACGAACCGCTTCGGCACCTACGTCTACAACTCGCTCGCGGATTTCCAGAACGACCTGCCGTTCAGCTTCACGCGCCGCCTCGAGGTCAACCGTCGGTTGGGCGACGACCTCGGCGCGTCGACCTGGCTTGGCGCCGCCTATCGGCCGGCGCAGCGGTTCCAGCTCACCTACGGCGTGCGCGTCGACGCCTCGCATTTCCAAGGGAATCCGGCCTTCAATCCGCTCGTCGACTCGATCTTCGGCCGGCGCAACGACGCCGTGCCGCGCGGCATCTACGCCAGTCCGCGCCTTGGTTTCAGTTGGACGTACGGCACGAATCCCCAGATCGGCGGTTTCCAAGGCGCGTTCCGCGGCTCGCGCGGGCAGCTCTCGGGCGGCGTCGGCGAGTTCCAGAATCTTCCGAGCTCGCAGCTCATCGCCGCGGCAGTCGACCAGACCGGCCTGCCGTCGGCCGCGCAGCAACTGACCTGCATCGGCAGCGCGGTGCCCGTGCCCGACTGGGCCGACTATCTCGCCAGCACCGGCAGCATACCCTCGACCTGCGCCGACAACACGACGACGCTGACGAGCAACGCGCAGAACGTATCTCTGTTCGCGCCGGACTACATCCCGCAGCGGAGCTGGCGCGCCAATTTGAACTGGAACGCCCCGATCCTCGATAACCGCTTCCGGCTGTCGACGAGCGGCACGTATTCATTGAACCTGAATCAGCAGAGTCAGATCGACCTCAACTTCGCCCAGCGGCCGGTGTTCACGCTGGCGTCCGAGGGCAATCGGCCGGTCTACGTGAATCAGACGAGCATCTTCCCGTCGACCGGCGCCATCATCGCGACCAACTCCCGCCTCGCGCCGCAATTCGCCCAGGTCACCGATTACCTGTCCGACCTCAAGTCGCACAGCACGCAGGCGACCATCGGCATCTCGCCGATCGCGTTCAACTCGTCGTTCCAGTGGGGCGTGACGTACGTCTGGCAGAAGGTCACCGAGGAGACGCGCGGCTTCAGCGGCGGCTCGACGGCTGGCGATCCATACGACATCCAGTGGTCGCGCGGTGCGCGCGATGCGCGGCATCAGATCACCTACAACGTCGGCTATACCTTCCATCAAGCGGTCAGCGTCATCGCCCTCGGCCGCGTCCAGTCGGGCAACCCCTTCACGCCAAGCCTGTCGGCCGACATCAACGGCGACGGCTACAACAACGATCGCGCGTTCATCTACGACCCAGCCAAGACGGCTGATCCGACGCTCGCCGCGGCGATGCAGAACCTGTTGACGCGTGCGCCGAGCTCCGTGCGAAGCTGCCTCGAGCGCCAACTCAATACCGTCGCCGGCCAGAACAGCTGCGAGGGTCCTTGGTACACGCAGCTGAGCCTCCGCGTGTCGCTGGTGTCGCAGGCGCTCAAGCTGCCGGATCGCGCCACCATTTCGCTCGGCATCGCCAACCCGCTCACTGGCATCGACGCGCTCGTGCACGGTTCGAACAATCTGCACGGTTGGGGCGCGCCAAGCTTTACCGACCCGACGCTCCTCTTCGTTCGCGGGTTCAATCCGGCGACCAACTCCTATGAGTACGACGTGAACCCGCGGTTCGGCGCGAGCCGCCAGGGAAGCGCGCTCAATCTGGCGCCGATGCAGCTCACGCTCGACGTGCGCGTCGACGTCGGCCCCGAGCGCGAGCGCCAGGACCTCTTCCTCCGCCTCCGGTCGGGGCGCAGCGGCCGCGGGAACAAGCTGAACGAGTCGCAGATCAAGCAGCAGTACGAGCGCACGTACCCAAACCCGTTCGAGCAGATGCTGCGGCAGCAGGATTCGCTCGGCTTGAGCAACGACGTCGCCGACAGCATCGCGATTCTCAACAAGGTGTACGGCAAAGTGATCGACTCGATCTGGACGCCGGTGGCAAAGTATCTGGCCGCGCTGCCGGACAGCTACGATCTCGGCGAGGCCTACGACCGCGTACGCGCCGCCGAGAACCGCTCGCTCGATCAGATGGCCATCTACGGCCCGTCGGCGAAGAAGCTGCTGACCGACGAGCAGATTCGAAAGCTGCCCCCGTTCATCGCGCTGTTCCTCGACAACCAAGCGATCCGGCAGGTGCGTCCGGGTCGCGCGGGCGGCGGGCGGGGCGGGTTCTTCGGGAGCTGATCTCAGCGCCGATCTATTTCCTGATCGTCGCCCCCGTGAGCTCGGCGACCGCGGCGAGCGTGGTCTCGGCGGCGTTGAGGCCGAGGCGGAAGTCTTTGTCGCCGTAGGTCGTGAAGACGTCCGTCGGCTGGTGCCAGTTCGGGTCCCAGCCGGCCCCGATTTGAGCGCCGCGCTCGTTTTCGCGGAGGCTGATCGCGGGCACGATGTCCTTGAACGGGTCGGAGTCCGTGTTGGTCATGTGCGGGCCAACCTGTGCCGGATAATCCGTCGCATACTTGTCGTTCGCGGCTTTGAACTGCCAGGCGAGCTTCTGCGCCGCTTCCGCCATCTTGGCGGTCTGCGCGAATTCGATGTTCACATCGGCCTCCGGTCGCTGCTCCTTGCTCAGCGTGCCGTCCGAGCGCGGCATGCCATGGTCCCACATCATCATGTCGTGCTGGATCATGCCGAGCCACTTCGGCTCCGGGTATTTGCCCGACCCAGCCGGATCCTCTTTTCCCTGCAGCGCCTCGCGCTGCGCGACGTACGCCTTCGCTCCGTCGAGCCCAGATTCCTCGTTGTTCCAGAGCACGAAGCGGATCGATCGGTCGGTCTTGACGTCAGGACTGCTGAACACGCGTGCGAGCTGCATCACGAGCGCCGACCCCGAGCCATCGTCGTTGGCCGCCTCGCCCCAACCGATGCCATCCATGTGACCGCCGACGATGTACATCTCGTCGGGATGCGTGGCGCCGACCTTCGTGCAGTACACCTCTTGCCGCTGGCCTGGCGTGGTCGGCTCCGTGTCGAGCGCGCGGATGCGAGGGTCCGGCTGCGCGAGCGAGTCCGTGTTCACGCCGACGCGCGTGCGCACGCCGAATTCTCGGCTTCCGCCCTGTCCGTTCGCCGGTCCGTCGCCGATGACCGTGTGGGTGCGCGCTCGAGCGCTGTCCGCGCCACGGCCGCCTCGCCCGCGGCCGCCCGCGCGCGGAGGGCGCGGCTGCCAATCGTACGTGACGCGCTCGGTGTTCGTGCAGCCGTAGCTCTTCAACTGCGCCTCGATCCAGTCGACTGCCTTGCGATTGCGCTCGGTTCCCTGTCGACGATCGCCGAACTGGGTCAGACCTTTGACCGCCCCCTTGTAACTCTCGAGGTTCAGTCGTGAGACGAGAATTCCGATCGGATCGTTCAGCGTGTCCGCCGGCGCGGCGGTTGTCGCCTGTGCGGCCAGCGGCGCCGCGAAGGCGATCGCGGCGGACGCGCCAAGCGCGGCACGGAGTGAAGAAGGACGCGTGAGTCGCATTGATCTGTGGCGGGTTGGTGTCGGAGCCATCACTGGAGTCTGCCTTCCCGCCCCTCGAAGAGCAAGCGGCGGGCGACGGCCGCTCGGCCCGTGCCGCCCCGCCACGCCCCGCTGGCGCGATTATACTGCGTGATATAATATCGCGTGGTAGCATAGCTCCGCGTCGGAGGCGCCGTGTCTCGACCCTGGTTCTTCATTCTATTATCGCTCGCCGCGCGGGACCGGCACGGCTCGGGGATCATGCGCGACGTCCTCGAGCTGACGGCCGGGGAGCTCAAGCTCTGGCCGGCCACGCTCTATGGATCGCTCGATGAGCTGAGTGAGCGCGGCTGGATTCGCTCGCTCGACGCGCCACCGGCATTCGCGCGCAACGAGAGCGCGCGCAAGCGCTGGTACCGAATCACGGCGACCGGCCGGCGCGCGCTGGCGGCCGAGACGGCCACGCTCGAGGCGACGCTCAAGACCGCGCAGCAGCGTCTCGCCCACCGCGTCGAGTCGACATGACGCGTGCGGCTTCGGCGCTGTATCGCCTTGCGCTTCGCGCGCTCCCCGCCGAATTGCGCGCGGCGCACGGCGCGGAGATGGAAGCGTTGTTCGACGAGGAGATCGGCGAGGCGCGTTCGCGCGGACGCGCCGCCTACGCCGCCGCCTGCGTGGGCGGCATCCTCGACGTCGCCGCGCGCGCACCGTACGAGCGCCTGCGTCTCAGGCGCGACGGCCCACGAGAGCAACGCATGCGATCCTTCATCATCGATCTCCGCTTCGCCATCCGCTCGTTCCTGCGCCAGCCCGGGTCGACGGCGCTCGTCGTCGTGACGCTCGCGCTGGCGGTCGCCGCGAATACCGCCGTGTTCGCGCTGCTCGACGGCCTGTTCTTCAAGCCGTTCCCGTTCCCCGAATCGTCGCGCCTCGTCTATCTCAACGAGACGGCGCCGCGCTGGAATCTCGACTACACGGAGATCAACTACCCCGACTTCACGACCTGGCGGAGCAGCAGCACCGCGTTCGAGTCGATGGCGCTCTACGGGCTCACGAGCGTCAACCTGGCGGACGGCGCGTCGACCGAGCGCACGACCGCCGGCGTCATGACGTACGATCTCCCGCGCGTGCTCCGCGTGCATCCGATCGTCGGCCGCGTTTTCACCGCCGACGAGGACAAGCCGCACGGCCCAAAGGTCGTGCTCCTCGGCTACGACCTCTGGCAGACGCGATTCGGCGGCCGGCGCTCCGCGGTCGGCGCATCTTTACGCGTGAACAGCGAGACGTACGCGATCGTCGGCGTGCTGCCGACGTCGGCCGAGTTCCCCGGCGGCGTCAAACTCTGGATGCCGATTGGCGGAGACTCGACCGGCGCGTCGCATTCCTACCAGTACGACGGCGTCGGCCGCCTGCGCCCGGGAAAAACGGTGCAGGACGCCAAGCGTGATCTCGACCATGCGCAGGTCGCGATCTGGGCGAAGGACGACACCACGCATACGGTGTCGCCAACCGTCGAGCCACTCCGCGCCACGTTCGCAAAGAATTACCGCACGGTTGGCCAGGCGCTCGGCGCGGCGGTCGCCCTCGTGCTGCTGATCGCCTGCGCGAACGTCGGCGGAACGATGCTGGCGCGCTCGATCTTCCGCCGGCGAGAGATTGGTGTGCGCGTGGCACTCGGCGCGAGCGCTGGCCGCGTGAGGCGACAGCTGCTGACCGAGAGCTTAGCGCTCGCTGCGCTCGCCGGCGCGTTGGGGACACTGGGGGGCGAGTGGGCACTGCGTGCGATCGTCGCGGCGTCGCCGACGCTCGTGCCGCCGTGGGTATCGTTGGGCGTGAGCGGGCGGACGATCGCCTACTCGTTCGGTCTCGTCACGCTTGCGGCTGGCCTGTTCGGTATCGTGCCGACGCTGCAACTGTCTCGGCTCGAAGTGTCGAGCCAGCTCCTCGCCGGCGGCGGGCGGACCACGGGCTCCGTACCGCAGCGTCGCCTGCTCGGTTCGCTCGTGACGCTCGAAGTGGTGTTCGCCGTCGTGCTGCTCGTCGGCGGCGGCCTGTTAGTGCGCGCGTATGCCAATCTGCGCGACGTCGACCCGGGCTTTCGAGTGGACGGCGTGGCGGAGTTCCGGCTGGCGCTGCCCTCGG
Source organism: Gemmatimonadales bacterium (assembly GCA_044449465.1). GTDB lineage: Bacteria > Gemmatimonadota > Gemmatimonadetes > Gemmatimonadales > Gemmatimonadaceae > JAQBQB01. The sequence continues at coordinate 3,343 of JBIOHX010000010.1, read as the reverse complement.
TGCGCTATCGCGGTGGTCTCGAGGAGCTCCGGTTCTTCGAGTCCGTCGTGGCGCGACTCGATGCGATCCCGGGCGTAGACCACGCGGGCTTCGTCACCTGCCCGCCCTTCGGCTGCCACTGGGGAAATTTCTTTGAAGCCGAAGGAGCGCCGGCGCGTCGCCCGGGACAGCAGGATCCGGTCACGCTCACACGCTACGCATCGCCGGACTATTTCGCGACGATGGGAATCCGGCTCGCGCGTGGACGCTTCTACGCGCCGAACGAAGGAGGGGCGGCGCCCGGGGCATTTCGTCCGGCGGTGGTCAACCAAGAGTTCGCGCATCAGTTCTGGCCCGGCCTGGCCGACCCGACGGGCAAGCGCTTCCATTCCCGCGGCGACACGTCGTCGAACTGGTCGACGGTCGTGGGCGTGGTGAAGGACGTGAAGCACTATGGACTGTCGACTCCGATGCGCCCAGGGCTGTATTTCCCGATCACGCGCATCGACAGCGCGTCAGACTTCGCGAGCTACGCGGTCGTCGTGCACACGACGCGCAATCCGTCGGCGCTGTTCAGCGAGATCCGCAGCGCCATACATCAGTTGGATCCGGAGCTTCCCGTCTATTTGGCGAAGACCATGCAGGCTGCGCTCGACGAATCGCTCGCGCAGCAGCGCACGACCGCCTTCGCCCTGACGGCGTTCGCGGCGATCGCCCTCGTGCTGGCCGTTGGCGGGATCTACGCGATGCTGTCGTACGTCGTCGGACGCCGCCGCCACGAGATCGGCATCCGCATGGCGCTGGGCGCGCAGCGACGACAGGTCTCGTCGCTCGTCGTGCGGCAAGGCCTCACGCTCGTGGCGATCGGCCTCGCCCTCGGCCTGCCCCTCGCCGTCGCGGGCTCGCGTGTGCTCGGCAGCTTGCTGTTCGGACTGTCCGCCTACGACCTGCCCACCTACGCGGGCGCGGCCGCCCTGTTGGCGCTCACCGGTGCCCTGGCGGCGTACGTGCCCGCGCGTCGCGCGGCCCGCGTCGATCCGAAGATCGCGCTCAGCGAGGGCACGTAATGCCAGTAGTGGCTAGCGCCAACCGTGCGACCGCGAGCCCCCGTCGTCGCCGCCGCTGCCGACGCGGAACGTCATGCCGAACCGAAACTCGGTCGTCGGCGACGGCGCGTCGCTGGCGGTCGGAAGCATGAAGCGGGACATGCGCCACCGCGATTCGCCGAAGATGGCGATCGCCGAGCCGAGCGGGACTTGCAGGCCCGCGCCGTAGCTCCAGTTGCTCTGCCTGGCGTTGTAACCGAGGCTGTCGGTCGACTCGGTACCGAGGCCGGCGAACAGGAACGGAGCGAGCGACGGCTGCCGGTAGCCCCGGCCGCCCAAGAACAACATCGCGTCGGCATCAACCCCCCAGGGACGATACGTCCCGCCGGTATTGAACAGAGTAGTATTCGAGTTCTGCAACGCCAGGTTGCCGCTGGCGCGGAGCGCGAAGCCGCTCTGCGCGCCGCCCAGAGTCAGCGCCAAACCGGCGAGCGGACTCGCCCCTCCGGCGGGGAGGACAGCCATGAACGGACTGACGGACAGCTCCGACTGCGCCCCCGCCGCGCCGGTGGCGAGGCAAAGGCCGGTGACCGCGAAGGCGGCCATGAAAACAGACGAGGGCCGAGACACCGGGACAGCTCCCGTGAAAGTGAGTGGCCGCCCCTATTGCACGGGGGCTGCCACCGCGCGTCACGCGGCTAACTCGTTGTCCGTGTCAGCGTTGCGACAAAACGGGCTTCGCGACCGTCGCCAGTGTTGTCCAACGGGCGGGACAACGTGTGTCATGTCTTTGGCACACCCCGCCCGGCCAATGGGCTACCGACAAACAGGATACGACGGATCCGGCCCCGAGATCGCAGGCCGGTTCTTCCTCTGGGAGATCGCCCAGGCGATGTCGTGCACGAAGCGGCCAACGCGAGCCATGTGGTCGTAGTCCGCGTACTGCGGCTCGTCGGTCTGCTGGTGGTAGTCCTCGGCGTAGCCCGTGGAAAAGTACGTGACCGGCACGTTGTGGTGGACGTAGTTCACCTGATCGCTTCGACAGAAGCGGTTCATCGGGTTGGCGCTCACGTCCCAGGTCTTGTCGACCGCCATCACGTCGGGAAAACGAACTGCGTTCACGGAATCGATGATGTCCCCGAACTCGCGCGACAGGCGGCGCGAGCCGAGCGTCTGAATCGACGACGGGCCGCCAAACTTGACCTGATCGACTCGGCCCTTCGCTTCCATGTCCATGTTGAGCGCGGCAGCGACGGAGTCGAGCGGAATGGTCGGATGGTCGGTGAACCACTTGGAACCGAGCAGCCCGGCCTCCTCTCCTTCATGCGAGACGAAGATGATCGAACGCGCAGGATGCTCCGTCGCCATGCGCTCGGCGATCTCGAGCAGGATCACTGTGCCCGAGCCGTCGTCGTCGGCGCCGTTCATGATCGAATCGCGGCGCGGTGGACGAATGCTGCGCGCGCGCGCGATGAGCGAATCGATCTCGTGCTCCTGGCTGGGCGACGGGCGGCAAACCGGATCGTTGGCTCCTTGCGGGCGCGTCACCATGTTGACGGCGCGCAGCGAGTCGTGATCGACGGCAACGGCGTTCACACCGACGTGGTCGTTGTGGGCGCTGATCAGTACGTACTCCGACGCGCGCGCCGGGTCGCTGCCGCGAATGATCCCGATGACGTTCCGCGCCGGCGTGGCCGACATGTGCCAGGCGTAGGTAAAGTGCGCGCTCACTGGTTGTCCAACGGCGCCGACCGCCAGCTGGTCGACGGGTCTGCCGAACAGTTTCTGGGCGGCCGCGCTGGATATCGCAGCCGCCGCCGGCCCGGCGGCCGTCGGCTCCATCCCGCCGCGAGACGCGAACGCGCCCTGGATCGCCGCACGCGGCGCCTGATCGAGGGCGATCAACAGTATACCGGCCGCGCCGGCAGCTTCCGCTCGACGGTCGCGCACCGCGTTGCCACCACGCCCGCCGCGTCCGCGACGCGCACGACCAGCGGCGCTGTCGGCGGCGTCGATACGCGCGATGGCGGCTTCGACCTGCACCGCGGCCTCCGCGCCGAATTTGCTCGGAATCGAATCGCAGCGCTCGAGTCGCCCACCGGCGCCGCCCGCGCCGCCCCGCCCGCCAGTGAGACCAGCGGCAGACGGGGTGGCGATGAACACGGCGATCTTGCCGCGGAAGGTCGCGGGATCGAGCGAAGTCGTATCGCCCCATCGGCCAGCGAACACGGTGGCCAGGGCGTTCAGGTCCGCGGTGCTCCCAAAGCCGTTCGCCGCCGTCGGAGCGATCGGGACCCACTCCGTGCTCGCGGTGAGTG